>NZ_JBFTQL010000002.1:0-293282 GCF_056398985.1 Microbacterium sp. 01T413_2
CACCTGGCGCACCTTGTTCTCCTCGCCGAGCACGATCGGCGGCGTGGAGACGGGAGCGACGACGGCCTCGGAGAAGTCGATCTCGGGAACCGGGCCGCCGTCGCGCGGGCGCCGGCGCAGGATCGCGGGTATGCGACCGCGCGGAGGCGCCGTGCGTGTTGTCGGGGTCGGCCGTGTGATCGCCATGTGTGAGGGCACGGGCAGGTCCGTAGGGTGCGCCTCGGCGGTCATGTCGACGACGGTGACCGGGCGCTCGGGCGCCGCCGCGCGCAGGTCGAGCGCGGCGTCCTGCGCGAGCGGGCGAAGATCGAGCGGTTCGATGGTGAGTTCGCGCTGCTCGTCCAGGCGGGCGAGGGCGAGCAGATCCTCGACGAGCACGCCCATCCGCAGCGCCTCCTTCTCGATCCGGTCCATCGCGCGCGCAGTGTCCTCGCCGGGCTTGATGGCGCCCATCCGGTACAGCTCGGCGTAGCCGCGCACACTCACCAGCGGCGTGCGCAACTCATGGCTGGCGTCGCCGACGAAGCGCCGCATCTGCTGCACAGAGCGGTCGCGCTGGGCGATCGCCGCGTCCAGCCGGTCGAGCATGGTGTTGATGGCGCCGTTCAGCCGCCCCACCTCGGTCGTCGGCTCGAGGTCCGTGAGCCGCTGACTGAAGTCGCCCGCGGCGATCGCCATGGCGGTGGACTCCACCCGGCCCAGCCGGCGGAAGGCGAGCGTCACCAGCCCCCGGGTGGCGAGCGCCGCGATGATGATCGTCACGAGCGCCACCGTGGTGAACACCCCGAAGAACGTCGCCAGGATGCGATCCGGCTCGTCCAGCGACACCGCCACGATCTGCGTGTAGGTGATGTTGGTGCTGGGGTCCTCCCGCACCGCCACAGCGGCGCGGAACTCGGATCCGTCCGCGCCTCGCAGCACCATCGGATCCGTCCGTCCGGCTTCGAGCGTCGCACGGGCCAGAGGGTAGGTGGTCGGGAACTCGGGCTTGCCGGCCTTCGGCGCGCCGCCCCCGGAGTACACGAGCGCGCCGGCCGTGTCGTAGACCGCGACGAAGTAGTCCGCGAGGCCCAGCGTCTCGTCCTTAAGTGTGACGCTGAAGGTGCCGTAGCCGTCCGGCGTGATCGTGGCGAGGTCGCTGGTCACGAGCGTCGGCAGCTGGGATTCGACGTTGTCGATGAGCAGGTTGCGCAGGATCGGCATGGTGCCGATGCCGGTGACGACGAGTCCGAGCGCGAGCACGCCGACGGTGACGCCGGTCACCTTCGCCCGAAGGCTGATCCGGCGCCACCATCGCGTGATCGCGTCGGGCTCTGCCATCCGCTACGCGGTCTTCCCCACCTTGAGCATGTAGCCGAAGCCGCGCTTGGTCTGGATGACCGGCTCCTCGGTGTGCGGGTCGATCTTGCGGCGGAGATACGAGATGTAGCTCTCCACGATGCCGGCGTCGCCGTTGAAGTCGTACTCCCAGACGTGGTCGAGGATCTGCGCCTTCGACAACACCCGGTTCGGGTTGAGCATGAGGTAGCGGAGGAGCTTGAACTCGGTCGGGCTGAGTTCGATGGGGGTGGATCCGACGAACACGTCGTGCGTGTCCTGATCCATCGACAGCTCGCCGGCGCGGATCACCGATTCCTCGTCCGCCTGCATGGTGCGGCGCAGGATCGCCTGCGCACGCGCGACGATCTCGTCCAGGGCGAACGGCTTGGTGACGTAGTCGTCGCCGCCCGCATTCAGTCCCTCGATCTTGTCCTCGGTGTCGTCCTTCGCCGTGAGGAACAGGATCGGCGCCGTGAAACCCGCGCCGCGCAGTCGCTTGGTGACGCTGAATCCGTTCATGTCGGGGAGCATCACGTCGAGGATGATGAGATCGGGCTCCTCCTCCAGCACGGCCGAGATCGTGGCGGCGCCGTTGGCGACGGTCTTCACCGAGAAACCGGCGAAGCTCAGGCCCGTGGAGAGGACATCGCGGATGTTGGGTTCGTCGTCGACGACCAGGATGCGCGCTTCAGTCATGCCCCCATTATGGTGACCCGATCCGTGTTCGGGCTGATTGCGGGCGGAACTTTCCTAGGGATCGGCTATGCGGCGCCTCAGGAAGCGTGACGATCCGCCCCTTTCGGGTGCAGAGTGTGTCCATGAAGATCGACATCATCGAGCACGAGGGGCCGTACCGTGTCGGCGTCATCGTCGGCAGCCTCTCCCGGGAGTCCATCAATCGCCGTCTGGCGAACGCACTGACGCATCTTGCGCCCGAGGGTTTCGAGTTCTTCGAGATCTCCTATGCCGACCTGCCGTTGTACAACCGCGACTTCGATGCCGACTATCCGCAGGTCGCGCTCGACTTCAAGGAGGCGGTGACGAGCGCCGACGCGGTGCTCTTCGTGACGCCGGAGTACAACCGTTCGCTGCCGGGACCGCTGAAGAACGCGATCGACTGGGGCAGCAGACCCTGGGGGCAGAACGTGTGGGCGCACAAGCCCACCGGCGTCGTGGGGGCGTCGATGGGGGCGATCGGCACGGCCGTCGGACAGCAGTCCCTGCGCGCCACCCTGGGCTTCCTCAACGCCCGTCAGATGACGTCCCCCGAGGCGTACATCCACTATTCGCCAGGACTCATCGACGACGACGGCCGGGTGACGACGCCAGGGACTGAGGAGTTCCTGCGGCAGTTCATGACGGCGTTCGCCGAGTACACCGCGAGAGTGCTGACGGTCATCCCGCAGACCTGACGCGCCCCGCGCCTCGTTCCGGCCTTCCCGACCGCCTTCTCCTGGGATAGACGAGGCGCAAAGGGCGATCAGGCCGCCTCGAGCTCGTGCGCGTCCAGGATCGTGTAGCTGTAGCCCTGCTCGGCGAGGAAGCGCTGGCGGTTCTGCGCGTAGTCCTGGTCGACCGTGTCCCGCGCGATCAGCGTGTAGAAGCTTGCCGTGTGCCCGGACTGCTTCGGTCGCAGCAGGCGTCCGAGGCGCTGCGCCTCCTCCTGGCGCGAGCCGAAGGATCCGGACACCTGGATCGCGACCGAGGCCTCCGGCAGGTCGATGGAGAAGTTCGCGACCTTCGACACCACCAGCAGCTCGATCTCGCCCTCGCGGAACTGCCGGTACAGCTCCTCGCGCTCGTCCACCGGCGTCGCGCCGGTGATCGACGGCGCGTTCAGGGCCTCGGACAACTCCTCGAGCTGGTCGAGGTACTGCCCGATCACGAGGATGCGCTCGCCGGGGTGCTTCGCGATGAGCTCGCGCACCGTGGTGATCTTGGCCGGCGCGGACGCGGCGAGGCGGTAGCGCTCGTCATCCGTCGCGGCGGCGTACTCCAGCCGGTCGTCCGGTGGCAGGTCGACGCGAACCTCGTAGCAGGCGGCGGGCGAGATGAAGCCCTGCGCCTCGATCTGCTTCCACGGTGCGTCGAACCGCTTGGGGCCGATCAGGCTGAACACGTCGCCCTCGCGACCGTCCTCGCGCACGAGCGTCGCGGTGAGGCCGATCCGGCGGCGGGCCTGCAGATCGGCGGTGAGCTTGAAGACCGGTGCGGGCAGCAGGTGCACCTCGTCGTAGACCACGAGCCCCCAGTCCATCTCGTCGAGGAGGGAGAGGTGCGCGTACTGGCCCTTCCGCTTCGCGGTGAGGATCTGGTAGGTCGCGATCGTGACCGGCTTGACCTCCTTCACCTGCCCGGAGTACTCGCCGATCTCCTCGGGGGTCAGGCTGGTGCGTTTGATCAGCTCGTCGCGCCACTGGCGGGCCGAGACGGCATTGGTGACGAGGATGAGCGTGGTCGTCTTGGTCGCCGCCATTGCACCGGCGCCGACGATGGTCTTGCCGGCACCGCAGGGGAGCACGACGACGCCGGATCCGTCCTTCGCGAACGCGTCGACCGCGTCCTGCTGGTAGGGGCGCATCGTCCAGCCGTCCTCGGCCAGCGTGATCTCGTGCGGTGTGCCCGGCGTGTAGCCGGCCAGGTCCTCGGCGGGCCAGCCGATCTTCAACAGCTCCTGCTTGATCTGACCCCGCGCCCACGCGTCCACGACGTATGTGTCGGGGGCAGGGTGGCCGACGAGCAGCGGCTGGATCCGCTTGTTCCCGGCGACCTGGGTGAGCACGGCGGGATCCGTGGAGCGCAGGATGAGTACGCCCTCGTCGTCGCGCTCGATCACGAGCCGGCCGTAGCGGTTCACGGTCTCGCGGATGTCGACGGAGACCGACGGGGGCACGGGGAAACGCGACCAGCGGTCGAGGGTCTCCAGCATGTCCTCGGCCGTGTGGCCGGCCGCGCGGGCGTTCCACAGCCCCAGCCGGGTGACCCGGTACGTGTGGATGTGCTCGGGGGCGCGTTCCAGCTCGGCGAAGATCGCGAGCTCGTGCCGCGCGCTCTCGGCGTCGGGGTGCGCGACCTCGAGTAGCACGGTGCGGTCGCTCTGGACGATCAGCGGGCCATCAGACATAGCGGACCAGTCTACCGGTCACACCGGGGAGCCGGCGCTCGGCGCCGATCGATGCTCGCGGCCACGGGGGTCGGGGCGGCCCGGTCCTGCTGAGAGGATCGGGACTCAGGATCCGGCGTCCTCGATGGCGCGGGTGGAGAGGATCGAGCGGATCGGCAGGGTGCGCTCGACGTCGCTCGCCCGGTCGCGGCCGCGGACGCGCCCGCCCCCGAAGCCGGTCACCTCGAGCACCAGCTCGCGCGCCGTGCCGTCGGGCATGGCTACCTCGACGGCGAGCACGGCGCGCTGCTTCGCGGCGTGCTCGAGCTCCCGTTCCAGCCACGCGGCGTCCGGGTTGCCCTCACGCGCCTCCCGCAGCCGGGCGATGAGCGCCGCGTAGCGCTGGGCGTCGGCGGGGGGCGGGGGAGCGCTCTCCGCTGTGGTGCGAACCGGTCGCTCCACCGCACCGGCCGCGTCCACGAGGGCGGCGGGGTAGTGCTCGTCGGTGAGCGCCCAGAACACGGTGTCGCGGTTGACCCGCGTGGTCAGCGCCGCGGCGTCCTCGCCGGTGTCGTCGGGGACGAGGCCCAGGGGGCGCAGCGCCTGGTCCACGCCGATCGCCTGCAGCAGGTGCAGGTCGCGGCTGCGCACGCGAGTCCGTCCGGTCGCAGGGTCGGTACCGACCTGCACCTGGCCGTGCCTGCTCGCGCTCTGCGCCAGCAGGTAGCGCAACGGCTGCGGCACTCCCGTCAGGGAGAGACCTTCGAGGAAGTCCAGCACCCCTTCCTCCGTCTCCCCGGACGACAGCGCCGTGCTGAGCGAGTCGGCGGTGAAGCGGTACGAGGACGCCTGGCTCGCCGACTCGCGGGTGGCCATGCCGCGCAGCCGCAGGTCCAGGGCGGGCAGCAGCGGCCCCGGGGCGATCGCAGTGAGATCGTTCTGCAGGAAGATCCGGTCGACCTCGGCGGGCACGTAGGCGGCGAGGGCGGAGGGATCCGGGTCCGCTCCGCGTCGCGGCGCCTCGGCCCAGGGGGTCTCCGCTGCGGTTCCGTCCGAGCTCTCGTCTGTGATGAGGCCGAGCAGACGGGCCTGCCGGATGAGTCCGTCGATGCGTGCCGGCCAGCTCGGGTCCCAGGGATGCTCGGCGTGCCAGTCCGCAAGGGGGATCCAGCCGCCGTTCCGGGTGCGCAGCACCTCGGGCAGAGCGGTGCGGAAACCTGCGACCAGCCGCGACCAGCGCTCGGGGCCGGGCAGCCGGAGCCACGCCGCACCGGCGTCGGACAGGCGCAGGGTGCGCTCGATCGGCCGCAGCAGACCGGCGGCCGTGCCGAGCGCGAGCACATCGTCGAGCAGAGCAGGGTCTTCGGGGAGCCCGCGTTCGCTCAGGCGGCGCTTCTCGGAGAGTCCCACGGTGCCGCCTGCGAGCAGCGCCAGCGGCCCCTCCTCGGCGAGCAGAAGGGCGTCGGCGAGTGTCGCGACCGTCGTGAAGGCGCGTTCGGCGGCCCGGGCTGACTCGGGCTCATCTGCGCTCTTAGGGAGGTCTGCGGACACCGATTCGTCGCCCGGGATGATCGGGCCTGCGACGGTGTCGCGTGCGGCGACGGCCGCCGCCACTGTCGGGGGCAGCGTCGCGCCGGAGGGCGAGAGCAGGGCGAGGGTGCGCAGCGCGTCCGCGACCGCACCGGGATCCGCGCCGGATGCGGCGGCGACGAGTCCCGCGACCTCGGCCCGGGTCAGACGGGGCAGAACCCGTGCCACCGACGTCGGATCCAGCAGCGCCTCGGCGGCGTCGAAGAAATCGTGCCAGCCGGCATCGGGTCGCACCTCACGGCGCCCGAAGAGCGCGGCGAGCTCGTCATCGGTGCGCGCGGACAACGCCTCGGCGAGAAGGCGCGCATGGGTGCTCATGGTGAGAACAGCTCGCGGCGGCGTCAGGAGCGCCGCGCCGCGCGTCCTCTCCGGACGAAGCTCATGATGAGCAGGACGACGATCATGCCGAAGGCGATCGGCAGGCCCCAGAACGGGAACACGCCCACGACGGGCCAGGCGCCGTGCGTGAAGTCAGCCTGCTTCATCCCCACCGCGGTCGCGATGATGATCACGAAGAAGCAGATCACCGAGAGGGCGGCCAGCGTCAGCGCGCCGAAGGTCAGGAACCGATCGATCCCGCGGATCTCCGGCTCGGGGGCAGGCGGCCGAGTGCTCATCCGTCCCAGCCTACCCGCTCCGCGACCGGTAGGCTGGTGGGGTGCGGGGCTTCCGCACGCCACCCGATCGGATCCCCCGGATCCGGCGCCCGAGTATTTGCAGCGAGGTTCTCCCATGCCCACCGGCAAGGTCAGGTTCTACGACGACGAGAAGGGGTTCGGCTTCATCACCACCGATGACGGCCAGGACGTCTTCCTGCACGCCTCGTCCCTCCCCGCCGGGTCCGCGGTCAAGGCCGGCGCTCGCGTCGAGTTCGGCGTCGCCGACGGAAAACGCGGCCTGCAGGCGCTCTCCGTGCGCGTGCTCGAGGCTCCGGTGAGCCTCGCCAAGTCCAAGCGCAAGCCCGCGGACGACATGGCCGTGATCGTCGAGGATCTCGTGAAGCTGCTCGACGGCATCGGCGGCGACCTGCGCCGCGGCCGCTATCCGTCGTCCAGCCACGGCCGCAAGATCGCCGCCGTGCTGCGCAACGTCGCCGAGGACTTCGATGCCTGAGGACGAGGCCTCGGGCATCGAGCCGGTCGAGCCTGCGCAGGGCGCGGTCGCGCCGGAGTCCGCCGAAGCCGTCGCCCCGGCGGTCGAGGAGCGCTTCTCGACCGATGAGCCCCTCGCCGTGCCGTTCGTCAGCGAGCGCCTGCTGGGCGCGCGCGATCTGGCGCTCGCTGCCCTGCACGAGATCACCCCCGCCGCATCGGTCGGACCGGCTGCCGGTTACCTGCCCGAGGTCGACGGCGTGCTCTCGCTGCGTTTCGAGAACCGGCTCGGCGGCTACCCCGGCTGGTACTGGACCGTTTCGGTCGCCCAGGTCGGGGACGAGGAGCCGACCGTGCTGGAGGCCGAGCTGCTGCCCGGCGACGGTGCTCTGCTCGCGCCCGAATGGGTGCCGTGGGCCGAGCGCCTCGCGGAGTACCGCGCACATCAAGCGGAGCTCGCCGCGACCGCGCAGCACGACGCAGAGGCGAACGGATCCGAGGAGATTTCGGGCGAACAGCTCGACGGCGGATCCGACGACGACCTCGACGATGACGATCTCGACGCCGATGAGCGGGACGAGGACGATGCCGCACCGCGTTTCCACGCCGGCGACCTCGACGGCGTGGACATCGATGAGCTCGATGACTCGGCAGAGTCCGCGGAGGACTCCGAGGATGACGATTCCGAAGAGGATGACGATTCCGAAGAGGATGACGATTCCGACGAGGATGACGACTCCGACGAGGACGACGACTCCGACGAGGAGTGACGCGCCGGGCAAGGCCCGGAAATGCTTGGATACGAGAGAAGGCGCCCCCGAGCGGAGGCGCCTTCTCTCGTATCGCGGCGCGACTCAGGCGCCCTGATGCTCCAGGACGTAGTCGATCGAGCGGATCAGCTGCCGCACATCATCCGGCTCGATCGAGACGAACGTCGCGATGCGCAGCTGGTTGCGGCCGAGCTTGCGGTAGGGCTCGGTGTCGACGATGCCGTTCGCACGCAGCGTCTTGGCGACCGCGGCCGCGTCCACCGAGTCGTCGAAGTCGATCGTCGCCACCACGGGGGAGCGGTCGGCGGGGTTTGCGACGAACGGCGTCGCCACGGCAGTCGCCTCGGCCCAGCGGTACAGCTCCTGCGAGGACTCGTTCGTGCGGGCCGCCGCCCAGGCGAGTCCGCCGCTGGTGTTGATCCACTGCAGCTGCGAGTCGAGCAGATGCAGCGTCGTCAGGGCGGGCGTGTTGAGCGTCTGCTCGAGGCGGGAGTTGTCGACGGCGTTCTTCAGGCTGAGGAACTCGGGGATGTAGCGACCGGAGGCGGCGATCCGTTCGATCCGCTCGATCGCGGCAGGTGAGACCGCGGCGAACCACAGCCCACCGTCGGAGCCCAGGTTCTTCTGCGGGGCGAAGTAGTAGACGTCCGTCTCGGTCACGTCGAAGTCGATGCCACCGGCGGCGCTCGTCGCGTCGATGACGGTGAGGGCGCCATCCGCGGCGACGCGGCGGATCGGCGAGGCGACGCCGGTCGAGGTCTCGTTGTGCGGCCAGGCGTACACGTCCACGCCGTCGACGATCTCGGCCTCGGCGCGGGATCCGGGCTCGGCGTTGCGCACGTCCGGCGCCTGCAGCCATGGTGCGGCCGCCGCTTTGGCGAACTTTCCGCCGAACTCGCCCGAGACGAGGTTCTGCGCGCGGTTCTCGATGAGGCCGAACGCGGCGGCGTCCCAGAACGCCGTGGATCCGCCGTTGCCGACGATGATCTCGTAGCCCTCCGGAAGGCGGAACAGCGACGACAGCTGCTCGCGGACGCTGCGGACGAGGTTCTTCACCGGCGCCTGCCGGTGCGAGGTGCCCAGCAGGCTCGACCCGACGGCGGCGAGCGCGCTCACCTGCTCCGGACGGATCTTGGACGGGCCGCATCCGAAGCGGCCGTCGACGGGCAGAAGTTCACGGGGAATCTCGATCGCCATGCACAGATTCTAGGTGTCGGCGGGGGAGCGCCCCGGCCCTGTGACGCCGTGCGACGGGCTCCGCACGAGGCTGGCGACCCCGCGCTGCGATGCCTCTGACAGCCCCTGCAGGGCAGAGCCGACGCATATCCGCAGAAGGTAGGCTTGCCTAACACCACGCAACCGCGTCCGCGGCACGACAAGGGGGATCGATGGCCGATCTGATCGACACCACGGAGATGTATCTCCGCACCATCCTCGAACTCGAGGAGGAGAACATCGTCCCCCTGCGCGCCCGGATCTCCGAGCGCCTCGGGCACTCCGGCCCCACGGTGTCGCAGACGGTCGGCCGCATGGAGCGCGACGGTCTCGTGGTCGTCTCCGAGGATCGACGGCTCGAACTGACCGAGGCCGGACGCCGCAAGGCGGTGGACGTGATGCGCAAGCACCGCCTCGCCGAGCGGCTGCTCTCCGACGTGATCGGGCTGGACTGGGCCTACGTGCACGAGGAGGCCTGCCGCTGGGAGCACGTCATGAGCGAGCAGGTGGAGCGCCGTCTGGTCGAGCTTCTCGGGCACCCCACGGAGTCGCCGTACGGCAATCCGATCCCCGGCCTGGACCAGCTCGGCGGCACCCCGGCGCGCACCTTCGACGAGGGCGTGATCGGCCTCGTCGAACACATGAACACGGCGGGCACCCCCACCGAGGGCACCGTGCGTCGTCTCGCCGAGCCCGCGCAGGTGGATCCGGAGCTGCTGGAGCAACTGCGTGACGCGGGCGTCGTCCCGGGGGCGCGCGGGCGGTTCCGCTTCAACGAGGGGTACGTGCTCATCGAGGTCGACGGGCAGGACGAGGGGCTCGAGCTCCCGGTCGAGCTCGCCTCGCACATCTTCCTGGTCGCCTGAGATCTCCGCACGCATCGGGGACGATCCGCCGCCTGGGCGTCGCCTGTACGCGACCCTCTGGATCCGCGGAAAATCAACGTTCAGCAGATCCTTGGCGCAGTGTGACACGTTCGTGACTTTCCGGTAGCGTCGAAAGGGCCGCCGGCGAGAAGCCCGCCGACGGACTCCACGGCGCTCGCCTCATCGGCCCGTCGCCGCCGTGGGGAGGCATGTGTCCGAGCCCTGTGCGGACCGACCCGATCGACGACGGACCGGCGCGATCTCGCGCAGAGGCCGGAGGACAGACTTTGCCTGAGACCACGATCGAGACTGCGAGCCCGACGAACGCCGAAGCGACGACGTCCAAGAAGGGCGTGAACCGATCCGCTTTCGTGCGTCCGGTGCGCACGGTGGCGATCCTGGGCGCCGTCGGCGCCCTGGTCGCTGCGATCGGCCTTCCGGCGTTCGCCTCGGCGAGCGGTCCGGCCGATGCGGCCCCGGTGACCACGGAGCAGCTGGCGGCAGACAACGCGCAGTCGATCGTCGTCGCTTCCGAGGCCACACAGGCCCCGAGCGCGCGCGGGCAGTTCACCGCGACCACGCCGGACGAGATCGAGAAGCGCAAGGCGGAGGATGCCGCAGCGGCTCGGGCCGCCGAGGCGGCCGCATCGGCGGCGTCGGCCAGCAGCTCCCGCCCGTCCCTCGCTGGGATGGCGCTGGTCGCTCCGGGCTCGGGCGCGGTGCGCTACCCGGTCACCAGCTTCACCCCGGGCGAAGGCCCCGGATCCGGTCGCGGCCACGAGGGCTGGGACATGATCGCCCCGGAAGGCACCCCGATCTACGCTGCGGCTGCCGGGACTGTGACCGCGTCCGCCGAGAGCATCGGCGGATACGGCGTCTCGATCATGATCATGAGCAACCTCAACGGCACCATGGTGGAGACCCGCTACGGTCACATGGTCTACGGCAGCCGGATGGTGGAGACGGGTGACCAGGTCTCCGCAGGTCAGCTCATCGGGCTGGTCGGCAACACCGGTAACTCGTACGGATCCCACCTCCACTTCGAGGTGCGCATCGGCGGCTCGGTCATCGACCCTGAGCCCTGGCTCGCCGCGAACGCGGGCTGACCGGCATCAGTCGCCCCTGCCGGTTGCTCGGATCGGTCATCCAGAATCAGGGGGTGACAGATTCATCACGATCGGGTAACGTCGGGGAGGTCGCCGACGAGAAGCCCGTCGACGATAACCCCGGCGGCCGCCTCCCGGTTCGTCACCGCCGTGGTCATCCTGATGCTTGTCGAAATCCCGACCTGCACGCGAATACGGACGAGCCGGCGCACGGCGCCGAGGCCTGGAGGAAGCCCTTGGCTGCAGAACTCGAAAAGACCGATACATCCGTCGACACGCGTTCCACGAAGCGTGCGAAGAACCCGGTCTCCCGTTCCGTGGTGCGCCCGATCCGCACTTTCGCCGTGCTCGCCGCTGTCGGTGCACTGGTGACAGCGATCGCCCTTCCAGCACTCGCGACCGGCGCCGCTTCGCCCGCGACCGCTTCGCCGGCGACCGCAGAGCAGATCGCCGCCGGCCATGCGCAGTCGATCGTGGTCGCCTCCGAGGCGACGGCGGTGTCGGGCACGCGGGGTTCGTTCACCGCGACGACGCCGCAGGAGATCGAGCAGAAGAAGGCGGCCGAGGCCGCGCTCGCCGCGGCGAAGGCGGCGGCGGAGGCCGCTGCCAAGCCCTCGGTCGCGTCCGTCCGCACAAACATGGCGCCGATCGCGAGCCCCGGACAGGTCATCTACCCCATGGCGGCCGGCTCCTACACGCTGAGCGATGGCTTCGGCGCGGCTCGCAGCGGTCGCAGCCACATGGGACAGGACTTCGCCGCCCCGATCGGCACGCCCATCTACGCCGCCGCCGATGGCTGCGTCACGATCTCGCAGGACGGCTACGGAGGCTACGGCGAGACGATCGAGCTCTCGCACCCCGCCCTGAGCGGGGCCAACGCGATCGCAACGCTCTACGGGCACATGAACTACGGCAGCCGAGCCGTGAGCGTGGGTCAGTGCGTCACCGCCGGACAGTACCTCGGCGAGGTCGGCAACACCGGCTGGGTCTCCGGATCCTGCCTGCACTTCGAGGTGCTCGTGAACAACACCGAGATCGACCCGCTGGCGTGGCTCGAGGTGAACGTCCGCTGATCCGACAGCGCGTTCACCGGAAGTTCTCCGCGTCGTCGCCGGGGCATGGGTTAGCCTGATTCCGTCGTCGCAAGGGCGGAGGAACACGATGGGACGAATACCGAGCATCCGAACCACGGATGCACTCGGTCGACTCGTTCTTCGGCATTGCCCGCAGGATCGGCACGGATCACCCGTGCGCTCTCGGCGCTGTCTCTCGTAGACAGCGCCGTTTTCGTATCCTGCGGACCCTCCGTCTGCGCACGGTCGAGAGACCGGGAAGCCGTCCCGGTCGGATCGAAGGGATGCAGGATGCGCACACTGGTGCTCAACGCAGGGTACGAACCGCTCGCGATCGTGTCGTTCCGACGCGCGCTCGTGCTGGTCATGAACAAGAAGGCCTCCGTCGTCGAATGCGTCGACGACGATCCCGTCTGGGCGGCGAGCGGCCGCTTCGACCGCCCGGCCGTGATCGTGCTCAGCCGCTATGTGCGGATGCCGAGGAGCCGGTACGCTCCCGTCACGAGACGCGGGGTGCTGCGCCGCGACGGCAACCGCTGCGGGTATTGCGGCAAGTCCGCCTCCACGATCGATCACGTGCTGCCGCGTTCGCGCGGCGGCAAGAACTCCTGGGAGAACCTGGTGGCGTGCTGCCTGCGCTGCAACAACGTCAAAAGCGATCGCACTCCGCAGGAGATGGGATGGGAGCTGCGACTGACGCCCGCCCCGCCGCGGGGGACCGGCTGGACCGTGCGCGGATCCGAACGCGGCGAACCCAGCTGGGAGCGGTACCTGGCGATGGCCGCTTAGGTCCGTGGGCGCTCGTTAGACTGGGAGCGCGCCTTCGTAGCTCAGTCGGATAGAGCAGCCCTCTCCTAAAGGGCAGGTCGCAGGTTCGAATCCTGTCGGGGGCACGAGCGAGAGGGAGACCGCCCGAAGGGTGGTCTCCCTCTCGCTCTACACCGCCCGAAAGGCGAGGCTCCGTTCGCCAGGAGGCTCCGCGCGCCGACCTGTCTCGAAAACGCTGGACGGCCCCAGGTTCTTGTCGGCGCGTGGAGGGGCGAATGGAGATGCGGGGGCACAACTGATGGAGATGCGGGGGCACACGCGACCCGATCTCGACCCCCCGCCACCTCGCCGCACAGGTGAGAAAGGGACCGCCCAGACGGGCGGTCCCTTTCCGTTTCGGGTCCTGCGGTCAGTTCGCGGCGCGATAGGCCTCGATCACGTCTGCCGGGATCCGGCCGCGCTCGGAGAGCTTGTAGCCGTTGTCACCGGCCCAGGCGCGGATCGACGCGGTCTCAGGGTTGCGATTCGGGCGCTTGGCTGCTGCAGCCGGCCGTCCCGTCGCAGCGCGCTGCGTGCGCCGGCCTGCGGAGAGGTAGGGGGCGAGTGCCGCACGCAGGTCTGCGGCGTGGGCGCTGGTCAGATCGATCTCATAGGCGGATCCGTCGAGCGAGAAATGAACGGTCTCGCCTTCGCCCACTTCGAGAACGGAACCGTCGATATCGTCGACGAGCTGATGAACGATTTTGCGTGCCATGGCGACAAACCTAGTTGCAGGAATTGCCGGCGGCAATGATTGGAATGCGGAATGTCATGCGTGTCCCTGATCGATCAGTTTCAATCCGACAATGCACCCGACCAGCCCGAGGATCAGCAGGATACGAAGCCAGGACACCTCGGAATCGCCGGTGATCATCGCCCAGACGACGGTGAGCGAGGCGCCGATGCCGACCCATACCGCATAGGCGGTGGCCGTCGGGATCTCCCGCATCGCCCACCCCAGCCCGAACATCGATGCGGCGAGGCCGATCACGAAGATGACACTCGGCCACAGTTTCGTGAAACCCTCGGATTTCCCCAGCGCGGTGGCCCATACGGCCTCGAACATTCCGGAGATGATGAGCACGAACCACGCCACGGCGGGCCTCCTTGAGAGCCAGTCTTTTCGCTGTCCGGGTACTGGCCCGCCTCGTCCGGGTGCGCATTGCGCGATTCCGAGCATAGCCGCACACCCTGGGCAGGAGCAGGGCAGCGCAGAGGGTCAGGGGATCAGTCCGTCCCGCCGCGCCCGGGCGACGGCGGCGTGGCGGGTCGGGGCGTCGAGCTTGGCCATCGCGGTGCCCAGGTACGCCTTCACCGTGGACTCGCGCAGTCCCAGCTCACCTGCGACCTGCGCGTTGGTCTGACCGAGGGCTGCGCAGCTCAGCACGTCGAGCTCGCGCGGGGACAGGTGCACCTCGGCGGCGCGCGACCGTGGCGCAGGCGCGGAGAGTGCGAGCAGGCGGTGCTCGAGATCACCGAGGCGTTCGCGCACCGCCGGGTCCGGCACGAGGGCGGCGACGGCGCGCAGCTCGGCGAAACTCTCGCGCAGTTCTTCGCGCTGTGCGGGGCTCAACGAGGGCGGGGGAGCCGGCGTGCTCATGGAGCGCAGCCGCCGCTCCACCTCTTCGCGGATGCGCAGTTCGCCGGCGAGCGCGTCCGCGATCTGCATCGCCGGGGCGGTGGTGATTCCGCCGGCCGGAGATTCCTCCCAGGTCCCGGCGTACAGCACGCCACGCGGCCGTCCGGACACGATCACGGGGATCGCGAGCAGCGTGCGCAGACCTTCGCCCAGCACGAAGCCGTCGTAGTCGTGGGTGATCTGCCGCGAGGCGCCGTAGTCGTGGGTCATCCGAGGACGAAGTTCGGTCATGGCCCGTCCCCCGAGACCGCGCTGCGGCTGCACCCTGAGGCCCTCGAGGCTGCGGGTGCGGGAGCCGACGATCGCGGTGACCGGAACCTCACCGCTGTCGAGCAGGCCGCCGAAGGCGACCGGGAATCGGGTGCGCCGGATCAGGTCGCGCACGGCCTGCGCGACCAGATCCGCATCGGATCCGACTGTCTCGAACGAGTTCACCGACTACCAACTTCCGGGGGTGCCCGCCCCGTCTGGTCGTTTCGTAGCGTCGACGTTATCACTCCGGCGCGCATCGGGGCTCGCCGGAGAAATCGATATGAGGCGAGGAGGCCCCATGTCCGAAACCACTGATGCGCACACATCCGATGCCATCGACTATCAGCAGGTGCAGGAATCGGAACCGTTCCGCAGGTTGCGCCGCGAGCATCGATCCTTCGTGTTCCCGCTCGCAGTGCTGTTCCTGGTCTGGTATTTCGTGTATGTCCTGCTCGCGGCATTCGCTCCGCATTTCATGGCGCAGCCGGTGTGGGGAGACATCACCGTCGGGCTGCTGTTCGGTCTCGGCCAGTTCGTGACGACATTCGCGATCACGATGGGCTATGTCGCATTCGCGAACCGGAAGCTGGATCCGCAATCCGCGAGCATTCGCGAGACGCTGGAGAAGACGGAGGCGGGGGCATGATCGTCATTCATTCCGCCGCCGGCTCCACGCTCGAGCAGAGCAATCCGGTGCTGAACATCTCCGTCTTCCTCGCGTTCGTCGCCGTGACGCTGTTCATCGTGATCAGGGCGAGCCGGAACAACAAGACCGCAGCGGACTACTACGCGGCCGGTCGCAGTTTCACCGGCCCGCAGAACGGTTTCGCGATCGCCGGCGACTACCTCTCCGCGGCGTCCTTCCTGGGCATCTGCGGCGCGATCGCCGTGAACGGGTACGACGGGTTCCTCTACTCGATCGGGTTCCTCGTCGCCTGGCTCGTGGCGTTGCTGCTGGTGGCCGAGCTGATGCGCAACACCGGGAAGTTCACGATGGCCGACGTGCTCTCGTTCCGGCTCAGGCAGCGGCCGGTGCGGATGGCGGCGGCGCTCACGACCCTCGCGGTGTGCTTCTTCTACCTGCTCGCGCAGATGGCGGGCGCCGGCGGCCTGGTCTCGCTGCTGCTCGGCATCAGCGACAAGCTCGGGCAATCGCTCATCATCGCGGTGGTCGGCGTGCTGATGATCGTGTACGTGCTGATCGGCGGGATGAAGGGGACGACCTGGGTGCAGATCGTCAAGGCGGGTCTGCTGATCGCCGGCGCGGTCGCGATGACCGTCTGGGTGCTCGCACTGAACGGCTTCTCCCTGAACACCCTCCTGGAGAGCGCGGTGGCGGCATCCGCCTCGGACCCGAAGGACGCGATCCTCGGCCCGGGACTGAAGTACGGTGCCAATCCCTGGGACTTCATCTCCCTCGCGCTCGCCTTGGTGCTGGGCACCGCCGGGCTTCCACATGTGCTGATGCGCTTCTACACGGTGCCCACGGCGAAGGAGGCTCGTCGCTCCGTGGTGTGGGCCATCTGGCTGATCGGCATCTTCTACCTGCTCACCCTGGTGCTCGGGTACGGCGCCGGCGCACTGGTCGGACCTCAGTCGATCATGGCGGCGCCGGGCGGCGTGAACTCCGCGGCGCCGCTGCTCGCGCTCCATCTCGGCGGTCCCGTGCTGATGGGCTTCATCTCGGCGGTGGCGTTCGCGACCATCCTCGCGGTGGTGGCGGGGCTCACGATCACGGCGGCCGCGTCGTTCGCGCACGACATCTACGCGAACGTGGTGAAACGCGGCAGGAACGGCGACGGCCAGGCGGATCCGAACGGCGAGGTTCGCGTGGCGCGCCGTACCGTGATCGTGATCGGCGTGCTCGCGATCCTCGGCGGCATCGGAGCACAGGGGCAGAACATCGCCTTCCTCGTGGCGCTGGCGTTCGCTGTGGCCGCCTCGGCGAACCTGCCGACGATCCTGTACTCGCTGTTCTGGAAGCGCTTCACCACGCAGGGCGCGGTATGGAGCATGTACGGGGGCTTGGCGGCGGCGATCATCCTGATCGTGCTGTCGCCGGTGTTCTCCGGCAAACCCACCTCGTTCCTGCCGGGCGTGAACTTCGCCGTCTGGCCACTGGAGAACCCGGGGATCCTGTCGATCCCGCTCGGATTCCTGCTGGGCTGGCTCGGATCCGTACTGGACCGGGGCACGGAGGATCGGCGGCTCGCCGCCGAGATGGAGGTGCGCTCGCTCACCGGCTACGGCGCGGAGAAGGCGGTGGAGCACTGAGCCGCCCGCACTGACGAAGGGGTGCGCGCACCCGCGCGCCCGCCGCGCATCCCGCCCGGATGCGCGTCCGCCCCGGCGGCCTACACGCCGGGGCGGACGTCGACCGCGGTGCGGCCTCGGGCGGCCGCATCCGCCTCCAGGTCCAGCAGGTACCGCTTGCGCTCGGGATGCGCCCCGTACTGGCCGGGCGAGCCGTCGGCACGCACCACGCGGTGCACGGGCACGACGATCGAGAAGGGGGTGTTCCGGCACGCGGTGCCCACCGCGCGAGCGGCACCGGGACTGCCGGCCATCGCCGCGACCTCGCCGTAGCTCGCGGACTCGCCCCAGGGAATCTCGGACACGGCCTGCAGGGCGGCGCGTGTGAAGCCGTTCACGAGCCGCCAGTCCAGGGCGAGCTCCTGATCGAAGCGGATCGGCTCTCCGTCGAAGTACGCGTGCAGCAGTGCGTCGACCTCGGCGCCCGCGCCCGGATCCGGTTCCGGCAGCGCATGCAGCATCCGTGCGGTCGCCTCCAGCGCCCAGGGCGAGCCGCGGTGCATCCCCTCCGGCAGGTCGAAGGCCACCAGCCCCTCGTCGGAGAAGACGAGCAGCGCGTCCCCGAACGGGGTGTCGGCGAAGTCGTAGCGGTAGGTCATGCACCCATCCTCGGTCACCGCCGGCGCCGACGGAGGCCGAGAGGCGCAATCGGTGGGGAACATCGGGAAAAGGCCCGCTGTGGAGGGAGAAAGCACCTGAATCCGGCGAAACCCAGCGGATCTGACGGTTCTGCCCATGCGGCACGCCTAGTCTTTGTCGTGTGTGGCGACGTGACGGGAAGAACGCGGAGGACAAGTCCGTGACGCCCAGCGACGTCGACGTGGCGGAGCCGGGCGTACAGGTGGTGCATGCCGCCACGGTCGAGCGCGCCCGTCTCAGGGCGGAGGCCGCGGAGCTCGGCGGGCCGTCGCCGCTCACTGCCTACCGCGACGTCGCCGGCGGCGGAATCGACATCTCGCGGGCGCATCCCGGGAGCCTTCCCCAGTTCATCACCGGCCGCTCCACGCTGCTCTCGAACCTGTTCCGCGACGAGGTGGGGCTGCGCAACGCCCGTCTGGCTGCCGACCGCATCACCGCGAAGAACACCGAGCTGCGCACTGTGCGAGGCCTCGACGCCGTGCACCTCGCGGTCGGGCTGTGCACCTGGCGGATCGGCGGCGTCGACTACGCCGCCCCGATGCTGCTGCGTCCGCTGGCGATCCGACGGCACTACGCCGACTACGAGCTGAAGCTGCACGGGCAGTTCTTCCTCAACCCGGAGCTGGTGCGCATCGCCCGCGACCACTTCGGGATCACGATCGACGACGCCCGGCTCGCCGCCCTGGCGTATCAGAACGGCGTGTTCGCACCGCAGCCCGCCATCGACATGCTCCGTGCGGCGACCTCGTCCGTCGACACGTTCTCCGTGCAGCCGCGCATGGTCGTCTCCACCTTCGCCGATGTCGGCACCGCGATGGCCCGCGACGCCCACGACCTCGACCACCCCGTGCTCAATGCGCTGGCCGGGCACGCGGCCGATCGCGAGCGGGTCACCGCACCCGGTCCGACCCCCTCCGCCGCCGGTCCGGACGACCGGGCACCGGCCTCCGACAACCTGCTCCTCGACGCGGACAACGAGCAGGAGCAGGTGCTGGCGCGCATCGCGGCCGGGCACTCGCTCACGGTGTCGACGCTGCCGGGGACCGGCGGGACGCAGACCGTGATCAACGCGATCGGCGAGCTGGTGCGCGCGGGCAAGCGCGTGCTCGTCGTCTCGCCGCGACGCTCGACGCTCGACGGCGTGCGGCACCGCTTGAGCGGGATCGGGCTGGACGGATTCGCCGTGTCGCCCGCCTCCGTGCGCCGGGACCTGGTGCGCGCGATCGGACGCAACGAGAAGGCGGCCCCGCCCAAGCTCGCCGAGATCGACGACGCCCTGCTCCGGCTGCGCACGGTGCTGCGCGACTACCGCCGCGCGCTGACCGAGAAGGATCCGGCGCTGGGCGCCAGCGTGCTCGACGCCACCCGCATGCTTACCCGGCTCGCGCTGCTGCCGACGCCGCCGTCCACCACCGCGCGGCTCGGTCGGCCGGCGCTGCAGAACCTCGCGGAGGACCGCACGCATGCCGCCGAGGCCCTTGCGCAGGCCGCGCGGCTGGGCGAGTTCCGGTTCGGGCCCGACGACTCGCCCTGGTACGGCGTCGTCTTCGCCTCCTCCGACGAGGCGCACCGCGTGCACGCGCTCGCCGAGCGGCTGCATGCGCGCACCGTGCCGGATCTGCTCGAGCAGGGCTACGAGCTGGTCGCCCAGACGCGCATGCGCCCGTTCGCGACGATCTCCGAGCTCGGCGAGTACCTGCGGCTGCTGCAGGGGATCCGCGACTCGCTCGACCGTTTCACCCCGGCCGTGTTCGAGCGTCCGCTCGGGGAGCTCATCAAGGCTCACGGCAACCGTCGGGAGAGCGCTGCGCTGACCGGTGCGAACCGTCGCCGGCTGCGCCAGCTCGCCAAGGAGTACGTGCGACCCGGTGCGCACGTGGGCGACATGCACGAGGCGCTCACGCGTATCCAGAGCCAGCGCACCGAATGGCAACGCTATGTCGACGCCGGCGTCGCCCCCGAGGTGCCGCTCGGGCTCGCCGACGTCTCCGTGGCCTGGCGCGACGTCGACGCGCAGCTCGCCGAACTCGACGCGGCGCTGGGACGTCGCGAGCCGCTCGCGACGCTGCCGGTCGCGCGCCTGCTGCGCACGCTCGCCGGTCTCGCGGCGAAGTCCGACGTCTTCGAGAACCTCATCGAGCGCGCCCGGATCCGAGACGAACTGGCACGTCTCGGGCTCGAGCCGCTGCTGATCGACCTGTCCACCAGGCACCTCTCGGAGGATCGGGTGGGCGCCGAGCTGGAGTACGCCTGGTGGCAGTCGCTGCTCGAGCAGGCGCTGCGCCAGAACCGCTCGCTGCTGGGCGCGAACACCTCGGTCGTAGATCAGCTCGAGCGCGACTTCCGCCTCGTCGACGAGGCGCATGCCGGCGCCGCAGGTCCCCTGCTCGCCTGGCAACTGAGCGGCCAGTGGCGGATCTCGATCGTGGACGAAGCCGCAGAGGCGCAGAATCTGCGTCACGGGCTCACCCAGCACCGCACCACGGTCGCCGAGCTGGTGGCTGCGGCGCCCACGCTCATGCGCGTGCTCGCGCCCGTCTGGATCGCCTCGCCCTATCAGGTGCCGGATCTGCCCGACTCGATCGAGTTCGACACCGTGATCCTGGTCGACGCCGCCGCGATCAACCTGGCCGAGGCGACGCCGGCCATCCGCCGCGCCCGCCAGATCGTCGCGTTCGGCGATCCTGTGCTGCAGAAGCCGACCGCGTTCCAGGTGGCCACGATGCCCGCGGAGGACCGCGAGGAGGAGGAACCGTTCGACGAGACCTCTGTGTTCGAGCGCCTCTCCGAACTGCTGCCCGTGGTCACCCTGACCCGCAGCTACCGCGCCGGCGGTGAGGATCTCGCCTCGCTCATCAACGACGCGTTCTACGGCGGCGAGATCGTGTCACTGCCGTGGGCAGGCTCCTATCTCGGACGCGGATCCCTGACCGTCGACTACGTCGAGGGTGGCGTCGGCATCCCGCACCCGGAGACCGGCGCGATGGAGAGCCCCGAGGCCGAGGTCGCGCGCGTCGTGACGCTCGTGGTGGAGCACGCGGTGCACCGCCCGACCGAGTCGCTCATGGTCGTCACCGCGAGCCGCCGGCATGCCGAGCGGGTCTTCGCGGCCGTGTCCGTCGCCTTCGCGGGGCGCAGCGACGTGGCCGAGTTCGTCGGAAGGGACACCCAGGAGCCCTTCGTCGTGCTGACGCTCGAGGAGGCGGCGGCGGAGAGCCGCGACCGCGTGATCTTCTCCCTCGGCTACGGCGTCACCAAGCACGGCCGTGTGCTCAGCGACTTCGGCGACCTGTCCTCGCCCGACGGCGACCGCCTGCTCACGATCGGCATGACCAGGGCGCGCCGGTCGATGGTGATCGTCTCATCGATCCGGCCATCCTCGTTCGACGAGGGCCGCCTCGATCACGGTGCCGCGACGCTCATGGCGATCCTCGGCGACCTCGCCGGCCACGCCCGCGAGGAGCGCTCGGAGGACCAGGCGGATCCGCTCACGCTCGCGCTCGCCAGAGAACTGCGGCGCATCGGGGTCTCGGTCGACGTGGACTACCGCGGACTGCTGCCCCTGGTGGCGCAGCACGCCGGCAAGGCGGTTGTGATCGAACCGGATCCGGAATCGCGTCCCGAGTCGCTCCGGGAGACGCTGCGGCTGCGCCCGCAGGTGCTGCGACGCCTCGGCTGGCACTACATCCGCGTGCACGCCTTCGACCTGTACAGCGATCCCGCCGGCGTCGCACGCCGCATCGGCGAGGTGCTGGGGGTGCCGCTCGACGCGCCGCGCGTGGACGGCGACACCCAGCCGCTCGATGTCGACGATGCCTGACGGGGAGCCTGCTGCGTCGTCGGAGGCGGGTTCGGACGGATCCGGATCACGGCAGCGCATCGTGCGCGTGCGCGGTTCACGACGTGCGAAGCTGACACCGGCGCCTGGCACGCACGCCGAGCCGGATGAGCGCGACCGCGATTCCGGAGCGACGGCACAGGGCGCTTCGGGGCCGAACGACGCCGCCCTGCGCCGCGAGGTGCCGCCGCACTACTGACATCGGCGGCCCGCAGACGACGACGCCCCCGGTCACCACGAGGGCGCGGGGGCATCGAGGTTGGATCCGGTCAGGCCGACTTCTGCTTCTCGAGCAGGTCGCGGATCTGGATGAGCAGAACCTGCTCGCTGGGCAGCTCCTCGGGCGCCTCGACGACGCCCGCCTTCGCGGCCTGGCGCTCCTTGTACTTGTTCATCGGCAGGACAAACACGAGGTAGACGATCAGCGCGATCGCGAGGAACTTGATGACCGCGCCGATCACAGCACCGATGCCGAAGACGCCGATCTTGAACGCGTTGAGGTCATCTGCATTGAACAGCAGACCGATGAGCGGATTGATCAGGTTGTCGACGATGGCGGTGACGATCGCCGAGAAGGCAGCGCCGATGACGACCGCGACCGCCAGGTCGATCACGTTTCCCTGTGCGATGAAATCTCTGAAACCCTTGATCATGCTTCTTTCTCTCCCCTGAAGTTCGGCCTCAGGATCCCGAGGCCGGTGCGGAGGCGGGCGCAGGTTTGGCGCTCGCCGTCGATTCCGTCTTCGATGATGCCCCCGCCGAAGAGGAAACCCCAGATCCCGCGCGGGAGTCGGTGCGATAGAAGCCCGAGCCGTTGAAGGTCACGCCGATCGATCCGTACTCCTTGCGCAGTCGCCCCTGACACTCGGGGCACTCGGTGAGGGCGCTGTCGGAGAAGGACTGGACGGCGTCGAAGCGGTGCCCGCAGACGGTGCAGGCATAGGAGTAAGTGGGCATGGGGCCTCGCAGGTCTCGGTTCGGGAAGGTCAGGTCAGGGGGAAGACGACGGTGCGCAGCGGCGTGACCGCGCCGGTGACCGGCTGGTCGTGCACGTCGTGCGGCACCTCGTCGAGGATCTCGGAGTCGTAGACGACGGCGTAGACGGGCGGGCACTTCTGCATCGAGCCGAGCGTGCGGTCGAAGTAACCGCGCCCCCAGCCCATGCGCATTCCCGTGCGATCGACGGCTGCCGCCGGGATGAGCAGCAGATCCACCTCATCCAGCGCCATCGGGTTGAGGATCTCGCCGGTGGGCTCGGGCAGTCCGTGCAAGCCCGTCGTGATCTCCTCCTCGGAGCCCGCCACCGCCCAGTCGAGCAGGCCGTCCTCGCGGGTGATCGGCAGCAGCACGCGGATGCCGCGGGCGAGCGCCTCGCGGATGAAGGTGCGCGTGCCGGGCTCGGTGGTGGTCGAGAGGAAGCAGGAGATCGAGCGCGCGCCGGTCGCGGCGATCAGCTCGTCGAGGCGTGCCCTGAGTGCGGTCTCGGCTGCGGCGCGCTGCTGATCCGACAGCAGGCCGCGGCGCTCGCGCAGATCGGCGCGCAGCGCGCGTTTCGCATGATCGATCTCGCCGGGCATGGCCCTGATTCTACCGGGGGTCCGCGCGTGTCGGCTGAGGGCCGGATCCGAGCAAGCGCCCGTAAGCTGAGCAGATGACGAAGGCACGCATCAAGGCCGTGATCCCCGCGGCCGGCCTGGGCACGCGCTTCCTGCCTGCCACGAAGGCGATGCCCAAGGAGATGCTGCCCGTCGTCGACAAGCCCGCGATCCAGTACGTGGTCGAAGAGGCCGTGGCCGCGGGCATCGACGACATCCTCGTGATCATCGGCCGGAACAAGAACGCGATCTCGAACCATTTCGACTCCGTGCCGGAGCTCGAGGGCAAGCTGACGCAGAAGGGCGACCACAGCCGCCTCGCCCGCGTCGTCGCATCCAGCGACATGGCGGACATCCACTATCTGCGCCAGGGTGAGCCCAAGGGCCTCGGGCATGCGGTGCTGCGCGCGCGCACGCATGTGGGTGACAGCTCGTTCGCGGTGCTGCTCGGCGACGACCTCATGGACGAGCGCGATCCGCTGCTGACGGCGATGATCGCCGAGCACGAGCGCACGGGCGCGGCCGTGATCGCGCTCATGGAGGTGGATCTCGACCAGATCCACCTGTACGGCACGGCGGCGGTGGACGGAACTCCGGACGGCGCCGCCGACGAGATCCGGCACGTGACCGGATTGGTCGAGAAGCCCGCCCGTGATGAGGCGCCGTCGAATCTCGCCGTGATCGGCCGCTACGTGCTGCCTGCCTCGATCTTCGAGATCCTCGAGCGCACGCCGCCCGGGAAGGGCGGGGAGATCCAGCTCACGGACGCGCTGCAGGAGCTCGCTGCGGATCCGGACGGGCCCGGCGTGCACGGCGTGATCTTCCGCGGGCGCCGCTATGACACGGGCGATCGCCTGGAGTACATCAAGGCGATCGTGCAGCTCGCCGCCGATCGCGATGACCTCGGGCCGGACCTGCGGGTCTGGCTCAAGGAGTTCGCCGAGAGGATCTGAGCGGATCGTGGACGTCTCGGCGCCGATGCGGCATGGACCGGTCGAGCTTCGGCTCATCCGGACCAAGGACGCGCGCCCGCTGCAGCATGAGCTGGTCACCAACCGGCGCTGGCTGCAGCCGTGGGAGGCGACGCTGCCCGGCCTGCAGACCGGCATCGACATGAGGGTGAGCATCCGGCGGCTGCTGCAGCAGTACCGGGACGGCAGCGGCTATCCGTTCGTGATGGAGTACGACGGGAAGATCGCCGGTCAGCTCAACATCTGGGGAGTCATGCGCGGATCCCTGTGCTCCGCGACGATCGGCTACTGGGTCAGTGAGCGCTTCGCGGGGCACGGGATCACCCCGGCCGCCGTCGCGATGGCGACCGACCTGGCGTTCACCGATCTGGGGCTGCACCGGATCGAGATCTGCCTGCGGCCGGAGAACCGGCCGAGCCTGCGCGTCGTGCAGAAGCTCGGCTTCCGATATGAGGGTATACGCCGCCGATTCATCCACATCGACGGAGACTGGCGCGACCACCTCGCGTTCTCGCTCGTGCGCGAGGACGTGCCGGAGGGCGTGCTGAACCGCTGGGCGTCGGGGCGCGTCCCCGCGGAATGGGCGGCCGTACCGGCGTCGGATCTGCCCTCGACCGGCGTGCAGGGCACAGCCGACGTGCAGGGCGATGTCGGGCTGCACGGGGAGGCGGGCGTCCAGGGCTGAGCGCGGCCCGCCCGTGAGGCGGCTCAGCCCTCGGCAGGATCGGTGACGGCCTCCGGGACGGGGCGGCGGATCCCGATCCACGACACGACCCCGCCGACCGCGAACAGGGCGGCGGTGACCCAGGTGGCGCTGTGGAAGCCCGCCAGGTTCAGCGTTCCGCCCACGATCGTGGAGATCATCGCGACCACGAGCAGGCCCGCCACGCGGGAGACCGCGTTGTTCACCGCCGAGGCGATGCCGGAGCGGCTCTCTTCGATCGATCCGAGGATCGCCGAGGTGAGCGGGGCGACGGTCAGCGACAGGCCGATGCCGAGCACGATCATCGCCGGCAGCACCTGCCACCAGTAGTCGAAGTCCTCGGAGACGAGGAGAAGCAGCAGAGCACCCGCGGCCATGACCAGCGGACCGCCCGCCATGAACAGCCGCGGCCCGAGCCGCCCGGCGAGCCGACCGACGCGCGAGCTGAGCAGGATCATCAGGATCGTGATCGGCAGGCTGGCAAGGCCCGCCTCGGTGGCCTTGAGCCCGGCGCCCTGCTGCAGGTAGACGCCGATCACGAAACCGTTCAGGGACAGGGCCGCGTACACGAAGAGGGTGGACAGGTTGCCCCACGCGAAGTTGCGCACCCGGAACAGGGACAGCGGCATCAGCGGGTGCGGGCGGCGCTGGCGCAGCAGGAAGATCGCCAGCAGAGCCGCTCCGCCGACGGCGGTGATCAGGATCACGGGGGAGCCCCACCCCTGATGCGGCTGCTCGATGAGCGCGTAGACCACGCCGCCGAGCCCGATGGCGCAGAGCGCCCCACTGAGCCAGTCCACCTGCGCGGTGCGCTCGTGCTCCGGCAGATGGAGCCGGCGCAGCAGCAGGAGCGTGACGGCGATCGGAAGCACGTTGATGAGGAACACGAAGCGCCAGGAGAGCAGATCCACGAACAGCCCGCCGAGCAACGGTCCGACCAGCTGCGCGGCGGTCGTGAAGGCGGTCCAGACCCCGATCGCCCTGGACTGCACCTCGCCGCGCATCACGGCCGTGATCAGCGCAAGCGAGCTCGGTACGAGCAGGGCGCCGGCGGCGCCCTGTGCGGCACGGGCGATGATGAGCACCAGGGGAGTGGGCGCGGCCGCGACGGCGATCGAGGCGACCCCGAACGCGATCAGTCCGATCCTCATCACGAGCACCCGACCGTAGGCGTCGGAGACGGATCCGGCGAGCAGGATCAGGGCGCTGAGCGTGATCAGGTAGGCGTCCACCGCCCACTGCTGGGTGGTGATGCCGCCGCCCAGCTCGCGGCTGATCGCAGGGAGGGCGACCGTGACGACGGTGCCGTCGAGGAACGTGACGAATGATGCGAGGACGGCGACGGCGATGACGAGTCGCTGCAGAGGGGTGAACGAGGCCACGAGGCCGACCCTACTCGCCGGTGCGGACATCGGGGCCGGTCGAGGGCCTGCGCCGGCTCGGCGTGGGGTCGGCGTGCGCGTGTCGGCGCGGTCACGGGCAGGCCGTCGCATACCGTGGAGGGCATGAACGGGCCGGTGCTGAGCGGGGGCGTGATCGTCCTGGTCGCGGCGCTGCTGTGGCTGCTCTACTTCCTGCCGTCGTGGCGGGGACAGCATCAGTACGACGCCGCCGAGCGCAACGCGCTGCGGCTGAACCGCGCTCTGCGCGTGCTCGCCGAGACCAGCGAGGCGCCGCGCGAGGTGCAGCTCGAGCTGAACGCCCGCACGGCTCTCGCGCAGCAGAAGCTGGCGAAGAAGCTGCAGACAGACCGGGAGCAGGCCGATCTGCAGCGGCTGCGCGAGCAGCTCGCTGCCACGCGCGCCGATCCCGCCTTCCTGCGCGCCCGCGCTCGCCGTCGTACTCGCCTCGTCGCCACGGTGATGTTCGTCCTCGCGCTCGCCGCGTCCGGCCTGGGCGTCTGGCAGCTGGTGACCGGCGCATCATCGATCCTGCTCTGGACCGGCGGTGCTGTCGCGGTACTCGCCCTGCTGCTGCTGCAGCGCATGGCGGCGGTCGCCCGTCGCGCGGCCCGCCGTGCCGCGCGCGTCGCGACGGCACCTGCGGTGGAGGAGTCGCCCGCGCGCGAGAGCGAGCTGCATGATCAGGGCCCGCGCACCTGGACGCCCCGCACACTGCCCGAGCCGCTCACCTCCGTCGCCGGATCCCGGGCGCACGCGGCGCGCGCCACGATCGACGCCCAGACCCTTGCTCGTGAGGCCGCCCGCGCCGCCGAGCTGCAGCGCAAGGCCGATGAACTCGCCCCGCAGGCCCCCGTGGAGCTGCCCGCGCCGACGGCTGCACAGGAGTCGCCGTACACGCGGATGGGCTACGTCGACGACGCCGAGATCGAGGCGCACGTGCGTCAGCTGCTCGCCCAGCGCGCCGCGGGCTGAGCGCGAGCCGACACGCCCGGCGGGTGCTGCAGACGTCGCCGATGACGAGCGCTTCCCCGTGCCCGTGCTAGGCTGATCTGGTTCACGGGCCCATGGCGCAGTTGGTAGCGCGCCTCGTTCGCATCGAGGAGGTCAGGGGTTCAAATCCCCTTGGGTCCACCGGAACAGAAAGCCCCGAGCAGTCGCTCGGGGCTTTCGTCGTCCTCGGCTGATGATTCCTGGGGCGACATCCGAGGCCCCGGGTCTCCTCGATGTCGAGTCATTCCGGCCCGCCGTCGTCGGCCGCCTTGCGACTGCTCCTTCGTCGCGCCCTTCCCCTTTTGTTGATACAGTCGTGCTAACAAAGTTCGAGCGGGGAAGGGTGGTGCGACATGATCCTGGCATTTGTCGTGGTGTGCGAGGTCGCGTTCTGGGTGACGATCGTCGCCGGGCTCGTCGCGCGGTACGTGCTGCGCCGGCCCCGCCTCGGCGCGGGATTCCTGATCGCGGCGCCGATGATCGATGTGGTTCTCCTCATCCTGGTCGCGTCCGACCTGCTCCGCGGCGGGACCGCGTCCTGGGAACATGGCCTGGCGGCGGTCTACATCGGCTTCTCGATCGCGTTCGGGCGTCCGCTCATCGCCTGGGCCGACATCCGTTTCGCGCATCGCTTCGCGGGCGGGCCTCGCCCGGTCGCGCTCGCTGGGTCGGCGTATGCGAAGAAGTGCTGGAAGGATCTGCTGCGCACCCTGCTGATGGCCGCGATCGCATCGGCGATCGTCGGGATCCTCGTCCTGCTGGTCGGTGACGCAGAGCGAACGGAGGGTCTGCTCGCCGGCTTCCGCATCGTCGGAATCGTGCTGGTCGTCGACCTCCTATGGGCCGTGAGCTACACGATCTGGCCGAAGAAGCCCGCGCCGCGACCGCAGCCGGTCCGTCCCTAGACTGGCGATCATGCCCCGACTCATCGATGCGGACGAGCGCACCGCCCAGATCGCGGCCGCGTCGATGAGAGTGCTCGAGCGGGACGGTCTCGCCGGGCTTTCGGTGCGCGGTGTCGCGGAGGAGGCGGGGATCGCGACCGCGTCATTGCGTCGCGCCTTCCCCACCCAGCACGCACTGCGCGAACACTGCCTCCGCCTGATCGAGGAGCGAGCTTCCGGGCGGATCGCAGCGGCGTCGCAGCATCTGAACGGGCGTCACCTTGTCGAAGACGTGCTCTCGCAGCTTCTGCCGCTGGACAGCGAACGGCGCACCGAGCTCATCGCGCAGGTGCAGCTCGGTGCCCTCGCCCTGACGGATGCGCAGCTGCGGCCTACGGCGATCCGGCTCAACGAGGCCGTCGGCCGTGTCTGCACGTCGATGATCCTGCACCTCCAGGGGGCAGGAGGACTCGGCGCGGGCCGCGACCCCGAGTACGAGGCGCTGCGTCTCAACGCGCTGCTCGACGGCATCGCCCTGAAGGCGCTGTGGCCCGACCGGCCACTGTCGGCGAAGGCCATGAGGGGCCTGCTCTCCCGACATCTCGACGAGCTCGCGCTGCCCTGACGGCGTTGCGCGGAGCCCCCGCGCTTCGTCGTCGGTGAATCGGCCAAGCGACAGGATCGAGCTGTGATCTTCAGGTCTCGCGGTGCGCGTGATGGCGCGCGAGCATGACGCGACAGAGGAAGATGGTCTCATGGGTGAATCGGCTTGCGGTCCCGACTGCGCCTGCGGCGCGCCGCCTCGCGACGTGCTGTCCGGCGGGCGCACGACGCTCCCGTTGTTCGGTGCGTGGGGTGCGGGCGGAGGCGCAGACGTCGACCGTCATTCGGTCGCGCAGGCGCGGATCCCCGCCGGATCCTTCCTCATGGGTGACTCCTCGGGCGACGAGAACCGGGGAGATGGCGAGACGCCCCGGCATCGGGTCGCGCTCGAGGGCTTCGAGATCGACGCGACCACCGTCACCAACGCCGACTTCGCCCGTTTCGTCGAGGCCACCGGCTACCGCACGGAGGCGGAGACCTTCGGGTTCTCCGCTGTGTTCCATCTGGCCGTGAGCGCTCCCGACGCCGACGTCATGGGTCCCGCGGCCGGCGCCCCGTGGTGGTACGGCGTGCGCGGCGCGGACTGGGCGCATCCAGGCGGATCCCGCTCGGATCTCGACGGGCTCGCCGACCACCCGGTCGTTCACGTGAGCTGGAACGACGCCGCCGCGTATTGCGACTGGGCCGGCCGCCGGCTGCCGACCGAGGCCGAGTGGGAGTACGCCGCGCGCGGCGGACTCGACGGAGCGAAGTACCCGTGGGGTGACCAGGAGCCCGATGACGGCGGCTGGCGCACGAACATCTGGCAGGGCTCGTTCCCGCGTGAGAACACCCTTGAGGACGGCTGGCTGACCACAGCCCCGGTGCGAGCCTTCGCCGCCAACGGGTACGGACTCTTCCAGCCGGTCGGCAACGTGTGGGAGTGGTGCGCGGACTGGTTCGATCCGCGCGCGTACGAGCGCTCGGCCGCGACGGATCCGCGTGGCCCATCGCTCGGCACGGCGCGCGTGCTGCGCGGCGGTAGCTACCTGTGCCACATCTCCTACTGCAACCGCTACCGCAACTCCGCGCGCAGCTCGAACACCCCGGACTCGTCGATGGGCAACGCCGGATTCCGCACCGTCTCGCTCCGAACGGAGAACGCATGAGCACCAGCCGCTTCCCCCGGCGCGTCTACGACCGCGGCGAGGAACCGGACGCCCGGTTCACGCTCGCGAACGAGCGCACGTTCCTGGCCTGGATCCGTACCTCGCTCGCGCTGCTCGCGGGCGGTGTCGCGCTCGAGGCCCTAGGCCTCGGCATGCACCCGGGATTCCGGCACGCGGCCTCGATCCTGCTCATCGTGGCGGGGCTGCTGACCCCCGTGCAGGCGTGGCTGGGCTGGATGCGCACCGAGCGCTCGCTGCGGGAGGGGACCCCGCTGGGCCCGCCGTGGATCGCGATCCCTCTCGTGCTCGTTGTCGTGGCGACCGGGATCCTCGTGCTGCTCGGGGTGCTGCTGGCGTGACCGTCGAACCCGAGCGGGTCTTCGACCCCGGCCTGCAGCCCGAGCGCACCGCGCTGGCATGGCGGCGCACGGCGCTGGCGCTCGCCGGCGGTTCCGTGGTGATCATGCGGATCCTGCCCGCCGTGATCGGCGCGGCGGCGCTCGTGCTGGGCTTCGCGGGCCTCGCCCTCGCACTCGTGGTGCTGGTCGGCTCGCACCGTCGCTACCGGCGTCAGCACCGGGCGCTCACCTCGACCGAACCGGTCGTGCTGCGCTCCGGCTGGCCGGTCGCCGCGCTGACCGGCGCGACGCTCCTCGTCGGGGTGCTCTGCCTGCTGTTCGTTCTGGGGAGGGGCTGACCCGGCCGGCGTGCCGCGCACCCGTACGATGTTCACGTGCCCGCCCTGCATGACCGCGCCTGGACCTTCCGAGAGCGCCTCGCTGCAAGACTGCGCGGGTTGCCGTGGTGGCTCGTGGTCGCTGCCGGTGCGGTCTCGCTGACCTCGGGCGTGCTGCTGCTGGTCGCCGAGGGGGACATCGTGCTGCGCTTGCGGCTGCTGATCGGACTCGGCTTCCTGATCTCGGGTGTCGACGATCTCAGCGCAGCGCTCACGCGCGACCGAGGCCGCGCGCTGAGCATCGTGAGCGGTCTGCTGGCTGTGGCAGGCGGCCTCGCGATGTGTGCAGGCGCGGTGCCTGCCGACGTCATCGTCCTGATCGCCGCGCTGGTCTACTTGTCCAGCGGTGTGTCGAAGGTGATGGCCGTCGTGCGTGCGGAGGCTGAGGCGCCACGCACCGAACTCCTGTTCGGCATGCTCGACCTGGCGCTCGCTGTGCTCTGCGTGTTCCTGCCGGCGTGGGGAGTCCGTGCGCTCACCGTGGTGCTGGGCGCGCGCAGCGTGATCGTCGGCGCGCGGATCATCTCGCTCGCCTGCACGCGGCTGCGCCGGGCTCAGCGTGACGCGAGGAAGCGGCCGCTCGCCGACGGGGAGCGCTAGCGGAGGAGCGTACCTTTGCAGGGTGCAGAAACTCGCTACAGCCCTGGATCCGCTACCCGAACGCCCCGCGCCGGACAATCCGCAGGGCAAGCTCGTCCTGCTCCGCCATGGCGAGACCGAGTGGTCGCGCACCGGGCGCCACACGGGCCGCACCGACATCCCGCTCACTCCGCGCGGCGAGGAGCTGGCCCGGCTCGCGGGCGCACTCGTGACGGGCTACGACTTCCGGCTCGTGCTGTCCTCGCCGCTGCAGCGCGCCCGCCGTACGGCTGAGCTCGCGGGGCTGAAGGCCGACGTCGATCCGCTGCTCGTGGAATGGGACTACGGCGGCTATGAGGGGCGCACCACGAAGGACATCCGTGCCGAACTCGGCTACAACTGGAGCGCGTTCACGCACGGCGTGATCCGTGGCGAGACCCCCGGGGAGACCGTCGAGGAGGTCGCCGCACGGGCTTCGCGGGTGCTCACCCGGGTGCTCCCGGCGATGGTGGACGGCGATGTCGCACTGATCGCGCACGGTCACTACCTGCGGATCCTGACCGCGGTGTTCCTGCGCCAGGCGCCGCGCTTCGGCGCCGCGATCACGCTGGATGCCGGATCCGTCTCGGTCCTCGGCTTCACTCGCGAGCAGCCGGCGATCCTGGCCTGGAATCATGGTCCGCAACTGCCGCTGGAGCCGTCCGAATCCTGAGGAATGTCGAGCGGCCTCTTTCCTCTTTCGAATATTTGTTCTAGAATGAGACATGGCCATCATCGATCCGCACCTCGTCCGCAGTGACAGGATCGTGGATCGGTGCCGTGAGATCGACCGGCGGATCGCCGCCCTCGAGGCGGAGAAGACAGACCTGCTCGGAGCGCGGGTGCAGTTGCTGCTCGACGAGGTTCCACCCGGCGCCGACGGGTACGAGAGCGCCGAGCGGTCGATGTTCGCGGAGATCTCCGCGGGGCTGCACATCTCCCGGGCGGCGGCCGCAAGAGCGCTCAGCACGGGTTGGTCCTTGAACGACCGATTTCCCGCGACGAGGGCCGCGCTCGCTGCGGGAGAGATCTCCCTGCGGCACGCGGTCGTGATCGTCGCCGGAGCGTCGGCGATCGACATCGCGGACCACGAGGCCGCGGCCCGCTACGAGGAGCTGGTGGTGCCGTACGCAGCAGCGGAGACGGCGCCGCGCACGGAGGCCTTCGCGAAGTCGGCGGCGGCAGCGGTCGCCCCGGAGAGCACGACTGAGAGGCATCGCCGTGCCCGCGTTGATCGGCAGGTGCGGGTCACCGACGTCGACGACGGGATGGCCTGGTTGGAGATCCTGATGCCGTCGCCGCTCGCGCACGCTGCCCATGGTCGGCTGACGGCGATCGCCCGGCGGATCCGCACGACCGGGGCTGCCGAGGTCGGCGGTGCGTTCCACGGCCCGCACGCCCCGCAGGCCGGACGAGAACTCACCGACGACGATTGGCGACGGCTGGAGCTGTTCGCGTCGATGGCCGACGATCTTCAGGAGCCGGCCCGTGATACTCGGTCTCTCGATGAGATTCGCGCAGACATCGCCACGGATCTGCTGCTCGCCTCCGACACCGATCTGATCGACGAGAGCGGAATCGAGAGCATCCGCGCCACGGTGCAGGTCACGATCGCTGCATCCACGCTGACCGGCGCCGACGATCGGCCGGCGGAGCTCGACGGACGCGGTCCGATCGATGTGGATCTCGCCCGGCGCCTCGCGGCGACGGCTGACGTGTGGGACCGGCTCTTCCTCGACGCTCGCGGGATGCTCACCCGCGCCGACACGTACGCCCCCACGGAGCGGATGCGACGATTCCTACGAGCCAGGGACCAGCGCTGCCGGTTCCCGGGGTGCCGGATGCCCGCCCGTTCCTGCGACATCGACCACAACCACGACCACGCCAAAGGCGGCCGCACCGATCTCGGCAACCTGTGCTGCCTGTGCCGGGGACATCATGCGCTGAAACATCCCGACGTCGACGACCGCTGGCGATGGCACGCCATCCAACAGCCCGGGGGCGTCATCGAATGGATCAGCCCCGACGGGCGCGCCTATGTCGACGAGCCCGCACCGCGCGTCCAGTTCGTCTGACCAGCCCCGGCGGCCCGGGATCGTCCCCCTCGCGGTGCTCTCATCCTGCTCACCGACGGGGACGCGTGGAGCATCAGTCGGCGACCCCGGGATCACCATTCTGCTCGAGCACCGGCGGTGACGGGGGAGCGGGGATCGCGCCGGTGTGCCCTTCGCTCTCGTAGTCCGGCCGTGGTGGCTGCCGCCGCTGGTGCGCTCCCTCGCCGCCGAGTCGTCCGCCGTAGGGGCGGCCATGGTCGGCGAACTCGTCGCGCACGAACACGAAACGCCAGTCGCCGGCGGTGAAGCGCGCGCCGGTGTGCAGGGTCTCGACCGAGCGGCCCTCCTCCTCGGCGGCTTTCGCGATGTTCGCGCTGGTCTGACCGGGAGCGAGCATCTCGAGGTCGTAGTCGTCGTGGCCGTCATGGCGGATGATCGCGTGCACCGCGGCGATGCCCTCGAGGCGGATCTGGCAGTCCGCACCGGAACCGATCCGCGTCTCGTCCTCGGTGATCTCGTGCACCAGGTGGGTGTCTTCGCGAGTGATCAGCAGGTGAGGATGCCCTGCGCCCCAGTCCGCGTGCGTCGTGGTGCCGCGCTGCTGCTCCTGCGTGTTCATTTCGGACCTCCTTCGCGGAGTCCGGGCGGCGTGGATCATCGCTCCAAGACGCTCAGTGGGATGTCGCCACGGCCTCTCGCCTATCGCGATCGTAGCCCCGTCCGAGGCCTCCGGCGCCGGTTCCGGGAAACCCGTCGCTGCGACGTCCGGAGCGACCGCTGTCCCGCGGATCCAGGCCTGAAGAGAGCTTCAGAGACCGGATCCGCGGGGCTCTTCGACAGGCTCGGGGACCGGAACGCTCAGCCGTGGTGATCGTGCGCGTGGCCCTCGTCGTGCGTGTGCGCTTCGCCGTGCGCATGCGTGTGCGCTTCGCCGTGCCCGTGACCGGCGCCGTGGTCGCAGTGGCACTCCCCGCCGCCGCAGGCGCACGCAGCGCCCTTGACCGAGCGAGGGGCGTCCAGCGAGGGATTGCGGTCGAAGAACCCGAACGGCTTGAGCCAGAACGAGATCGTGTCGGCCGGCATGATCGGCCAGTCCTCGGCACGGGTGATGTGGTGGATCCCGAAGTTGTACCAGAGCACCACGTCCTCGTCGACGAGGTTCTCGTCATCCGCGATCCATGCCGTCATGCCGTTGCCGAGGTCGTCGACGGCCTGCGTCGGGTAGTCGCCCGCGGGCCAGAACTGGTCGTCGTGGTGCCGCGTCACCCAGACCGTCTTGCCGATGACCGGGTTGCGCTTCAGGATCGGCGAGGACTCGTCGAACATCGCCGGGAAGGATGCCGAGGGCACGAGCTTGTAGGAGACGGGGGCGCCCCACGCGTTCAGCTTGTTCGGGTTCTGCACCTTCCACCCGCGCTGGCGCTCCCAGTTGAAGCTGCGACCCGCCTCCGCCTCGGAGCGGATGACCGTGGCCTGCGTGTTCAGGTCGAGGCCGAACGGGTTCGACTCCGAGATCGGCGCGGGCATCGAGTCGGACTCCACGACGGTATTGCCATCCCCGTCGATGTCCAGGTCGAGGCGGGCGATGAGGAAGTGCTGGTGGAACGGCGCGTAGGCGCGGGTGTCGATCGTCGTCCCCGTGGCCTTGCCGTCCTGCCCTTCCGCCATGGGCGTGGTCACCATGATGCCGGTGGCGCGCACCTCGCACTCGATGTTGCCGTCCTGGTAGAAGCGCCAGTAGACCAGGTATTCGTAGTTGGCGACCGTGGCGTGCACCGACACCACGAACCGGCGCTGGCGGCGCACCTCGGTGCCGGAGTCGGGGTCGACGTGCTTCCACAGCACCGCGTTGTCCTCCTCGTGCAGGCAGATCGCGTTCGTGATCGTCCAGGGCTGGCCGGCGGTGTCGGGCAGTACGGCGTCCAGGTAGGTGATCTCGCCGAGGCAGTCGCAGCCGAGTTCGAGCGAGGTGCACATGTACCCGAGGCCCCACTCGCCGATGTCGAATGCGGTCCGCCGGTAGTGATCGAAGCTCGAGTCGCGATACGGCACGATCATCTCGGCGAAGGACATGCGGTAGGCGACCTCGCGTCGGGTGCCCTGATCGTCGAAGCCGACCTGGTAGATCACCGGCCCCTCGCGGTAGTTGAACCCGAGCCGGAAGTCCCAGTTCTGCCAGCGGATCCGGGATCCCTCGACGGCGAACGAGACGCCTTCGGGCTGCACGATCTGCAGCGGCTTCAGATCCTCCCGCGGCGTGATGCCGGCGAGCTCGGGCACGTATTCGCCGTGCACCTCGGGGAAGCCGTAGTCGTGGTGATCCTCGATCTCGAGCACCTCGAGCGTGTTCATGTCGACGATGATCTTCAGGCCGCTCACCGGGTGGGCGTAGGGGTTGCCGTCCGGCGTCGCCCGCATCCACAGATCCACCCAGCCCAGGCGCCGATCCCGCCATTGCTCGGGGATCACGGCACCGCCGTACGTCCACACGTCGAACAGCACGAGGTCGACGTCGTCGATGCCGCGAGCCGCGAGCGCCGCGCGCACCTCCGGGTTCGCCTTCATCGCGTGATCGCAGTCGTGGTACTCGTCGATCGTGAAGTTCGGGGTCACCCCTGGCACGTGCGTCCACGACTCCACGGTGTCGTCCGTGAGGTTCACGACGGCCTCATAGACCTCGTTGGTCTGCTTGCGCCAGAGCACCGAGAGCGAGCGCCGCACGATCGGATCTCCGTCGCGCCAGGCCTTCACCTCGGTCTTCGGCGGTTCCTTGAGGATGATCGAGGCGTACCGCCAGCCGGCATCGATGCCGTGCTCGCGGCCGAGAACGGCGGCGGTGGCGGAGAACTCCGCTCCGGTGAGCGAGTCCAGGGGGTGCGACGGCGTGGGCTGCTGCGACATAGGGGTCCCGATCGGTCGATCCGGGGCACGCGCCGATGCGCGCCCCAACGGACTTAGAGTCTGCCAGTCCGGCGCGGAGTTCGCATCGACAGGATCAGCCGATCTCCACGCCGGTCCGGGCGTCGAAACGCCGGGTCGTCGTCTTGTACACCCCGTCACTGTCGACGTCGATGACGAGCGGTCCCTGCAGTCGGCGGATCATCACGTTCGAGATCACGATGCCGGGGGCGTCCGCGCGCACGGTCGCGACCGCGCGGCGCACGACGTCCGGGTCGACCTCGTCGATCGAGAACCAGCCCTGGGACGAGGTGAGCTCACTGGTCCAGGACAGGCTGAGGGATCCGTTCCGGTAGGCGTAACTGTCCTCGCCCTCCGGATCCGTCGCGCTCCTCGCATCGATCGACCAGTAGGTGTCGAAGATCACCACGGACTCCAGGCTGCGGCCGCGCAGCTGACGGCGCAGATCGGTGAGATCGAGGTCGAGGACTGCGGAGTCCCAGACGCCCTGGACGTGTCCGCTGAGGCGCTGAGGCATCTCCTCGATCAGCGCAACGGCGCGCTGCGGCGTGGAGAACACCCAGACTGTGCCGAGTGCGAACCCGCCGGCGACGCAGAGCATGATGATCACGAGGTTCGCCAGGATCCGGCCGGCGCGGCCGGCGGTCGAGGGGGTCTCCGAGGGCGACGGGCCGGCGGCCTGCGCCGTCGGAGGCGTCGTCGCGGCGACTGATGCCGCGGTGAAACCGTCGTAGCGCGCCGGTGCGTCGCGCAGCGCGGCCTTCCACTGCGCATCGGGCGCGGGATCCAGCACGGGGCGCGCACCGGGCGTCGTCGCCAGCACCACGTAGCGCCCGGTGAAGAAGCCGGGCAGTTCGCCCATCGTGATGAGCTGCGAGAACACCTCGCGGCGCGGAGCGCCGGCACGGGGGAACACCGTGACCGTGAATTCATACAGGTGGTGGAAGTTGCGCACGGTGACCCCCTGCTCGCGCAGGGACTCGATGCGGGCGATCTCGCGAGGAGCGGAGGCGGAGAGAACCGGGGGAGCGCCGATCAGGGCACCGCGCCCGGTGCTCGAGCGCCCCGGCGAGCCCGAGCCGAGCCCGGCCACCGTGCTGAGGATCAGAATCGTCGGCACGACGGTCGTGGCGACGAGGAGGGCGATGACGAACGCGATCGTCGCCGTCTCGGCGCTTCCGAGGACGAACCCGAGGATCGAGGCGAGGACGGTGCCGATCGCCATCCAGAAGAGGACGAGGATCCCTCGTCGCACCCAGCTGTTCATGTCATGCTCCTCGCTCTCGGGTCAGGGTCTTGTGGGGGGTGGGCCGCGCTCGCGTCACCCGAGCAGCAGGGCCTGCGGGTCGTCGGGGGAGACGCGGAAGGGCAGCACGGCGCCCGGGCGCCAGTTGTGCAGGGCCGGCTCGGCGATGACCGTGCGGTAGGTCGCCCGGTACGGCTCGCGGCCCTCGATCCGCACGTCCAGGAGCACGGCGTACACCGTCAGGCCGTCGGCGGAAGAAGGGCCTTCGGGTGTGCACGCGAGCACCGTGCCGGACGCGGGCAGGCCGCGCTGGTGGAACGCCAGATTCGCGAACGGATCGGCCGTCGCCGCACCGTACGGTCCGCCGGGTCCGCTCCGGGCCGCTGCGGCGTGCGGATCCGCGAAGGCCTCCGCGACGCGCCCCCATTGCTCCGCGATGTCGGCCGACTGGCGGATCGTGTCCCGCATGGACGGAAGGGGCGGCAGCTCGCGCGTCACGCGCAGCAGGCGCAGCAGGTCGCGGATCACGCCCATGATGCGCTCAGCTCGTCAGGGCGATGTTCTGCGGATCCGCCGGGTCGACGGCAATGCCGTGCGCGGATCCGATCGCGTAGTTGCCGATGAACTGCGCGGCGACCATCTCCCGCTTGGCGACCGTGTAGGGCGTGGCACCCGGAATCGTCACCTCGACCTCGATCCGAAACCAGGCGTTGCCCGCCGTGCGCTCTCCCGTGTCGACGGCACCCGTGATGATGCCGGTCCCCGGCGTGCCGATCGCGATCACCCGGTTGAGCTCCTGACCGTAGGCGTTCAGCACATCGTGGTCGGCCTGCATCCGTGCCCGCAGGTCTGCGCCCTCCGCGGCGATGGGCAGCGAGCCGTCCGAGTATCCCGCCTGGGCGAGTTGCTGTGCGGCGAGCTGTTGTGCGGCCTGCGCCTGCACAGCCATCGTCTGCGGGTCGATGCCGGCGAGTGCGTTCTTGGCGCGATCGAAGAGTCCCATGATCTGTACCTCCTGTGTGTTCCGGTGGAACTGCGTATCCCTGTGGATGCACTCAGACTGCCGGCGGGCGATTGCTCCCGATCACAGGTTTTCGAGGATCATCTGTCCTGGCGCGGCGGTGACCAGGTCGTGGAGATCGCCGCCCACATCAGCGGCGAGTGCTCGACAGCGCCGGAGCGCGCCCAGGTCTCGGCGCTGGCGCGCTGCCAGGCGTTCAGCGCCGCTACCGGGTCCGCGCTCTCCTGGGTCGCGTCCACCGCATCGACCGCCGCGCTGAAGGCCGGGGCGTCCGCGCCGGCGGCGCGCGCGAATCCCGCGTCGGTGGGCAGCGCCCATCGTGCGGCGGCGACGTGCTCCGCGCCGCCCCGGACCAGCGCCGCGACGAGCGCCGTGGGCTCTGCGAATCCTGTGTCTCCGCCGGACTCGCAGGCCATCAGCGCGACGCGGGCCGGAATGCGCCAGCCGCCGTCGCCGGCGTCCTCCGGCGCGCCGTAGGCGATGTCGGCGGCCGTGAGCGGGCGATGGGCGCCGAGCAGAGCGGCACGGCCGGCGAGGGCGGGGCCGTCGGACAGATGAATGCGCACGTCCAGACCATGGTCGGACGATGACACATGCCCGACGTACAGGAAGCGGGAGGCATCGGCGAGCAGCGCGCGCAGTCGCACCCGGTCGATCGCGCCGCCCAGGAGAGGCTCGGCGCCGCGGGCCCGGGATCCGAGTCGCTCCTGCAGCGCGGCGAGTGCCTGGCCGGTCCCCGTCGGCCCGAGCACCGGAGCGAGCATCCCCCCGGGCACGGGAGGATCCAGGACCGCGACGACCGGACCGTGCGGATCCCAGGGGGAGACGCGTCGCGACGGCGCGTTGCGCACGCCGGCCGGCACGAGCAGCGACACCTCGGCCTCGTGCACCATCCGCCGATCCGTGTCGACGAACAGCGCCTCCCAGGGCACGCGGCCGAGCGAGGGGGAGCCCTGGATGCGCAGATGCGGGCGTCGGTCGCGCAGGAGCATGGCGTTCAGTTCGGCCGCGAGCGGGGCAGGCAGCAGCGCCCCCGCCAGTTCCGCGGACAGCCGCCGTTCCCGGTCCGGATCGGCGAGCGGTCCGCGGAAGGCACGGTCGAGCGCCTCGACGACGCTCTCACCGTGCCGAGGCGAGGGCAGCGACTCGTCGAGCCGGTCGAGCACCGGCTGGACAGCGGCGCGCGGGATCGCGTACGCTCGCGGGCGCTCGAGCGCGTGCTCCCAGCGCCACGTCACGTAGAGATCGCCGACATCGGCGAACTTCACCTGCACACACGGGCGCTCCGGGGCCCCGTCGGCGACATCTCCTGCGGTCACTCGCTCACCAGGCATCGACGGTCTCCGCGGAGCGGATGGCGACCCCGTAGCGGCGCTCCGATTCGGCGATCCACACCCGGAATGAGTCGTCGCCGGGCATCGCCCGCACGAACAACGGCAGCGCCCCTCCGGCCGAGGAGACAGGGGAAGCGAGACCGCTGTCCCCGGATGCGGCCAGGGCGTACGGCGCCTCGAGAACGGCGACGTGGACGCGGTCGTTCTCCGGCGCGGGCTCGGCTCGCGAGACGGCAGGTGCGGCGGGGCCGAGCGAGGGCGAGGAGCACAGGAACTCGATCACCTCCACCGCCAGGCGGGTCTCGGCGAGAGCACTGATGCTCTGCAGAGCGACCTCGAACGCGACCGTCGAGACCGTGCGGATCCACCGCTCACGCATCGGCCCGGCCGCGAATCGCTCGCGCAGCGCATCCGTCGCGAGCGCGGCGGGCAGCGCCAGATCGAGCGCCACGCGACGCATGCGCTGCTTCTCGCCGCGGAACAGCGAACGGTCGGCCGCGGTGAGCGCGGCGAGCGCCCGGCGCACGTCGATCCGTGCGGCCTCGTGCAGTGCACCCGTCGACGCGGACACGGCGCGCGCCCGTCGGTATGCGGCGTCCGCCGTGGGGAAGCGCCACTGTGCGACGAGGATGTCGCCCCGCAGCAGTTCGGCCTGGACCTGTGCCCACACGTCGCCCTGGACGAGCACGTCCGCGCACACCTGCTCCGCGATCCCCCGTGCGGCGGCGAGCCGACCGCGGGCGAGCAGCACGGCGGCGCGTCCGAGGCGGGACACCGAGGCCGAGCGAGGATCGCCGCCGCGCCGGTAGCCTTCTTCCGCGGCGGCGAATCGCTCCTCGGCGGCATCGACCTCGCCGCGCTCGAGCAGCAGCCGTCCCAGGTTCTCCTCGGTGCGGGCCACGGCGATCGGGCCGGTCGTCTGGAGCTGCCGCGAGATCTCCAGCTGCTCGGCGGCGAGACGCGGATCGCCCGTGCGGTGGGCGAGTGCGGCGAGGCCGGAGTACGCGTACGAGGCGAGGCGCGGTTCGTGCGACAGTGCCGTGTTCAGGGCTGCGCGGAAGGCGACCTCGGCGTCGCCGAAGCGTTCCCGATCGAGCAGGATGCCGCCGAGCGTGTTGTGGCGTCCGAAGACCAGCAGCGGCGGTGTGGCGTCGTCGAACTGTCCACCGAGGACCTCGAGGTCGTGGATGGCCTCGATCGAGCGACCGACCAGCGCGAGCGTCTGCGCGCGATTGATCACCGCTCCGAAACGCACCTCCGCGGTGCGGCGTGCGGATCCGATCATCGCCTCGGCGGCCGTGCAGGCGGCGATCGCCTCCGACACGAGATCGATCGCCGCGGGAAGATCCCCGCGCGCTTCTGCGATCGCGGACAGATTGGCCAGCGCTCGGCCGCGGAGGTCGAGGCCGACCCCGTCGATGTCCTCGACCTCTGTGGCCGCAAGGATGCGGCGAGTGACCGGCTCGGCCGCGATCGGGCCGCCGGATGCGTAGGCGGACGCCAGCTCGCCGAAGAGCGGCTCCATGTGCTGCCACCGGGCCGGCAGGCTGCCGGATCCGGGCAGGCTCAGGATCTGAGCGTTGAAGGATCCCGCCGTCCCGCTCGCCGCCTCGGTCTCCGTCATCGCCTCGCGGCCTCCTGCTCGGCGAGCAGCACGGCTCGAGAAGGGAGCCCGGAGTCGTCGATCACGGTCTCCCGTGCGCGGTCGAGTCGCGCGTGGGCGATGGCGAGGAGCGCTTCCGCATCGACATCTCCATGGCCGCGATATCCCGGCGAGGCGAGTGTGAGCGTGCGCGCGTCCGGCGGGGTGAGCAGGATCGTGACGGGGACGGAGATGCTGCCCGCGAAGCGACCCGGTTCGGGCCGCAGGGTCAGCGCGATGCCCGCGAACACTGCGTCGAGCGGTCCCGGATCCGTGGGGGAGGACGACGGCGCACGCGGTGCGGAGACCTCCAGCACGACGTCGGATTGTCCGGAGCGCACCTGCCAGTGTGCCGATCCGGCGGCATCGACCGTGCCGGGCGCGAACGCGGAGAGGTCCAGGGGCCGCGTGCCCTCGGCGAGCACGCCCGCGGTGGAGCGCACGGTCGCGGAGGCGGCGAGTGCGAGGTCCGCTCGTGCCGGCACGGTCGCTGCGGCGCTGCCGGCGGTGATGCCGCGGTCCGCGGCCGCCTCCTCGAGGCGGCCCTCGAGCGCCGTCAGTGCGGGGCGCACCGCGGCGTGGATCCCCGGTGCGAGGCGGAGGGCCCGCCCGGCGACCAGGCCGTCGGCGAGCGCCGCGAGCAGGAGCTCCTCGCCGTCGAGCAGGTGCTCCACCGCGAGCAGTGCGTCCGCCCGCTCCACGGAGAGGATCCGCGGATCGAGCGGGGGGACGCCGGCGAGCGTCGAGGCCGGCCACCACGCCGCCGCCCACGCCACCAGCGCCGCACGCCGAGCATGGTCGAGCGCGGGAGCCGGGGACGGCTCGAACGCATCCGTCTGGCCGAGGAGCGCGGGGACCGCTTCGGGACCGTACACCTGCCAGGCGACGTCGATCGCGAGAGCGGGATCCCAGACGGACGCCGCCGGAACGTCAGGATCGGCGACATCCCAGATCAGGAGCGCCCCGGCCGTCTCGAGCAGCGCGGAGTGGGCGGCACTCGAGGGCGTCGCCCCGATCCGCAGGCCCTCCGCGGTGCGGGCCGCGCGAACGATCATGCCGCCTCCTCGAGGGCATCGCGGCCGATCGAGGCTTTCACGAGGCCGCGTCGGTCGAGGATCACCGAGCGCAGCGCGCCGTCGAGGAGGGTCCAGACTTCGTCCGCCAGGATCGCGTCGCCGCGTAGTTCGCGTCCGTGCAGCCGTGCCCAGAGGCGGCGCACGAAGGCCTCGCGCGCACCCCGTGCCGGGGCGGGGTTCTCGCCGAGACGCAGAGCCCGATGCACGAACGGCTCGCGTCGCCACCGTCCGCCCAGACGCCGGGCGGCGTCGGTCATCGCGTGAGGTGTCGATTCCGCGGCGGCGGGGGTGACGCCGGATCCGGTCGATCCTGCCGGATCCCCGAGCGCAGCGGACGCCTCCGTCGCGGCGAGCAGCACGACGCGGCTCTCCTCTTCGGTGAGCTGCCACGCGCCGGCAGTGCGCTGGATCTCGGCGTGCACGACGTCGCCGATGTCACCGCCGCTGTCCGCGACGGCGGCGAACGACGCGAACAGCCGCTCGAACAGCGACCTGTCGAACGGCGGTGGCATCGCGGTCTTGGTCGCTCTGGAGCCGGGATCCGGCGGCGAGGGAAGGTCTTTCGCGGTCAGCCCCAGCTCTCGCGCGGCACCGGCGAGGTCTGCCGGCGGTGCGCCGGCGGATCCGCTGCGGGACGCCACGAGGGCGGCGAAGTCGCCTGTTCCGGCGCCGGTCGCGCAGGCGTCCAGCAGCCGTCGCAACGCGTCGCGCACGACCGGGCCCGCAGGCGCCGCTGCACGAGCCCAGGCCTCCGCGATCTCCCGGCTCACCTGTGTCGCGACCGCGGGGTCGCTCAGGTGCGCCCGCAGCTCGGCGAGTCCGGGGCGGACTCCGTCGTGCACCTCCGCCAGGGTCGCCGCGGCGACGGCATCGGCGTCGTGCGCCGGAGCGCCGCGGTGCCGGGCCAGCTCGAACGCACGCTGGAAATAGAGGTCCTGGGGGTTGCCCCCAGTGATTGCGGCGCGACGACGCGCGCGCTTCAGCGCGACGAACCAGGCGGCCGTCGCGGCGAGATCCGACCGCGCCTCGTCGATCAGCGCCTCCAGCTCTTCGGCGGCGTCGTCCGAGAGCACGGCGTACGCCAGGTGCGGGCGTGCGGACGGGCGGATCACCAGGGGATCGAGCACCAGCTTCGTCGTGCGGGCCAGGGGGGCACCGGTGGGCCCGGTGAGGGCATCCACTCCGGAGAGCCGTTCCCATGCGCGTGCGATCACGAGACCGCGCGGCACACCGCGCACCGGCGGACCGGGCGGTCGTGCGTCGGCGGTCATGCCGGGATCCTATCGAGCGCGCCGCTCAGTCGGTCAGCAGAGCCTCGAACTCGGCCTTGACGTCGGCGCGATAGGCGTCCGTGTCGAGGGTCGCCGCAGGGACCTCGCCGTCGAGGAACGCGGTCATCCCGGCCGCGAGCGCGTCGTCGTCCTGCGCCACGATCCTGATGGAGCCCTCGGGCAGGGCGCCGTACACGGATCCGAACGAGGTCGACACGATCGGCAGACCGCAGATGGCGGCCTCGATGAGTACCATCGGCTGCCCCTCGTAGAGGCTGGACAGAACGAAGCAGTCGGAGGCGGCGAGCAGGGCGTAGGGATTGCGCTGCGCTCCGGTGAGGAACGCCGCATCGGAGAGCCCCGCCTCATCGATCTGCTGCTGCAGGTCGGCGCGCAGCGGGCCCGCACCCACGATGAGCAGCCGGGCCTCGGGGTGCGCCCGGTGCACGTCGTGGAACGCGCGGATCAGGCGCGCATGGTTCTTCTCGGGGCTCAGGCGGCCCACCGTGACGAACCACCGCAGCTCGCCCTCGTCGGCCTGGAGCGTCTCGTACCATGCCGGGCGGGGCGGGATCTCCTGGTCGGCGGCCTCGTACTGCGCGTCCGATTCTGAGAAGAACTCGCTGAGCGGACGCCGGGCACCGAGTGTGACGTGCTCGACGTCGGGGAAGTTGCGCACCGTGCGGAAGTGCTCCCCGGAGGCGTATTCGGCGAGCTCGATGCGATTCAGCTCGGTGAGCTGGTGCGACACCGAGACGAGCTGGTCGTACTCGGAGTACATCGCGAACACCGTGCTGAGGCCGCGCTTCATGGTGGCCTTGCCGTTCACGGTGCGTTCGCGGTCGGAGGCCATCTCGTTGTGCATCCAGATCGCCCGGACCGGATCGGGCCCGCCTTCCGTGACCGCGGGGGCGTGCAGCAGCAGGCTGGTCCACAGCGGGCCGTAGCCGCTGAAGTCGGCGACCCAGTCGAAGCGGGCGTCGCCGAACACGCGCGTCCACTCCGCGTTCCACAGCTCCTCGTGCCACGGCTCGGTGCCGGGGGTGCGCGGGGATCCGCGCCATTCGTCGATGCGGCGGCGCAGGTGCACGGCCTTGGACCCGTTCATCCCGCCGATGCGGAACACCTGCCGCACCTCGGCGGGGATGCGGGCCTGCGTCAGCGGGTCGGTGCTGAGCCGTCGCTTCGGCAGCAGCGCCGTCACGTCATAGCGGGTGTGGTCGATCGCGCCCAGCAGGTTGAGCGCACTCGTGGTGATGCCGTTCGGCTTCATGCCGCCGAGATACACGAGCAGGCGCTTGCGGCCGTCGTGCGCGGTGGGACGCGCGCGATAGCCCTCGCGGGCGCCGCCGAACACGATGTCGACGACGCGTGCGGTCGCGCCGCCATCCTCGAACGGGGCGAAGCGTTCGGCCCAGGAGGCGTACTGCGGGTGCGGATCGGCGCCCTCCAGCAGCGCCCTGAGCGCGCGGCCGGTCTCGGCGGCGTCGTCGGCGACAGGGCCGGGCAGGGTGTCCAGGGGCATGTAGGTGCCGCGACCCGATGAGTACAGGTCGGCGTCCGGGGTGAAGAACGCGATGGGCCGGCCTGTCGCCAGGTAGTCGAAGAAGATCGACGAGTAGTCGGTGACGAGGCCCGCCGAAGCCCCCAGCAGCACGTTCGACGGAATCGAGTTCGGCGCGAGCGAGCGCGCCAGCTCCGGTCGGGCCGAAGCGTGCGCGTGCACGATCTGGTGCGTCTTCAGCACCACGACGTGGTCGTCGCCGACGCCGGCCTGCAGGGCCGCGAGCTGGGCGGCGAGCTCGTCGATGTTGTCCTCGGGATCGTCGAAGGAGCTCCCGCGCCAGGTGGGTGCGAACAGCACGATCGGCTTGTCGCCGAGCAGGACCCCGCTGCCTTCGAGCTCGGCGCGCACGGTCGCCTCGGCCGCGCTGTCGAGGCGCTGCCGGTCGATGCGGGGATAGCCCTCCTCGATGAGGGTGCCGGGGTAGACGTTGGTGAGCCGGTAGGCGCCCTCGTACATGGTCTCGGCCATGAACGGGTTCGCCGCGAGCAGGAAGTCCGACATCAGGAAGTTGCGCAGCGTGTTCGCCGACTGCACCGCCCCCGACGGCATGTCGAAGCCCATGAGCTTCAGGGGCGTGCCGTGCCAGGTGTTCAGATACACCTGGCCCTCCCTCTTGCCGAACCAGGTGGGGAAGGTGGCGTTGTTGATCAGCCAGCCGCTCACCGCGAGAGCCTGACGATAGGACGCGGATCCGCGATGCACGAACGAGACCCGGCGGTCCGCGGAGAACTCGTTCTGGAACCGGGCGATCGCGTCATCGTCGGCGAGCGCCCAGACGTGCGTGAGGTGCGCGTAGTCGGGGTCGGCCAGCAGGTGGCGGAAGATCGCCTCCGGGTTGCACAGCATGCCATTGCCCGCGAAGGACTCGTACAGCACCTGATCGGGGCGGACGGGCCGGGAGCGCCAGAAGGCGATCCGCTCGGCTTCGACAGCGCGCTTCAGGCGTCGGGCGGTGGAGCGGAGGCGCCGTGCGGAGGAGGAGAGTGACACGGATCAAGGATATTAGGCGCGTGCCTGGCGAACACTTGGAGAACGATGGGTGAAGGATCGGCGGCGGATCGCGGATGTCCCACGGCGTGACGCGGATCCGGCGCGTCGCCTCGGAGGGGACGCCAAGCCGCGCAGGCTACGCTCGGGCGACGTGACCAGTCAGGCCCTGCCCCGTGCGGTCGGCTCGGAGATCCCTGATGCGGAGGAACCGACCGCCGATCCCCGCCGGCTCGGTCTGTGGGCGGCGCTGGTCGGGCTGTTCGCCGTCGCTGCGAGCGCTGCAGGATCCTGGATCCCGTCGCTCTGGGGCGACGAGGCGGCGAGCCTCATGTCGGCGACACGGCCGCTGCCGTCGCTGATCCACATGCTGAGCTACGTCGACGCGGTGCACGGTCTGTACTACCTCGGGCTGCACGCGTGGATCGATGTGTTCGGACCGAGCGCCTTCTCCATCCGATTCCCGTCGGCGCTCGCGGTGGGCGTGTGCGCCGCCGCCGTGGTCTGGCTGTGCGGACGTTTCGGCACGCTGCGGTTCGCCGTGGTCGCCGGCGTGTTCGCCGCGGTCCTGCCGCGGCTGATCTTCGCGGGGGAGGAGGCCCGCTCCTACGCGATGACCGCCGCGCTCGCCGCAGTGCTGATCGCGATCCTCGTGGAGATCGGCCGCCGTGATTCCCGCGCGGTCGGCGGTTGGATCGCCTACGCGGCCGTGCTCACGGTCGGCATCTGGCTCTTCCTGTATGTCGCGCTGATGGTGCCCGCGGCCCTGGTGATCGTGCTGCTGTCGCCGGCGTTGCGGCGGCGCTGGCGCGCGTGGATGTTCAGCACCGGCATCGCCCTCGTGCTCTGCACGCCGCTGGCGTGGTTCGGATTCCTGCAGCGACGACAGATCGCGTTCCTCGCCGTGCGGGAGTCGGTCACGGCCGAGGTCGTGCTGAAGAACATGTGGTTCCAGGAGTGGTGGTTCACCGCGATCGCCTGGGCCCTCATCCTGGTCGCCGTGATCGCGTTCGCGCGAGAGCTCATCCAGATGCGGCGCGCCGGAGCGGGACGGTGGCGTACGCCCGGCATCCGCCTCGAGGTGGTGGCGCTGAGCTGGATGACCGTGCCGATGGGACTGCTGCTGGCGGTCACCCCGTTCGTCGCGGTCTACACCGCCCGGTACGGCTCGTTCTCCGCGCCCGCGGTCGCGATCGTGATGGCGCTCGGGGTGAGGCGGCTCGCCCGTCTCCCGCGCCGTCGACTGGGGGCGCGGCTCGCGGCCGTCTCGATCGCCGTCGTCGTGATCGCGGCGGTGCCCGTGGCGGCCCTGCAGCGCGGACCGTACTCGAAGAACCAGTCCGACTGGAACGACATCGCCGCCTTCATCAGCACGAACGCCGCGCCCGGCGACGGCATCGTGTTCGATGACGGGGCCCGCCCTTCCCAGCGCACCCGGCTCGCGAAGGCGACGGATCCGACGGCTTTCCGGAACGTCACGGACCTGCTGCTCAGGACGCAGTTCCAGAAGTCCTACACCTGGTACGACCAGACCTACGGCATACCGCGTGCGGCCGGGATGGGGCGCTTCGACGGCGTCGAGCGGGTCTGGGTGGTCGAGCTGAAGTTCGACGGCGTCGAGGACACCTGGGGTCTCGGGCAGCTGCGCTCGCTGGGCTACCACGAGACCCGCCGCGTCGACGGCGCGGGAAGCGTGATCCTGCTCTACGAGCGCTGATCCGGGGCCGCGGCCGTCACCGCGGCGCGGTCGAGGCCGGCGACGACCGTCGTGCGCACCCGCGTGGTGAGGAACGTCTCAGGACCGTCGCGGAACGGATCCGCGTCCAGGATCACGAAGTCGGCGGCGGCTCCCGCGCGCAGTACGCCGAGCTCGCCCTCCCAGCCGCAGGCGTAGGCCGCGTCACGGGTGGCCCGGCGCACCGCGTCGGCGACCGCCATCGCGTTGCCGGGGACGTTCGCCTCGAGCGCGGGGTCGAAGGCAGACCGCCGGGTCGTGGCGATGAACAGGTTCGGCAGCGGATCGAACGGCGCGGTCGGGGCGTCCGTGCCGAGCGCGAGCGTGGCGCCGGCTTCGGCGAACTCGCCCCAGGGGTAGGCGCGTTCGACGCGGTCGTCGCCAAGCATCGCCCGCCAGTTGTCCTGGATCGCGGGATCGCAGTGCACGGGCTGCATCGATGCGATCACTCCGAGGCGTGCCAGGCGCAGGGGAGTCGCGTGGTCCACGGTCTCCAGGTGCTCGATGCGATGACGGCGCTCGGCGCGCGGGCCGTTGGCGGCCACCGCGGCCTCGAGCGCGTCCAGGGCGAGCGCGGAGGCGGCGTCGCCGATCGCGTGCATGGCGATCTGCAGCCCTGCTGCGTCCGCGCGGGTGACGACCGCGGTCAGTGAGGGCAGATCCCACAGCGCCTCCGGCTGCGAGCCGTCGGCGAAGGGAGCGCGCATGGCGGCCGTGCAGCTGTCGATCACGCCGTCGACGAAGAGCTTGATGCCGGCGATCCGCAGGCCGGGTCCGGTGTGCTCGCGGTGCAGCGCGATCGCGCGATCCACGGCGGCGGCGTCGCCCTCCGCGGTGCCCGTGCGGTACACGGCCCAGTGCGCGGCGACGTGCATCGGCAGCGTGCCGCCGTGCCGCTCCTGGACGGCGAGCATGGCGCGCAGGTCGTGCTCACCCAGCGCCATGTCGACGGCAGCCGTGACGCCGGCGTCGAGGTAGGTGCGCAGCGCGGCCTCGAACTGCGCCTCGCGGTCGGCATCGCTCGTGAGCGCATCCAGCTTCTCCCGCAGGAACGCGAACACCGCGTTCTCCAGCAGCATGCCGGTGGCGTGCCCCGCGGCGTCGCGCTGGATCGTGCCGCCGAGGGGATCCGGCGTCTCGTCGTCGATGCCGAGCTCGGCGAGGGCGGCGGAGTTCACCCAGGCGGAGTGGTTGTCGTTCGCGTGCAGGTAGACGGGCCGTTCGGCGACTGCGGCATCGATCATCTCGCGGTGCGGAGCCTGTCCACGGAGGCTGGAGAACAGCCAGCTCCGACCCTGGATCCGCGGGGCTGCAGGGTCGGCGGCGGCTGCGGCGGCGATGCGGGACTGGATCTCGGCGAGATCGGTCGCGTCATGCAGATCCACCTGCTCGAGCGACTCGCCCAGGCCGACGAGGTGCGTGTGCGCATCCACGATTCCGGGGATCACCAGGGCGCCGTCCAGCTCCACCACGGTGTCGGCGGCGAACGCGTCGGCCACGGCCGTGTCTCCGACGAAGAGCACGCGTCCCGCCTCGACGATGAGGGACTGGGCCCACGGCTGCGTGTCGGAGGTGAAGATCGCGCCGCCGCGGTAGTGGGTCGTGCAGGTGCCGGGGGTTCTCATGCGTTCTGGTCCTTCTCTGTCCGGATCCGGGGACTCACAGCGAGGCCTGCGAGCGGGGCGAGCGGCGCACCAGCGCCAGGTAGATGACGAACGGCACGATCAGGCCGACCGGCACCGACAGGTCGATCCCGCCGATGAGCGCGGCGACCGGGCCCACGTAGACGAGGGTCGCGCTGCACAGCAGTGCGGCGCCGATGCCGACGAGCACGGCCACCGCGCCGGCGATGTGCACGCCGCCGCTGAACCAGAACCGGCTGCCGTGGCTGTCGTCTGCGAGTGCCGCGCCGTCGTAGCGGTTGCGGCGCCACAGCATGTCGGCGAGGTAGACGCCCATGACCGGGGCGAGGATCGCGACCGCGAGCTGCAGGGCGCTCGAGACGCTGTCCAGGAAGTTCCACACGAGGAGCGCGAACAGGGTCATCAGCACGCCGACCGTGCCGTCCAGCAGCACGGTGCGCGACCGCGGGAGGCGGATCCCGACGGCCTGCAGGGCCAGGCCGGAGCTGTAGGCGGTCATGGCGTTGTTCGCGATCGTGCCGACGATGACCGAGATGAGGAAGACCGGCGCGAACCAGCCCGGCAGGAACTTCTCCAGGCCCGCCTCGGGATCCGACATGTCCACGGCGCTCGCCGCGAGCGCGCCCACGAACGTGGCGAGCACCCCGGGGATGACCATGCCGAGCGTGGTCCACAGGGCGACGTCGCGCACCCGGGTGCTCGCGGGCAGGTAGCGCGCGAAGTCGGCGCTGTTCGTGTACGACAGCGGGCTCGAGGCGACCAGCGCGATGCCGGCGGCCATCATCGCGACCAGGTCCAGGCCGTGCAGCGCCTCGGCGGGGGTGTAGCCCCAGTGCGCGCCGCCGACGACGAAGACCGCCATCACGGCGAAGATCACGGCGAGCGCGACCGCGAGCGGCTGGTACAGGCGCATGATCAGTCCGTGGCCGTAGACGCTGATCACCATGGTGGCGGCGGCGATCACGATCGCGCTGAGCGCGATGGTCCAGGGCGACGAGGGCACGCCGAGCCGGCCGAGCAGTCCGACCGCGACCGTGGTGGCCGCGGCCCAGTTGATCGCGAGGTAGCAGACGCTGATCAGCCAGCCCGCGATCGCGACGTTGAAGCGGTTGCCGGTGACGCCGTACATCGCCCGGGTGATCACCTCGCTCGGCGTGCCGGCGGCGGGACCGGAGGCGGCCACGATGCCGGTGATGATCGAGAACAGGTTGCCGATCACGATGACGAGCAGCGCCTGCCACAGGTTCAGCCCCAGCAGCATGAGGGTCGCGCCGATGACGACCGCGAGGAAGTTCACGTTGGGCGCCGCCCATACGGCGAACAGGTCGCGGGCGCGGCCGTGCCGCTCGCCGTCGGGGATGTAGTCGATGCCGTGCGTCTCGACGCGGACGGCACTGTCGGTGGGCACGGGATGGGTGAGGGCGGGGGCGGAATCGGTGACGGGGGGTGTCGCCTGCGACATGGATCCTCCAGGGCGAAAGGTCGGGTGCGCGACGTCCTTGTTCGCGCTCGACACGCAACGCTAAGGATCCAAAACGATTTGGACAAGCGGATCCCGCGATTATCATCACGGAATGCGCAGACAGCGATCCACAATCCGCGACGTCGCCCGTCGGGCAGGAGTGTCGGTGACCACGGTGTCGCACACCTTCTCGGGCAACGGCGTCGTGAATCCGGCGACCCAGGCGCGCGTGCGCGCGGCGGCGACGGCCCTGGGGTACCACCCGGATGTCGTCGCGAGCGGGCTGCGCCGCAGCAGGCTCGGGGTGATCGGTCTGGTGCTGCGGCCAGCCGTCGGCGTCGCGCCGCAGCAGATCCAGGACGTCGACTACTTCCCCCGGTTCGCCGGGGCGGCCGCCCTGACCTCGCTCGGTCAGGGGTACGCACTCATGCTCGTCGCCGACCCCACCGTGCCGGATGCTCCGAGCACGGCCTGGGCGTGCGACGGCATCATCGTGACCGACCCCGTCGAGCGCGACCCGCTGATCGCCGCGATGCGCGCCGGCGGCATGCCCTACACGCTCGTCGGCGCGGATCCGGCGGATCCCGACGACCCGCACGTCGTCGACATCGCGACCGAGCTCATCACGGATCGGGTGCTCGACCACCTCACCGCCGCCGGCGCGACCCGCATCGCGCTCGTCGTGGGCACCGATCCGATCGAGTGGAACGCGGCGACCGTGCGGCGCTATCGGGAACGCACTCCTCCCGCGGTGCAGCACGTGCGGTACGTGCCGGAGCGGTCGGATCCGGAAGAGGGTGCGGCGGCGGCCGATGAGCTGCTCGCCCTGCCCGAACCGCCCGACGGCGTGTACTGCATGACCAGCGACCATGCTCGGGCGCTCGTGGATCGGCTCGTCGCGCGCGGGGTGCGCGTGCCGGAGGACGTGCGCGTGGTGTGCGGATCCGATGCGGACGGCCTGCGCAACTCGGCCCCGGAGATCACCGCCGTCGATCTGCAGCCGCAGGCGCTGGGTCGTCAGGCGGCCGCGGCGCTGCTGCGGCAGCTCGAACCGGCTCTCACGCTCGAGGTGCCCCCGCCCGCGCACGGCACCCTGGTCGTGCGGACCTCGACCAGAGCCTGAACGGTCAGGCACGGGGGGATCGGGCGGCCGGGCCACGGGCGGAGGAGGTCTGCAACTCTGCAGGACGTTCACGGCGGATGCGTCCTGCAGAGTTGCGATCGACCAGCGGCGCGGAGCCGGATCCGCGCGGCTCGCTCCGGCCGCGTGCTTCCGCCCGTTGCGCGTCAGGGCGCGCGGAGGGCGGCCTCCGCGGCGGCGAGGACCGCGTTCAGTGTCGCGGTGAGCACCGAGCGATCCCGCCCGGCGACCCACGCCCTGCCCTGGGGGGTGCGGGTCTCGACGAGGGTCAGTGCCTCGACGGCGTTGCCGGATCCGATGCTCGCCTGATGCAGGTCCAGAACCTCGATCGCCACGCCGCGCCGGGCGAGCTCGGCCGTGACGGCCTCGACCGGACCGAGCCCGACCGCTTCGGCCCTGGTCTCGACATCGTCGATGCGGAGTCGGAACGCGACGCGCGACTCGGCGGCGGTTTCCTCGATGCGGACATCGGAGAGCGCGATGCGGGGGTTCCCCCGATCTCCGAGATACGCCTCGTCGAAGATGCGCCAGAGCGCGTGCGCGTCGAGCTCGAGGCCGCTCTGGTCGGCGTGCCGCTGCACGTGCCCGGCCAGGTCGATCTCCAGCCGACGCGGAAGCCGGATCCCGAACTCCGTCTCGAGCAGGTAGGCGATCCCGCCCTTGCCCGACTGCGAGTTCACGCGGATCACCGCGTCGTAGGAGCGGCCGAGATCGGCCGGATCGACCGGGAGGTACGGAACGCGCCAGGCGATCTCGCTTTCGGGCTGCGCCTCGCGTGCGGCGCGCTCCCGGTGCTCGGCGAAGCCCTTGCGGATCGCATCCTGATGGGTGCCGCTGAAGGCGGTGTGCACGAGGTCGCCGACGTAGGGGTGACGCGGGTGCACCTCGATCCGGTTGCTGTGCTCGACCGTGCGCCGGATCTCGTCGATGTCGGAGAAGTCGATCATCGGATCGATGCCCTGGGCGTGCAGGTTCAGGGCGAGAGTGACGAGGTCCACGTTGCCGGTGCGCTCGCCGTTGCCGAAGAGGCACCCCTCGATCCGTTGGGCGCCGGCGAGCAGCGCCAGTTCCGCGCACGCGATCCCCGTGCCGCGGTCGTTGTGCGGATGCACCGAGAGGATCACGCCTTCGCGGCGCTCCAGGGTGCGGTGCATGTACTCGATCTGGTCGGCGTAGACGTTGGGTGTCGCGATCTCGACCGTGGCGGGCAGGTTCAGGATCACCGGGCGCTCCGGCGTCGCCTCCCAGAGCGCCGTCATCGCATTGCAGACCTCGAGCGCGTAGTCGGGCTCGGTGAGCATGAACACCTCGGGCGAGAACTCGAAGCGCACGCGCGGCAGATCTCCGGCGAGGGCGAGCACATCGCGCCCCGCGTCCAGGATCAGCTCCCGCAGCTCGTCGCGATCGCGGCCGAGCACCGTCTCTCGCCAGACCGGCGCGGTCGCGGTGTACAGGTGGATCACGACGGGGTTGCGGATGCCGCGGACCGCCTCGACCGTCCGGGCGATGAGGTCGCGTCGTGCTGCGGTGAACACGACGATCGTCACGTCCTCGGGGGCGATGCCCTGCTCGACGATCAACCGGACGAAGTCGAAGTCGGTCTGCGAGGCGGAGGGGTAGCCGACCTCGATCTCCTTGTAGCCCATCGCGACCATGAGGTCGAAGAAGCGCCGCTTGCGGGCGGGATCCATGGGCTCCGCGAGCGCCTGGTTGCCGTCGCGGAGATCGACGGGGACCCACAACGGCGCGGCCGTGAGTCGTCGCGTCGGCCAGGTGCGTTCGGCGTCGGCGACGGGGATCGACACCCGGTCGTAGGGGTCGGCGTAGCGGTGGGACGGCATCTGCGAGTGCCGTTGGCGATTCCACGCGGGGGCGTGCGCGGGGACGGGGCCGGCCGGCGTGGAGATGCCGGGGAAGGTGGTGCTGCTCATGGATCCTCTGTTCCTTCGACTGCGGTTTCGGCGACCGGCGCGGCGCATCAGCCACGACGGGGGAGACGGTCCGGTCAGACCCCGTCGTGGCGGCGAAGGAGAAGGAGAGCGCGCAGGTGCATGCAGGCAGTGTAGCGTTAACTCTGCAGACAAGTTGAGGAGTGGCGATGTCGGGAAGCGATGCCCTGCGGCGCACGTCGATGGCGGATCAGACGGCGGATGTGCTCCTCGGCAGGATCCGGGCCGAGGAGTGGGCGCTGGGCGCACGCCTGCCGGGGGAGACGACGCTCGCCGCCCAGCTCGGGGTGGGGCGCTCGACGGTGCGTGAGGCGATCCGGCAGCTCGCCGGGCAGGGGGTGCTCACGGCGCGGCAGGGCGCCGGTGTCTTCGTCTCAGCGCTCGACGTGCGCGACGACTGGGATGCCGTGCTGCAGCGCGCGGATATCGTCAGCGTCATCGAGGCGCGGACCGCGATCGAGAGCGAGGCAGCCGCGCTCGCGGCTGAGCGACGCAGCGCGAACGACCTGCGTGCTATCAGGCGCGCCCTGAAAGTGCGGGAGCAGCACCGCACCGAGCTCGAGGAGCACGTCGACGCCGACCTCGCGTTTCACCGCGCGATCGTCGTCGCGGCGGCGAATCCGATCCTCACCGAGCTGTTCGACGGCTTCACGCCGCGGCTGCGGCAGACGATGATCGCGATGCTGCGGATCCGCACCGCCTTCGGCAGCGCCGAGGACCACGCCGCGCACGTGTGTCTCGCCGATGCGATCCGCGCCGGCGACGCCGCGCTGGCCGCGGGACTCAGCCGGGAGCACCTGGCCTCGCTCAAGAACGCCCTGCGGTGAGCGCCGCGGCCCGGCGCCTCGGATCCGGGTTCGGTAGTTTGCGGACCTGCGGACCTGCGGACCTGCGGACGCGCCGGGCGCGGCCCGGCTCAGAGCTCCGGGACGATGCGAATCGCGCCCTTGTCAGCGGACTGGGCGAAGTGCGCGTAGGCGCGCAGCGCGGGGCTGACCTCGCGGACGCGGTTCTTGGGGCGGTAACCGCCATTGGCCTCGAGGTGCTCGCGGCGACGCTCCAGCACCTCCCAGGGCACGTCGAGCTCGAGCTTGCGGGTCGGGATGTCGATCGAGATGATGTCGCCGTCCTCGACGAGCGCGATCATGCCGCCCGCGGCCGCCTCGGGGGAGACGTGCCCGATCGACAGGCCCGAGGTGCCGCCCGAGAAGCGCCCGTCGGTGATCAGTGCGCAGGCCTTGCCGAGCCCGCGGCCCTTCAGGAACGAGGTCGGGTAGAGCATCTCCTGCATGCCGGGGCCGCCCTTCGGGCCCTCGTAGCGGATGACGACGACGTCGCCCTCCTTCACCTGCTTGTTCAGGATCTTCTCGACCGCCTCGTCCTGCGACTCGCAGACCACGGCGGGGCCGGAGAACGTCCAGATCGACTCGTCCACGCCCGCCGTCTTCACCACGGCGCCGTTCTCGGCGATGTTGCCGTGCAGCACGCCGAGGCCGCCGTCCTTCGAGTAGGCGTGCGCGACGTCGCGGATGCAGCCGCCCTCGGCGTCGGTGTCGAGCGAGGCCCAGCGCTCCGACTGCGAGAACGCGGTGGACGAACGGCGACCGCCGGGTGCCGCGTGCCACAGGTCCTGCGACACCTCGGAGGCCGATCCGCCGCGGATGTCCCACTCGTCCAGCCACTCGCCCAGCGTCGCCGCGTGCACCGTGTGCACCTGGTCGTCGAGGAGGCCGCCGCGACGCAGCTCTCCGAGCAGGGCGGGGATGCCGCCCGCGCGGTGCACGTCCTCCATGTAGTAGGTCTTGCCACCGGCGGAGTTCGGGGCGACCTTCGCGAGACACGGCACCCGGCGTGAGATCGCGTCGATCTCGGCGAGGCCGAAGTCCACCCCGGCCTCATGCGCGGCGGCGAGCAGGTGCAGGATCGTGTTCGTGGATCCGCCCATCGCGATGTCGAGCGCCATCGCGTTGCCGAACGCGGCCTCGGTCGCGATGCTCTTGGGCAGCACGCTCTCGTCGTCGCCCTCGTAGTAGCGCTGGGCGATGTCGACGACCAGGGATCCAGCCTTCTCGTACAGTGCGCGGCGGGCGGTGTGCGTCGCGAGCACCGAGCCGTTGCCGGGCAGGGAGAGGCCGATCGCCTCGGTGAGGCAGTTCATCGAGTTCGCCGTGAACATGCCCGAGCAGGATCCGCAGGTCGGGCAGGCCGACTCCTCGATGCGCAGGATATCGGCGTCGGAGATCTTCTCGTTCACCGCGTCGCTGATCGCGTCGACGAGGTCGAGCGAGCGCACGGTGCCATCGACCAGGGTCGCGCGTCCGGCCTCCATCGGGCCGCCCGAGACGAAAACCGTCGGGATGTTCAGGCGGAGCGCCGCGAGCAGCATGCCCGGGGTGATCTTGTCGCAGTTCGAGATGCAGACCAGAGCGTCTGCGCAGTGCGCGTTGACCATGTACTCGACCGAGTCGGCGATGAGGTCGCGCGAGGGCAGCGAGTAGAGCATGCCGCCGTGACCCATCGCGATGCCGTCATCGACGGCGATCGTGTTGAACTCGCGGGGGATGCCGCCCGCCTCGCTGATCGCCTCAGACACGATGCGCCCGACCGGGGCGAGGTGCGTGTGGCCCGGCACGAACTCGGTGAAAGAGTTCGCGACGGCGATGATGGGCTTGCGGCCGAGATCCTTGCCGTCGACGCCGGCGGCGCGGAAGAGGGCGCGGGCGCCGGCCATGTTGCGTCCGTGGGTGACCGTGCGAGAGCGATAAGCGACCATGGGACCCATTGTGGACCTGCCGTGAGCATCTGCCGAGTCCGTGAGCGAGGAGGGTTTGTACTAGTACTCCGAGTACTGTTTCGATATGGACTGCGATCACGGCGGAAACGCGTCTTCTGCGCAGGACGGCACGGGCCGGACAGGGCGGCGCACATGATCCGCCCGCGCACGCCCCGCCGCGAGCAGCTGGGGGAGTTCCTCGCCTCGCGCCGCCGTGCCGCGAGCCGCTCCGCGCTGGGCTTGCCGCAGGCCGCTCGGCGCGGCGACATCGGCCTCAGCCGCGAGGAGGTGGCGGCCCTCGCCGGGGTCAGCGCGAGCTGGTTCACCTGGCTCGAGCAGGGGCGTGACATCGGCGTCTCCCGCCAGGTGCTCGGCGCCGTGGCCCGCGTGCTGCAGCTGAGCCCGGCCGAGATCGACTACGTGGTGCGGCTCGCGGGCCCCGACGAGGATGGCGCCGCCGAGGAGCCCGAGCGCATCCCGGACCATCTGCAGCGGCTCGTCGACGCGCTCGCCTTCCCGGCCTTCGTGGTCGCGAGCGACTGGGCGATCGTCGGCTGGAACGCGCCGTACGCCCGGCTCTACGATCGGATCGCCACGGTCGACCCCGAGGATCGCAATCTGCTCTGGCTGATCTACACGGATCCGCGGCTGCGCCGCATGCTCCCGGACTGGGATCAGGAGAGCCGCCGCTTCCTCGCCGAGTTCCGTGCGGAGTCGGGTGTGAGGCTGAGCTCGGATCGGCACCGCGCGCTCATCGAGCGGCTGATCGAGGCGAGCGCCGACTTCCGGATCCAATGGGCCGAGCATGCGGTCGAGCGCTTCGCCTCCCGCCAGCGCGTGTTCCAGCATCGCTCCGACGGGCGGCTGGTCTTCGAGCACCACAGCCTCGTACCGGCGGACGCACCGGGGCTGACCGTGGTGATGTACGTGCCGATCTGACGCGGCCCCGTCCGGTTCTTGCTCCCGTCGCAAAGGTTCGATTCCAGGTGCCGCACGTCCGGGGAGCGCCCGGGATCGGGGCCGCGCTCGACGGCCCAGACGTCGGGTGTGAGGTCGGCGGCCGTGAGCACGTCGTTGGGGCGAGTGCGGTCCCACAGGCCCGGTTGCGTGCGGAAGGGGGCGATCAGCGCGGGGTCCCGCGGCGCGGCGACGTCCGAGGGATAGACGGCGGCGATGAGCCGGGGGGCCTCGGAGTCCTTGGGGCGGTCGTCGTAGACCACGGCGTCGCCCTGCCGGGCGTGGTCGTGCAGATACGCCGCCGCCTCGCGCCAGTCGCTGCCGTCCTTCGCGTAGGGCCCGCGTTGCACCACGAGATTCGGCACGAACGCCACGAGCAGCGCGGCGAGCACCAGCCCTGCGATCAGCGGTGCGCGCGCCGCTGCTCCCCGTGCCGACCACCGGGCGACGGCGCGCGCACCGAGCGCGACGAGCACCGCTGCGGCCGGGGCACAGAACGACAGATACCGCACGGTGTACATCGGGGCGATCGTGACACTCGCGAGCAAGATCGCCGCGGTCGGCAGCGCCAGCCAGATCAGCGCCAGCAGCGCGAGGCGGGCGTGCTCGACGTCGTGTCGGCGGTCACGGAACGCAGCCACCACGCCGATCGCGATCAGCGCTGCGCACGGCCAGGCGGTCACCGGGTCGAACCACTGCAGCGCGAACACGTTCAGCGGCGTGATGTAGTCGCGGTGCGCGAGGAAGCCGATCTGGTTCTGCTCCGCGGCGGCGAGCAGCACGATCGGCACCGCCAACAGGGTCGCGAACGCAGCCCAGCCCGACCAGCGCGCGAGCGAGCGGCGGTGGAAGATCAACACGAACACGCCGTGCACCACGAGCAGCAGGGCCAGGTAGAGGAAGACGTAGATCGCGGCTGCGGCGCCGACGGCATAAGCCGCCCACCCCCACCAGGCATGCCGTCGCGCCAGCAGAGCGAGCAGCAGCACCGTCAGCCACGCCGCGACCGCGGATCCGATCGCGTACGAGCGCGCCTCCGCCGCCATCACCGCGGTGCGGGGCAGCAGGGCCGAGATGAGGCCGGCGGCCATGGCGAGTCGCGGACCGCCGAGGCGTCCGGCGAGCACGGAGGTGCCGGCGGCCAGGAGCCCCGCGGCGATCGCGCTGGGCAGCCGCACGGAGAACTCGCTCGCACCGAACAGATCGATCCACACATGCAGGAACGCGTAGTAGGCGCCGTGCACGCCGTCGACGGTCTGCAGCATGCGCCCCAGCTCCGGCCAGGTGCGCGAGGCCGACATGACGCTCGCGGCCTCGTCGCCCCAGAACGACGGGATCCAGGATCCGCTCACGCCCGCGAGCAGGCCGACGACCCCTGCGATCACGGCGACGCGTCGAATCTGGGCTGGATCCGTCATCCTCCGCACTCGCCGATCCTCCCGGCCCGGGCTGTGCGCCCGCCGAACGGACTGTCCGTCAGGAGCCGGCGCGCGCTCCGTAGCCCAGCCGGCGCTGCAGCTGCCGGGCGGTCTCGGTCACGGCATCGACGATCGCCGTCTCGTCGACGGAGCCCTCCTCCGACCAGGTGACGGCGACGGCCGCCACCGGCCAGTCGACGTGGTCGCGCACGGCGATGCCGACCGACCGGAACCCCGGGGTCACCTCGCCGTCCTCGCGGGCGACGCCGTCGCGACGCACCTCGCGCAGCAGCTCGTTCAGCTCGCGGGGGCGAGACGGGCCACCGCCGGAGCGCTGCGCGAACGCCGCCGCATCCGGATACAGCGCGCGCACCTGCTCGCGGGGCAGCGCGGCGAGCATCGCCCGGCCGGTCGCGGTGAGGTGCGCGGGCAGGCGCACTCCCACGTCGGTGATGAGGGCGGGGCGGCGCAGAGCACGCTCCTCGACGATGTACAGCACGTCGCGGCCGGTCATCACGGCGAGGTGCGCGCTCTCGCCGAGGCGGTCGGCGAGACCCGCCAGAAGCGGGCGCCCGAGCCGGGCCAGCGGCTCCTGCCGGGCGTAGCCGCCGGCGAGCTCGAAGGCGCTGGTGCCGAGTCCCCAGCGGCGCTCCTGCGGCAGATGCACGACGAACCCGTGCGCCTCGAGCGTGGTGAGCAGGTGGTAGACCGTGGAGCGCGGGATGTCGAGCTCGCGCGCCAGCGCGGACGCGGCGACCGGACCGGCGCGGCGGGCCAGGAAACGCAGGATCCGCAGGGTGTGGTCGGCGGCGGGGACCTGGGGCCTGTCGTCGCGGGCGTTCGTCGGCGAGTCCGTCCCGGCGCCGTGGTCCGTGCGATCGGCGTTCACGCTCCCAGGATCCCATGCTCGCGTCGTGCCGTGACGCCGTCGCCCGCCGCGGGCGCGAGTACGGCGCGACAGGCGAGGTGCATCGCGAGGCGGGTCTCGGGATCCGTCAGGTCGACGCCGAGGAGCTCCTGCACCCGCCGGATCCGCACCGCGACCGTGTTGCGGTGCAGGTTCAGCGCCTCGGCGGTCGCGACCAGGCTCGACTCCTGGTCGAGGTAGGCGGAGAGCGTGCGCAGCAGGTCCCCTGTCGCGCCCTGCAGCGGCGCGAGGAGCGATTCCGCCGCGGGCACGAAGGTGTCATTGCCGGTCCAGGCCAGCAGCAGCTGCTCGAGCCCGAGGCTGTCGACACGGACGAACCAGCCCGTCGCCGAGCGCGACGCCGCGATCCGGGCCGCATCCGCGGCCTCGTCCAGGGTCGCGGCGAGCCCCGCGGCCCCGCGCTGCAGTGAACCGACGCCCGTCGCGATCGCGAAGGCTCGTCCCACTTCGCGGTGCAGAGTGCGCAGCCCGCGCGCCAGCTGTTCGACGGTCGCGGGATCCGGTGCCTCGGAGAACGCCAGCCAGCCGCTCAGCCCGCGCCCGGCGGTGGTGACGTGCGCCTCCGCGGGGATCCTGCCGAGCGCCGCGCGCACGGCGCGGAGCAGCGGCAGCGGATCCAGCCGACCGCGCCCGACCATCCGGAAGCCGAGATGATGTCCTGTCGTGCGCCAGCCGCGCTCGCCCATGCGGCGCTCGATGTCGTCATCGGCGAGGCCCCGTGCGTCGACGAAGTCGCGGAGCAGGGCGGAGGAGGCCGAGACGTCGTTCACCTCCGCGACCTCGTCGATGAGGATCCGCGCCGCGACGGCCGGCATCGCGACCTCGGCCGCGACGGAGAGCGCGGCGAGCTGGCTCTCGCTCAGCCCCTCGCCGAAGACGACCAGGCGCAGGCCCGGCCGACTCGGGCTGTCCACGCGGACGGAGGCCGCGGTGCGGTTCCCCGCACGGGCGATGTCGATCCAGGGACGAAAGTCGATCGCGGCGTGCAGGGCGGGATCGAGTTCGCCGCCCGAGGAATGCAGCACGTCGGTGCCGTCCACGAGGGCGAGCGGATGGCCGAGCGTGGCGGAGATCTGGCGAAGCAGATCCGACAGATCCCGGGCCGGATACTCGAAGGAGCGCGCGACCTTGCGCACGTGCGAGAGCGTGAGCGCGTCCTGCGCCTGCACGAGCATCCAGCACGCCTGGGCGAGCACGATGGGTCGCTCCACGTCGAGCAGGCAGATCCCCAGCCGCTCAGCGAGCCGCTGCGCGCCGGGGTCGAACCCGGCGGCGCCCGGCAGCGCGACGCCGCGGAAGCCGCGCTCGCGGATCCGGCGCAGCATCGCGTCCTGTTGCCAGGGCGTCTCGGGCGCGGCGTCGAGCAGCACCGCGAGGGCGCCGTCAGGCAGTGCGGCGAGGCCGCCGTCGGGCAGCGTCGGCAGGTCCGCCTCCGCCGACTCCACGGCGACCGCGTCCCACGCGGCGTCCTCCGGGCCGGCGATCCGGCGCAGGCCCCCGGTCTCGGGGTGCGCCCGGAGGCCCGCGAGGGAAAGCCGGGCGGTCATGCGGCGTCCAGCTCGGCGAGACCGTACGTCGACGGCAGCACACGGCGCAGGCGCTCGGGGCGCTCCAGCCACCAGTCCGGCGCGGGCAGCGAGAGGACGACGACGCGCCGTCCCGGAACGAGATCGGTGACCTGGAGGATCTCGCGCGACGCGGCGTCGAGCATGACGATGATCGCCGGTGCGGAGGCGAGCAGCGCGCCGTCGCTGAGCACGGCGAGGGCCTCCGATCGGGTCACCACACGGTCGATCGCCCCACCGGGGCCGGCGATCTCGACGGACTGCACGTGGGGGTCGGCGTGGTGCGGGGAGATCCGGTCGATCCGTCCCTCGGTCAGCAGGCGCGCCCCGAGCCCCGCGGCGAGCTCGGCAGTCGGCGAGAACCGGGCCGCGAGGAAGGCGCGCCCCAGGGCGAGCGCGCGCCGCTGGTGTCCTGGCATGGCGTGCTCACGGAGATCGCCGACCGTGAAGCCCGCGAGCACGGCCGCACCGCTCCCTCCCGCCTGGATGATCGCCGAGCGGATGATGCGCTCCGCGTCCACGGCGCGGTCCGTCTCCACGAGGGCGACGCCGCCGGCACCGCTCTCGCACGTGAACACGAGCCCCGGCACCCGGTCGACGAAGAGCGACATCTGGTCGAGCTCCGGCACGGCGCGGCCCGTGCAGTCGGCGTCCACGATCGTGCGCTCGCCGGAGAACAGGAACGGAACGAGGCTGTTCATGCCGCCGCCCTCGATCGAGCAGACGGCGGGGATCCGCGTGCCGAGCCAGCGTTCTGCCGCGGCCACCAGGCGTCCGAACGGTGCGAGTCCCGGCATGCGCTCGCCGAGCAGGATCGTGGAGCCGACGAACGCGGCGCCGAAGCAGGGAGTGGCGGGATCCAGCTCCTCCACGTCGACGAGCGGATGCGGGCCGGAATCGTCACCCGCGAGCATGAGTTCGAGCATGGTGGTCGTGCCGCCGCCGCCCGAGCCGAGCAGGGCGCAGCCCAGCGCGAGCGCGGTCACGTCCCCGGCTCGTAGTCGCCACGACATCGTCCCAGACTAGAGGCCTCGCATCGGATCCGGATCGGATCCAGGGGCCGGTTCGGGTCCGGCTCCTGGATCAGGCTCAGACGCCCAGCCGCTCGACCGGGCGGAACGGCTCGGCGAGACCGAAGGCGGAGGGGCCGAAGGCCGCGAGGGCGCCCTCGGTGCGCATCATGTCCGGCGTCGAGATGCCGAGAACGCGCACGCGCTGGCCGTAGCGCAGCCCCTCGGTCGTGATGGGCTCGGCGGTCTCGTGATCCACGACGCAGATGAGATCCGGCACGATGGCGACGACCTCGCCGTCGTGCCGGGCTATGAGGTTCTCGTTCTGGAACAGGATCTCGAAAGAGCCGTCGCCCTCGAGCGGCGCGATCACGGCGCGTCCCTTCGCGAATCCCTCGGTGGTGCGGCGCTCGACGTCGACGACCTTGCCCACGGCGAGCTCGCGTACGTGGGCGTAGAGGGTGCGGGAGAGCGTGTCGGCGATCGCCTCGAAGGGGGAGCGGTGCTCTGCGCGGGCCTCGCGGATCGCGCGGCCGAGGGCGAGCGCCATCGAGATCGTGCGCGGAACGGCGGTCCGGCGCACGTCCGCGCCGGACATCGCATACTCCGCGATGTGCCCGACGCCGCCGATGCGGATGGTGATCGCGCGGGCGAGCCACTCCATCTGGCGGTCGTCGTCGCCGGTGTCGATGATGACGGTCTCCCAGCGCTCGCCGGCGAGGGCGAGGGGCGAGCCGTGCACGCCGTACACGGCGAACGTCTCCATGGACAGCTCGGGGAAGGCGCGACCCATGCCGTCCGCGTCGACCACCGGAAGCCCGGTCTCCGCGGCGACGACGAGCGGGATCATCGAGTTGATCCCGCCGCACTCGATCGGCATGGTGGCGTCGGCCGTGCGCCCCAGGTGCGCCTCGAGCGCCCTGAGCGCCAGCGTGGGCTCGGTGCCCGCCGGGATCTTCTCGACCATCACGGTCGGCGCGCCCATCTGCGCGGTCGGGATCACGAAGAGATCGTCGGGAAGCTCCTCCGGATCCAGGATCGTGATCGCCCCGTCGCCGAGCACCCGTTCGACGAGCTTGCTGCCGATGTAGGGATCGCCGCCGCCGCCCGTGCCGAGCAGTGTGGCGCCGCGGGCGAGGTCGGGGAGATCAGCGGCCGTGAGCTGCCAGCTCATGCCGCGCCCGCCGTCACGAGGGGTTCTCCGGTCGAGACCGTGCCGTCGTAGCGATGGGCCGGCATGTCGTAGCCGAAGTAGCCGGGACCGACCATCGCGAGCGCCTCGGCGGAGTGCCAGCGCTCGTCGGCCGGGGCCGCGAGCACGCGCACGCGCTGGCCGTAGCGGAGGGCCTCTGTCGTGATCGGCTCCCCGGACTCGCCCTCGACGACCATGATGAGGTCGGGCGTGGTGGCGAGGATCCGCCCGTCGGCCTCGGCGACGAGGTGCTCGTTCTGGAACTGCAGGGTGAGCGCGGCACCGCCCTCGCCCCCGATTCGGGCGCGACCACGGGCGAAGCCGGTCGTCGTGGCGCGCTGCACGTCGATCACCTTCCCGTCGAAGAGCTCGCGTCCGGAGAGCTCGCGGACCGCGGCCTCGACCGGATCGGTCTTCGCTGCACGGGCCTCCGCGATCGCCCGCCCCACGGTGATGCACCGCGAGAGCGAGCCGCCGACGAGGCCCGCGCGGGCCTGTGCGCCCGTCATGGAGAACCCGGCGATCATCGTGGAGCAGCCCATCTCGACGGTCGCGACGCGTGCGATCCGCTCCGTCCAGGTGTTGTCGATCGTCTGCAGGACCGCGACGTTGCCCTTCTCGTCGCTGAGCGCGAGGGGCGAGGCGGTGACGCCGATGAGCGTGGGCAGCACCATCTGCAGTTCGGGGAACGCGCGGCCCATGCCGTCGGCGTCCACGAGCGGCAGTCCGAGCGCGGCGGCGGCCGCGACGGGGATCGTCGAGTTCACGCCGCCCACCTCGGCGCACGCGATGTGGGTGACGGGCCGTCCCAGATGCGAGCCGAGGGCGCGCACGGGCTCGACGACCTCGTCCAAGCTCGGGAGCTTCTCCACCATGACGGTCGGTGCGCCCATCATCGCGACGAACAGCACGTGCGCGTCGTCGGGGACTTCGGCGAGGTCGAGGACGGGGACGGGCCCGTCCGACAGCGCCTGCCGGGCGAGGAGGGATCCGATGTAGGGATCGCCGCCGCCGCCGGTGCCGAACACGGCGGCGCCGCGGGCGAGATCCTCGATCTGCGCGGTGTCGATCTGCCAGCCCATCTCAGGCCCCCATGTCCAGGTCGCCGACGGCCTTGGCGCGGATGCGCGTGGCGTTGCCGGGCAGGTACGGGATCGGGACCTCGTCGAAGTCGATGATCGCGACCGTGGACGGCTTCGCGCCGGCGGCGATCGCCTTGTCGACGGCCTCGGCGCGGACGGCCGCGATGGTCTCGTTGCGCGCGCCGGCGGCGATCGCGTAGACCTTGTCGATCTCGCCGCCGACCTGGGCGATCGACGCGCCGATCGCGTTCGCGACCGCGTAGTTCTCCGGGCGGTGCACGGGGCCGAACGGCTCCAGAACGTCGGGGAGCAGGATGGATCCGCCGCCGACCGCGACGACTGCGATCGGGTCGGGGGAGGTGCGCATCCGGTCCACGGCCTCCGCGACCCGCTCGGCGATGCGCGCGAGCACGCGCGCCACGAACTCCGGATCGAGGTGCGCGACCTTCGCGGGGTCGCCGACCTCGGCGCGCCCCGCCGCGACCGCGATGTCGGTCGCGGTGAGGGTCGAGCCGCCGAAGACGAGCGCTTCTGTGCCGAGGCGGTAGCCGACCGAGGCGGGGCCGACCTCGGCGGTCTCCTCGTCCACGATGCTCCCGCCGCCGATGCCGAGGGAGAGCACGTCGGGCATGCGGAAGTTCGTGCGGATGCCGGCGACCTTCACCTCGTTCGCGGTCTCGCGGGGGAAGCCGTTCACGAGCAGGCCGATGTCCGCCGTGGTGCCGCCCACATCGATCACGGCGCAGTCCTGCAGGCCGCTCGTGGCCGCGGCTCCGCGCATCGAGTTGGTCGGGCCGGAGGCGAAGGTCGCGACGGGATAGCGGCGCACGTACTCGTCGTCCATGAGCGTGCCGTCGTTCTGGCTGAGGAAGATCGGCGCCTCGATGCCGTGCGCCCGGACGGCGGCGGTGAGGCCGTCGACGATCTCGGAGGCGAGCTCGCGCAGGGCGGCGTTGATGATCGTCGCGTTCTCGCGCTCGAGGATGCCGATCCGGCCGATCTCGTGCGAGAGGGAGATCGCCACGTCGTCGCCGAGGACCTCGCCGAGGATCTCCGCGGCGCGCACCTCGAGGTCGTGGTTGACCGGGCTGAACACGGCCGAGATCGCGACAGAGCGGATCCCGTGCGCCTTCATGTCCGCGGCGATCCCGCGCAGTTCCTCGGGATCGAGCGGCGAGATCGGGCGACCGTCGAACTCGTAGCCGCCGTGCGCGAGATAGCTGCGCGCCTGAGCGGCCTCGAGCAGTTCACCGGGCCAGTCCACGAGCGGAGGGAGGGCGCGGGTCGCGGGCAGGCCGAGCCGCAGGGCCGCGGTGGGCGCGAGACGGCTGGCCTGCACGAGCGCGTTGATGAAGTGCGTCGTGCCGATCATGACGGCCTCGATGTCGGATCCCTCGAACGGGTGGTGCGCCCGCAGATCCTCGATCGCCTGCACGATCCCGTCGGTCACGTCGGGGGTGGTGGAGTGCTTCACCCCGGCGAGGGTGCGGGCGCCGTCCATGAGGACGGCATCCGTGTTGGTGCCGCCGACGTCGATGCCGATGTGCATGGTTCTCGCTTTCTCGGTGGTTCTGGGACGAATGGTCCCGTCGCGGGGCGTCGGAAGGCGCCGCACCCCGCGACGGAGTCTGGGGATCAGGCGGCCGCGGCCTCGGCGGGATCGGCCTGACGGGTGGGGACGGCGCCGACCCCGCGGACGAGGCCCAGCTTGCCCGCCACGATGTACAGCACCATCGAGAGGAACAGGCTGACGAGGGACGGGATCCCCCAGGTCACGAAGTAGCCGACGAGCGACGAGACCACCCAGACCACGATCGTGGCGGGGACGATGCGCGGGGCGGAGGCGGGCAGCACGCCCTCCTCACGGCTGGCGTCGAGGTCCCCGCGCCAGCGGCGGACGATGAAGTACTCGGCGACCATGATGCCCGCGATGGGCGGGAACGCCACGCTCAGCACGATGAGGAACTGGGTGAACTGCCCGAGGATCCCCGCGGCGGCGAGGACGGATCCGACGATGCCGAGGACGATCGTCGTCGTCACGCGGTGCAGGTTCTTGCCGAACGTCGTCGAGACGAAGTTCACCAGGCCCAGGGCCGACGAGTAGAGGTTCCAGTCGTTGATCTTGAGCGTTCCGGTGATGACGATGATGAGGCCGACCAGGCCGACCGAGCTCGTGACGATCGCGACGATGTCGCCGGACTTCGCGGCGTGCGCGAGGAGCACGCCGGCCAGGCCGATCACGAACTCGCCGAGCGTGACGCCCACGACGGTCTGCTTGACGACGTCGGCGCGGGAGCGGTTGAAGCGCGTCATGTCGCCGGTGATGATGGCGCCGACGATGAGGCCGCCGGCGACGATGCCGGTGCCGGCCCAGACGGTGATGTGCGGGCCCGGTGCCGGGCTCGTGAGCAGTGCGCCGAGGTCGTGACGGCTGAGCTCCGAGATCACGGACCAGCCCACGAGCACGAGGAACAGGGGCACGGTGATGTTCGCGAGCCACTGCATGCCGAGGAAGCCGAAGGCCACGATCGCGGTGACGGCGAGGCCGAACAGCAGGCTCCACAGCCAGGTCGGCAGCACGCCGGGCATGAGCGCGTCGAGCGACTGCGCGGAGATCGCGGACTGGATGCCGAACCAGCCGATGAGGCTGATGCCGATCGCGAGGCCCACGAGCGCCGCGCCGATCTCGCCGAAGCCTGTCCAGCGGGCGAGGAGGGCCGTGTTCAGGCCCTCGCGCTGCCCGATGAATCCGACGATGCACATGATGACCTCGAGGATGACGGATCCGAGCAGGAACGCGAGCGCGGCCTCCCCGAAGGTCATCCCGTATCCCAGCGTCGCGCCGAGGAGGAACTGCGACAGGGCGGAGACCTGGCCGAAGCGCTGCACGGCGATGCCGAACCAGGGCTTTCGCGCTTCGGGAGTCACGCGGGAGAGGGCGAAGTCGTCGTGCGGCGCGATACGGGCCATGGTGGTTTCCTTCGGGCGGAAGAGGATGGTGCCGCTCACGCTAGTGACGCGTTGCGCGACCCACCATGTGCTATCCGCACTGATCTCATCATCTGTTCGACATTTCGCACATCTTGTGCGTCGGATGTCGGGAGTCGCGGGAGGATCCAGGCTCGCTCGATCCCGATCCCTCCCGGGTCACCCGGGGCCCATCAGGGCGGTGCGCAGCCTTCGTCTACATGTCTGTGATTCCAGACAGGACGTCGTCCCGGGCACTGTCCGAGCGGCGGCCGAGGGTGTGAAATCGTCTCATGCCCCACACTTCCCCCGTCACCATCGGTGCGGCGCCCCTGCGCCCCGAGGATGTCGTCTCCGTTGCCCGCTACCTTGCACCGGTCGTCATCGATGCCGGTGCGCTCGACCGCGTCGCCGCCTCCCGCGGCGTCATCGAAGGCATGGCCGCCGACCCCAAGCCGCATTACGGCGTCTCGACGGGCTTCGGCGCCCTCGCCACGACCTTCATCGCCCCCGAGCGTCGCCGCCAGCTGCAGCTCAGCCTGATCCGCTCGCACGCGGCCGGCACCGGACCCGAGGTCGAGACCGAGGTGGTCCGCGGCCTGCAGCTGCTGCGCCTGCAGACGCTCGCGTCCGGCCACACCGGCGTGCGCCCCGTCGTCGTCGAGACCTACGCCGCGATGCTCAACGCCGGCATCACCCCGATCGTCCGCGAATACGGCTCGCTGGGCTGCTCGGGCGACCTGGCCCCGCTCGCCCACGTGGCGCTCGCCAGCATGGGCGAGGGCGACGTCCGCAACGCCGCCGGCGATCTCGTCCCGGCCGCCGACGCGCTCGCCGCCGCCGGCATCGCGCCCCTCGAACTGCAGGAGAAGGAGGGCCTCGCCCTCATCAACGGCACCGACGGCATGCTCGGCATGCTGTCGCTCGCGCTGCACGACCTCGACAACCTCTTCATCACCGCTGACATCTCGGCCGCGATGTCGATCGAGTCGCAACTCGGCACCGACGCGGTCTTCGCGAGCGATCTCATGGCGCTGCGCCCGCAGATCGGCCAGGCCGTCTCCGCCGCGCACCTGCGCGCCTTCCTCGGATCCTCCCCGATGGTCGCCAGCCACAAGGGTCCGGACGACGGCCGCGTACAGGACGCCTACTCGCTGCGCTGCTCGCCGCAGGTGCACGGTGCCGCCCGGGACACCGCGTCCTACGCCACCATGATCGCCGAGCGCGAGCTCGCGAGCGTCGTCGACAACCCCGTCGTCACCAGCGACGGCCGGATCGAGTCCAACGGCAACTTCCACGGCGCCCCCGTCGCGGCCGTGCTTGACTTCCTCGCGATCTCGGTCGCCGACGTGGCCTCGGTGGCCGAGCGCCGCACCGACCGTGCGCTCGACCCCGCGCGCAGCCACGGCCTGCCGCCGTTCCTCGCGGACGAGGTCGGCGTCGACTCCGGCCTGATGATCGCGCAGTACGCGGCCGCCGGCATCGTCTCCGAGCTCAAGCGCCTCGCCGTGCCGGCCTCGGTCGACTCGATCCCGTCCTCCGCGATGCAGGAGGACCACGTCTCGATGGGCTGGGCCGCGGCCCGCAAGCTCCGTCGCGCGATCGACGGCCTCGGCCGCGTGCTCGCGATCGAGATCCTCACCGGCGCCCGCGCGCTCGACCTGCGCGCGCCGCTCGAGGCCGGACCCGCCACCGGCGCCGTCCGCGACCTCGTCCGCACCGTGGCCGGCGGCCCCGGTCCGGACCGATTCCTCAGCCCTGACATGGAGGCCGTGACTGCGCTCGTGCAGTCCGGCCAGATCGCTGCGATTGCGAAGGAGCACGCGAATGACTGACACCACCACCACCACTGCCGGCCTGACCCTGTCGGACCCGACTCGTTCGATCCGCGCACCCCGCGGCAACCAGCGCACCGCGAAGAGCTGGGGCGCCGAGGCTGCCAAGCGCATGCTCATGAACAACCTCGATCCCGAGGTCGCCGAGCACCCCGAGGACCTCGTGGTCTACGGCGGCACCGGCCGCGCTGCGCGCAGCTGGGAGGCCTACGACGCGATCGTGCGCACCCTCGACGAGCTTGAGCCCGACGAGACCCTGCTCGTGCAGTCCGGCAAGCCGGTTGGCGTGTTCCGCACGCACGAGTGGGCGCCGCGCGTGCTCATCGCCAACTCCAACCTGGTCGGCGACTGGGCGACCTGGCCCGAGTTCCGCAAGCTCGAGGCCGAGGGCCTGATGATGTACGGCCAGATGACGGCCGGATCCTGGATCTACATCGGATCCCAGGGCATCCTGCAGGGCACCTACGAGACGTTCGCCGCGGTCGCGCGCTCGCTCGGCAAGGAGTCGCTCAAGGGCACTCTGTCGCTCACCGGCGGCGCCGGCGGCATGGGCGGCGCGCAGCCGCTCGCCGTCACGCTGAACGACGGCGCGTGCCTGATCGTGGACGTGGACGAGTCGCGTCTCGCGCGCCGCGTCGACCACGGCTACCTGGACGTGTACTACACCGACCTCGACGAGGCCATCGCCCGCGCCGTCGCCGCCAAGGACTCCGGTGAGGCGCTCTCCGTCGGCATCGTCGGCAACGCCGCCGAGGTCTTCCCCGAGCTGTTCCGCCGCGGCGTGCCGATCGACATCGTGACCGACCAGACCAGCGCGCACGACCCGCTCGCCTACCTGCCCATCGGCATCTCGGTGGAGGACTGGAAGGCCGAGGCCGAGCGCGACCCCGAGGAGTTCACCCGCCGTTCGCGCGAGGCCATGGCCGCGCACGTCCGGGCGATGGTCGCGTTCCAGGACGCGGGCGCCGCGGTGTTCGACTACGGCAACTCGATCCGTGCCGAAGCGGTCCTCGGCGGCTTCGACCGCGCATTCGAGTTCCCCGGCTTCGTGCCGGCGTACATCCGTCCGCAGTTCGAAGAGGGCCGCGGCCCGTTCCGCTGGGCTGCGCTCTCGGGCGACCCGGAGGACATCTACAAGACCGACCGCGCCATCGCCGAGCTTTTCCCGGAGGACGCCGCCCTGCACCGCTGGCTGGAGAAGGCCGGCGAGAAGGTGCACTTCGAAGGACTCCCCGCGCGCATCTGCTGGCTGGGCTACAAGGAGCGGCACCTGGCGGGCCTGAAGTTCAACGAGATGGTCGCCTCGGGCGAGCTGTCCGCCCCGATCGTCATCGGCCGCGACCACCTCGACTCCGGCTCCGTCGCCAGCCCGTACCGCGAGACCGAGGCCATGAAGGACGGATCCGACGCGATCGCCGACTGGCCGCTGCTCAACGCGCTGCTGAACACGTCCTCGGGCGCGAGCTGGGTGTCGCTGCACCACGGCGGCGGCGTCGGCATCGGCCGCTCCATCCACGCCGGTCAGGTGACCGTCGCCGACGGATCCGCGCTGGCCGCCGAGAAGCTCGAGCGCGTGCTCACCAACGACCCGGGCACCGGCGTGATGCGTCACGTCGACGCCGGCTACGACCACGCGAAGGACATCGCGCGCGAGCGCGGCCTCAAGGTCCCGATGGGGCTCTGAGCGGTTCCGACCCACATCACGCGTCCCGCCTTGTGCCGGTCCCTGAGCTTGTCGAAGGGCCCGGCACAAGGCGGGACGCACCACTCTGCGGAAGGCTGAGGACATGCGGATCCTGATCACCAACATCGGCGAGCTCACGACGAACGTCGCGGACGGCGACGACCTCTGCGGCACCCTGCACGACGCCGCCGTGCTCATCGAGGGCGAGCGGGTCGCCTGGGTCGGCTCGGCGGCCGACGCGCCGGCGGCCGACGAGATCGTGGACGCGGAGGGCCGCGCTGTGATCCCCGGCTTCGTGGACAGCCACAGCCACCTCGTCTTCGGCGGCGACCGCGCTGCCGAGTTCGAGGCGCGGATGCAGGGGCAGAAGTATGCCGCCGGCGGCATCCGATCGACCGTGGCCGCCACACGCGCGGCGACCGACGACGAACTGCGGATCCGCCTGCGCGGTTTCCTCGACGAGATGCTCGCGCAGGGCACCACCACCGTCGAGATCAAGAGCGGCTACGGCCTCGACGTCGCGACCGAGCAGCGCCTCGTGCGCCTCGCCGCGGAGGTCACCCGCGAGGTCACCTTCCTCGGCGCGCACGTCGTGCCGGCCGAGTACGCCGACCGCGGCGACGACTACGTCGACCTCGTGGTCGGCGAGATGCTCGACGCCTGCGCCCCGCACGCCAAGTGGATCGACGTGTTCTGTGAGACCGGCGCGTTCACCGTGCCGCAGTCCCGCCGGGTGCTGGAGGCCGGCATCGCCCGCGGCCTGCAGCCGCGCGTGCACGCGAGCCAGCTGGGTCCGGGCGAGGGCGTGCAGCTCGCGGTCGAGCTCGGTGCGGCCTCGATCGACCATGGCACCTACCTGACCGACACGGACGTGGCTGCGCTCGCGGGATCCGACACGGTCCTCACCCTGCTGCCCGGCGTGGAGTTCTCCACCCGGCAGCCCTATCCGGATGCGCGCCGGCTCATCGACGCCGGCGTCACCGTGGCGCTCGCCTGCGACACCAATCCCGGGTCGAGCTTCACCTCGTCCATGCCGTTCTGCATCGCCGTCGCCGTGCGCGACATGCGCATGACCGTCGCCGAGGCGATCCACGCGGCGACCGCCGGGGGAGCCGCGGCCCTGCGCCGCACAGACATCGGCCGCATCGCCCCCGGCGGTTGCGCCGACCTCGTGCTGCTGAAGAGCCCGAGCCGGGTGCACCTCGCGTACCGCCCGGGTGTGCCGCTGGTCGACGCGGTGTGGAAGGACGGCGTGCGCGCGGTCTGATCCTCCCCGTAGGACTCAGCCCAACACGTCCGCGCACACGGCGGCCGCTGCGGCGGACCATGCCTGCGGACGGCAGGATGCCGGGTACGGCACGGGGGTGACGCCGAGCACACGGGCGTCTCCTGCATGCAATTCGGGCATCCGGTAGCCGAACCCCTCGGCGGCGTCCACGAGCTGCTGCGCGATGTCGGCGGCCTCGGCCCGCAGACCCGCTCGCAGCAATCCGTGCACGGCGATCGCGGTGTCGTGCGCCCAGACGCTGCCGCCGTGGTAGCTCAACGGCCAGAATCCCGCCGCCCCCGACGACATCGTGCGGATCCCGAACCCGCTCGACATCGAGTCGCCGAGCAGCAGCGCCGCGCAGGCGCGCTCCTCGTCGGGATCCAGCAGGCCGGTGCCGATCAGGTGCCCGATGTTGCTCGTGAGCGAATCGACCGCGGCGCCGTGGGCGTCCAGAGCGATCGCGGGATAGCGGCCCTCGGGCGTGGTCACCCAGAACGCGGTGCGGAACCGGGTGCGGAGATCCACCGCCCAGGCGCGCAGTGCGTTCCCGCCGTCCTCGCCGAGCGCATCGAGCAGGCCGGCGCCGCGCACCGCCGCCTCGTAGGCGTACGCCTGCACCTCGCTGAGAGCGATGGGACCCTCGGCGAGGCGCCCGTCGCGCCACTGGATCGAGTCGCCGGAGTCCTTCCAGCCCTGGTTCGCGAGGCCGTGCCCGGTCTCGTCGACGTAGTCGATGAACCCGGATCCGCTCGCGTCGCCGTGGTCGATCATCCAGGCCAGCGCCGCTCGCAGATTCGGCAGCAGCTCGCGCACCTCCGCCTCGGGCATGCCCGCATCGCGAGCGTCGGCGAGCAGACACACCCAGAGCGGGGTGGCATCGACTGTGCCGTAGTACAGCGGGGGGAGGTGCACGCCCTCGCTCGGCAGCGACAGCGCACCGCTGCGCAGCTCGTGCGGGATCTTCCCTGGCGCCTCGGCCGTGGCCGGATCCTTCTTCGTGCCCTGCAGGCGGGCGAGCACCCGCAGCGTCGAGGCGGCGATCGCCGGATCCTGGCGGAGCGCGAGCCGCGCAGCCCAGATCGAGTCGCGGCCGAACAGGGTGAAGAACCACGGCGCCCCGGCGGCGTAGAAGGCGTCGTCCGGATGGGCGGGCAGGGCCAGGCGCAGTGCGGAGAGGTCGCCGGCAGCACGGTGCAGCCAGCGCCGCAGCCGCGGATCCCGGGTCTCGGGCACGGCAGGATAGGCGGGGGTGCCTGGCGAGGTGACGACAAGCGTCGGATCCTCGAGCGCCAGGTCGAAGGAGAAGCCCACCGCCGCGCGCGGCGGCAGCACGGCGGTCCAACGGATCACGAGGGCTTCCTCGGCCGTGATCGTCGCGTCCGGCGCGGTCAGGGCGAACGACCCGGTGCCCGAGGATGCGCGCTCGCCGTCCCAGCGCCATGCACCGGCGTCGGCGAGGCCCGCCTTGACGCGCTGCAGGGGCTCGAAGTCGGGCACGAGGCGCACGGTGACGTCGACCGGTACCGGAATCTCGCGGTGCGAGGAGATCCGGATCTCCTCCGAGACGCCGCCGGGGCGCACCGTGCGGGTGCGTTCGAGGCGCACCTTGGGGTCGGGCTGGTCGTCGTCGAGGCCGCGCAGCACGCTCGTGAACACGGCGCGCTGCGGGGACGGAGAGGACGACGCGATCGCTTCGATCGCGGTGCCGTCGACCGCGACCGTCAGCGACCGCACATGCCGGACGTCGCCGTGATAGACACCGTGGATGGGCGCGGAGCCCATGTCCCCGGTCTCGTCCGACCACACCTGAGTCGGCGCCTGGAGTGCGATGACGGCGTCGTTCAGGAGGGGCTGCAGCGGGGTGTCGGTCATGTGGCTCCTTCGTGAGGGGCGGGCGGGTGTGCGGGTGTGCGGTGGCCGGACGTTGATGAGGGCGGGTTCAGCGGAGGGGAGGAGAGGGCAGAGCCGGGCCTCCGCACGACGCGAGCATCGTGGGGGAGCGGGCGGTCACTCCTTCACCGCCCCGTCACTGGAGTTCATGATGCGCTTCTGGAACATGAAGAACATCACGGCCACGGGGATCGTCATGATGATCGCCGCCGCGAGCTTGAGCGGATACTGCCGACCCTGACTGAGCTGTCCGTTGGCGAGTTGCGCCACGCCCTTGGTGAGGGTGGTGAGCTCGGGGGACTGCGTCGACACGATGAAGTGGGCCAGCTCGTTCCAGGATCCCTGGAACGAAAGGATCACGATCGTGATCAGTGCGGGTCGTGCCATCGGCAGCACGACCGACCAGAACACCCGGAAGGTGCCCGCACCGTCGATCCGCGCCTGCTCCTCGACCGAGGCCGGGATCGACTCGAAGAAGTTCTTCATGATGAAGACCCCGGCAGCGTCCACGAGGAGCGGCAGGATCATGCCTGCGTAGGAGTCGTACATGCCGAGCGTGTTGATCACGAGGAACTTCGGGATCAGCAGCACCACGGTCGGCACGCTCATGACGGCGACGAGTCCGGCGAACACGGCGTTGCGCCCGCGGAAGCGGAGCCGGGCGAGCGCGTAGCCCGCGAGCGAGTTGAAGAAGACCCGGCCCGCCGTGACCACGATCGTGACGATCACGGAGTTCTTGAACCACGTGGGGAAGTCGCTGCGCAGGAACAACTGCGTGTAGGCCTCGGTCGTGAACGTCTGCGGCACGATCGCGAGCGGGTTCGTCGCCGCGTCCGGGTCTGTCTTGAAGCTCGTCGCGACCTGGATGAGGAAAGGGTAGATGTAGACGAGCGCGAGGGCGATGAGCAGCGCGTACAGGACCGAAGTGGAGGCGATCCGCACGGTGCCCCAGCGCCTGCGCCGAGCGACGAACGGGGCGGGAGCGGTGGCGGTCATCGCGGTGCTCCTTCACTCGTGGCGGGTGCTCGGTCGGCGGCGGCGCGTGCGGCGGCGCGTTGCGCGGCCTCCACGTACGGCCGGTTGCGGCGACGGGACACGGTTCGCTCGCGCAGCGCCCAGCGCTGCACGAGCGTGAAGACGATGATGATCACGAACAGGATGAACGCGATCGCGGCGCCCTGGCCCCATTCCTGGTTGATGAACGACGACTGGTACGACTGGTATGCGGGCGTGATCGTCGTCTTCGCCGGCTGGCCGCGGGTGCCGGTGTAGATCTGGTCGAAGATCTGCCAGCAGCCGATGAGTCCGAGCGTGAGGACGGTGAACAGCGTGGGCCGCAGCTGCGGGAGCGTGACCCGCCAGAACCGCTGCCATCCGTTCGCGCCATCCATCATTGCCGCCTCCTGCACCTCGCCGGAGATGTTCTGCAGTGCGGCGAGGAACAGCAGCATGAAGGTTCCGCTCGTGGTGAAGATCGCCATGATGATGTAGACGCACATCGCGACGCTGGGGCCGCCGATCCAGTCCCAGTAGGAGACGCCGAGGAAGTGGTTCTCCGTCAAGGCCGCAGGGCCGGACGAGGCGCCGAAATGCAGGATCCCGGATGGGTCGTTGAGCCAGTTCGGTCCGTTGATCCCGAGCCAGCCGAGCGCGGCGTTCACGGCCCCCGTGGTGGAGAACAGGAACAGGAAAAGGACCGTGATCGCGACGGAACTCGTCACCGACGGGAAGTAGAACGCGGTGCGGAAGAACCCGCGGCCCTTGAGGATCTGCCGGTTGACGAGCACGGCGAGGAAGAGGCTCAGCGCGGTCTGGCACGGCACCACGAGGATCACGTACCAGGCGTTGTTCTTCAGGCTCATGCCGAAGTCGGCCTCGGCGAGGCCGCCGCCGAGCAGCAGGGCGGCGTAGTTCTTCAGACCCACGAACGAGACGCCGCCGGAGAAGGGCGAGCCGCGCCCGCCCCAGTCGCTCACGCTCACCCAGAGCGCCATGAGCACGGGCACGACCAGGAACAGGCCGAGCAGGATCAGCATCGGGGCGGTGAACAGCCACCCCGATGCGGTCTCACCGCGCCGCAGTCCAGGGTGGGACGCGGGACGGTGAGACCGCACGGTGGAGGAGGCCATGATTACTTGGTCAGGGCTTCCAGGTTCTTCTGCGTGGCGTCGAGGATCGCCTTCGGGTCGCCCGTCGCGAGCGATCCGAGCTTGCCGTTGAAGTCGGTCACGACGTCGCTGGCGCCCTTGGCGGTCGGCACGCCCTGGGCGTAGTCCGCCCCGTTCAGGAACGGCACGAGAGCGGCATTGTCCTTCTTCCACGCATCTGCGGCGGAGGCGATCGACGGCATCGGGCCGAAGGCCTTCGAGAACGCGAGCTGGCTGTCCGCGCTGGTCAGGTGCTCGACGAGGTCGAGGGCGGCCTTCTGGTTCTTGCTGTCGGCCGAGATGCCCCAGCAGTTCGTGAACTGCAGCGTGCCCTTCTTGCCGTCGGGGCCTGCGGGCAGCTCGACCGCCTTGTACTTCACGGTGGGGTAATCGTTCGTCATCGCACCGGTGATCCAGTTGCCCTCCACGACCATCGCGGCCTTCTGGGTGCCGAACGCCTCGCCGCCCCAGCCGGATCCGAGGTCGGCGGCGAACTTCATCGAGCCGTCGCCGAGCAGGCCCTTGAGGTAGTCGAGCGCCTTCACGTTGCCCTCGGCGTCGGCGGTGGCCTTGGTGGAGTCGGCGTTCATCAGCCCTCCGCCGGCGGCGACCATGAAGGCGCCGACGCGCGCGTACTCACCGCTCATCGACAGGCCGACATGGCCGTCGGCGGTGAGCTTCTTCGAGACGGCAGCGAGCTCATCCCAGGTCTTGGGGACGTCGGCATCCGTGAGGCCGGCCTTCGTCCACATGTCGGTGTTGATCACGAGCTGCAGCGTCGAGAAGTCCTTTGGTGCGCAGTACAGCTGGCCGTCGTAGGTGAACGACTTCAGCAGGCTCGGGTAGAAGTCGTCCTTGTTCTTGAGCAGATCGCCGTACGCGAGCAGGGATCCGTTCGAGGCGTATCCGGCCAGGGCGTCGGTGGACTGGTAGAAGACGTCGGCAGGGGAGCCGGACGCGAAGCCCTGTGACAGCTGCTGGTTCAGGTCGCTCGCCGCGGTCACGGTGGCCTTGACGCCCGAGGTCTTCGACCACGCGGACACGGCGTCGTTCACGGCCTTGGTCTCCGCGTCGCCGGAGGATCCGATGAGGATGTTCAGCGGCTTGTCGGACGATGTGAGCTTCGAGGATCCGGTGCTGCTGCCGGCGTCGCCGCCGGAGAATCCCGAACCGCAGCCGGTGAGTGCGATCGCGCCGGCGAGGACGAGGGCTCCGGCCCCGATCGCGGCGCGCGTGCTGTGCCGTGTCATGTCTCTTCTCCCTTGATGAGCATCCGTGATGATGTGTGCTTCTCGGCGACGACGGAGGCCGTCCCAAGAATTTGAACGATCAAACTCTGTGTCGAATACGCTAGGCGGCAGGGGCGCAGGGTGTCAAGGTGGGAAGGTGGTCCCGGATCCCGTGAAGAATCCGGGGAGGGAGAGACATGGCCAGGACGCCGACCGTCGAGGATGTGGCGGAGCGCGCCGGGGTGTCGCGGCAGACGGTGTCGAACGTGCTGAACACCCCGGCGATCGTGAAGCCCGCCACGCGCGAGCGCGTGCAGCAGGCGATCGTCGAGCTGGGCTATCGCCGGCATGCGGCGGCCCGGCAGCTGCGCACCCGCCGCAGCTCCACGATCGGCATCCACCTGGATCCCTACGTCGGTGGCGTCTCCGGCGTAGTCCTGGACCGTTTCGTGCACGCCCTCACCGAGCGCGCCAGCGAGCGCGGCATGCGCATGCTCGTCTACGCCGCCCGGACCGCGGACGATGAGATCGCTCGCCTCGCCGAACTCTGGGAGGGCTCCGAGATCGACGCCGCCATCATCACCGGCACCTTCCACGGCGACCCGCGCACGCGCTGGCTCGGTGAAGCGCGGCTGCCCTTCGTCGCGTTCGGCCGCCCCTGGGGCGAGGACGACCTCGCCGCGCCCGAGCATCTCTGGGTCGACGTCGACGGCGCCGCGGGCACGCGGGCGGCGACCGAGCACGCCCTCGGCTTCGGCCCGAGGGTCGCGTTCCTCGGCTGGCCGACGGGGTCGGGCACCGGCGACGATCGGGAGCGCGGCTGGCGTGAGGCGATGGCCGCGGCCGGGGCCGTGGGGCCGCGCTGGACGAGCGAGGAGGACGTCGCTCTGGCGCGAGCCGTCGTGGCCGCCGCGAGCGCGGACGTGGACGCCGTGGTCTGTGCGAGTGACTCCCTCGCGATCGGCGCGCTCCTCGCGGAGACCGGCAGGTCCGCACGGGTGCCGGTGATCGGGTTCGACAACACGCCGACCGCGGAGGCGCTCGGCTTCTCGAGCGTCGAGCAGCGTCCCGAGGACGTCGCAGCCGCGACCTTGGAACTGCTCATGGGGCCGACCGGCGAGACGGTCACTCCGCGGGACGTTCTGGCGGGCACGGCGCACGCGCTGATCGAGCCGCGTCTGGTCGTGCGCTGAGCGGATCCGGATCGAGCGACCCGTTCTCTCTGGTTCGGGCTTAGCGTGGACGCATGGCACGGATCCTGATCTTCGGCGGCCACGGCAAGGTCGCCCTTCTCCTCGAACCCCTCCTCACGGCGCGCGGCGAGCAGGTGACCGCGGTGATCCGCGACGCCGCGCAGATCGACGACCTGCGTGCGACAGGGGCGGATCCCGTGGTCTTCGACGTCGAGTCGGCGTCGAAGGAGGCGATGGCGACGCTGATCGCCGGGCACGACGCCATCGTCTGGTCGGCCGGAGCCGGCGGCGGCTCGGCGGAGCGCACCCGGGCCGTCGACCTCGACGCCGCCGTCCGGTCCATGGACGCGGCCGCCGACGCGGGCGTCGCACGGTACGTGATGGTGTCGTACTTCGGATCCTCGCCCGAGCACGGCATACCCGCGACGGACTCGTTCTTCGCGTATGCCGAGGCGAAGGCGGCGGCCGATGAGGCGCTGCGCGCGTCCGGACTGGAGTGGACCGTGCTCGCGCCGAGCCGGCTCACGCTGGAGGAGCCGACGGGGCGGATCGACGCCACATCGGAGGCCTCGGGCAGCGTATCCCGCGCCGATGTCGCGCACGTCATCGCGCAGACGCTGCTCGAGCCGGCGACCATACGCCGCACGATCCGCTTCAACGAGGGAGACCGGCCGATCGACGAGGCGCTGCGCGAACTCTGAGCGCGCGCTGCGCTCAGTCGCGGTTGAGCACGGCCAGGGCGATCCTGTCCAGCGCCCACGCGGCGAAGAGCGCGACCCCGGCGATGCCGAGCCCGCTCGCCCAGAGCGCCGCTCCCACGGCGCCGAAGAGCGCGGTCTCCAGGAGCACCCGGCCCGCGGGACGGATGCCGAAGCGCGCCTTGGGAGACAGCAGCAGGCCCCAGACGACCGCCAGTACGACGATCGTCACGATGGCGCCCACCCACCCCGGCCAGCCGGGAAGGAGTCGCACTGCGGCGACCGCGGCACCGGCCAGCAGCGCGAGCTCGAGCAGGAACCGCAACCCCAGGGCGGTGCGCAGGGCGGGACCGCCATCGAGGAACGGATCGCGTGCGGGACGGTCGGTCATCGGCGGATCAGCCTCGGCCGGCCAGCGCGGCCAGCAGTTCCAGCACGCACAGTGCGGCGAGGCGCACGGTGCGCGCATCCTCGTCATCGGCGGTGGCATCCACCTCGGCGATGTCGGCGCTGACCACGCGCGGGTCGGAGGCGATGCCCCGCACCAGGGCCCGCAGCTCCCAGGCCGCGAATCCGCCGGGCACGCTCGCCGGGCATCCCGGGGTCGCTGCGCGGTCGCAGGCGTCCACGTCGATATCGAGGTGCACGCGTGAGGCGTCTCCGGCGCCGGCGATCTCCACCGCCTCGGCCACGACGTCGTCGATCCCGCGGCGGCGCACCTCGTCCAGGGTGATCACGCGGATGCCCCAGTCCGCGGCACGCTGGGCGTAGGCGGCGGAGTTCGCGAAGTCCGCGATCCCGATCTGGACGATCCGGTGCGGATCGATCGCGGATCCGTCCGGAGCGTCCTCGACGAGCCGACGCACGGGCGAGCCGTTGGACACCCCGTCGCGCAGGTCGAAGTGCGCATCGATCGTGATGAGGCCTGTGGACCCGGATCCGAGCGCGACAGGGTACGTGAGGGAGTTGTCCCCGCCGAGCGCGATCACGAGGCGCGATGCCGCGGACAGCTCGGACACGCGCGCGATCGCCCGAGCCACGCCCTCGTCACCGTCCGGCTCGTGCACGTCCCCGGCGTCGGCGATCTGCAGTACGGCGTTGAGATCGACCACGGGCGGACCCATCAGGGTCGGGCTGTAGCGGCGCAGCGCGTCGCGGATCGCGGCGGGCGTCGCGTGCGCGCCGGTCGGCGAGAGCGAGGTCCGCCAGGTCGGAACGCCCAGCAGGACGGCGTCGGCGTGCGTGCCGAACGCGGGCCAGTCGCCTCCACGGGGCCAGAGGGGATCGTGCGACAGTGCCATGAGGAGTCCCTTCCCGGACGCGCGGTCGCATCCGCTGTCCAGAGTGCCACTCGTCGGGATCCGCACTGCCGTGCCGGGCTGCGTAGTGTCTGAGAACCGAGACAGGGCGAGTGGTCTATACGTCGCGAGCGGGGCTACACGGGGATGACGGCGTGCGCCACCGCGAAGATCGCGAGCCCGGCGAGCGCTCCGACCACGGTGCCGTTCAGGCGGATGTACTGCAGATCGCGGCCGACCATGAGCTCGATCTTCTCCGTGGTCTCGGCCGGATCCCATCGCTCCACGGTGTCGGTGATGATCGAGGCGATGTCGTGCCGGTAGCGGTCGACGAGGAACACCGCGGCGTCCGTGACCCAGCCGTCCACACGGTGCTGCAGCGGGTCCTCGGTGGCCAGGCGATCGCCGAGCTCGCCGATCGCCACGGCGGCGCGACGGCGCAGCCCGCTCTCCGGATCCGCGAGCGCCGACAGCAGCCCGGTCTTCGCCGCGTTCCACGCCTCGGCGGCCAAGGCGCCCACACGCGGGCTGTCGAACAGGGCCGCCTTGGCGTTCTCCAGGCGCGCCCGCGTGGCGGAGTCGTGCTGCAGGTTGTTCGCCAGGCGGGCGAGGTATCCGTCCAGCGCGCGTCGGGCGGGATGGCGCGGATCGGCCTGCACCGCTCGCACGAACCGCACGGCCTCGTTGTAGGCGGCCTCGTCCACGAAGCGGTGGGCCAGCCGTGGCACCCATCCCGGCAGCCGGCGCGAGAGGAGACCCTGGAACGCTGCGGCGTTGCCATCCAGCCAGGTCGCGATGCTGTCGACGGCGAGGTCCACGGCGTCGCGATGGGCGTCGGCTTCGACGATGCGCTGCAGCCAGGCCCCCGCCGGCGTGCCCCACTCCGGTTCGACCAGATGCTCGCGCGCGAGTTCCGCAATCACGCTCTGCACGTCGTCGTCGCTGAGGGCGCGCAGCACAGCGGAGGCGATGGTGGATCCCTCTGTCGCAACCCGTTCCGCATGTGCGGGTACGCGCAGCCAGGATCCGAGTCGCGCGGCGATGGAGGTCTCGGACAGTTTCGTACGCACGACCTCCGCGGAGAGGAAGTTGGTCTCGACGAACTCGCCGAGCGTGCGGCCGATCTCGTCCTTGCGGCTGGGGATGATCGCGGTGTGCGGGATCGGCAGTCCGAGCGGGCGGCGGAACAGGGCTGTCACGGCGAACCAGTCGGCCAGGGCGCCGACCATGCCGCCCTCCGCTGCCGCGCGTACATACTCCAGCCACGGATAGCGCTGCTGCAGCGAGAAGGCCACGACGAACGCGACCGCCATCACGCCGAGAGCGGCGAGGGCGACGGCCTTCATCTGCCGTAGGGCGCGCAGGCGCTCCAGATCCGCCGGGGACAGCAGTGCTTCACGGGCGCGCGCCATGCGCCCATCCTTGCAGAGCCCCACCCGCGAGGCGGGCGGTACTCTCTACCTCGTGATCGAAGACATCAAGAAGCGCGCCCTGCACCGCACCAGCATCCTCGAGGGGCAGCTCCGCGGCGTCGCGAAGATGATCGAGGGCGAGGAGTACTGCATGGACATCATCACGCAGTCCCGCGCCATCCAGCGCTCTCTCGAATCCCTCAACAAGCTGCTGCTGGAGAACCACCTGCGCACGCACGTGGCGCACATGTTCGACGAGGGCGGCGAGCAGCGCGAGCAGGCCATCGAGGAGCTCCTGAAGGCGTTCGACTTCCAGGCGAAGTAGCTCGCGCGAAACGACACCGAAACACGCATATTCGTTGATAGGCATCCAATAGACAACGAATATCGTCGTCGGAATCCAGTGAACCTACGTTTTCCTCTGTACTGAGCGCAGATCCTGTGCCAGACTCTCCGCAGCGAAGAACTCACTGTGGAGGTTCCATGAGCGGTCCCATGTCCGTACCTGCTCAGAGCACGACCGATGCGCCCACCGGCGGCGTCGAGATCTCTGGCGTCACCAAGTACTACGGTGAGGCGACGGCCGTCGACCGGCTGTCGCTGTCGATCCGGCCGGGGGAGTTCCTCTCCCTTCTCGGTCCCTCGGGATGCGGCAAGACCACGACCCTGCGCATGATCGCGGGCTTCGAGCACCCCGACGAGGGCGACATCCGCCTGAGCGGCCGGAGCGTCCTCGGCCTTCCCCCGCACAAGCGGGAGGTGAACACGGTCTTCCAGGCGTACGCGCTGTTCCCGCACATGACGGTGGCGGAGAACGTCGCTTACGGACTGCAGCAGCGCGGAGTGCCTAAGGCCGAGCAGCGCGAACGCGTGGCCGAGGCCCTCGACATGGTGCAACTGCGCCGCTTCGCGGACCGCAAGCCCACCCAGCTGAGTGGCGGGCAGCAGCAGCGCATCGCACTGTCCCGTGCCCTGATCAATCGTCCCAGCGTGCTGCTGCTGGATGAGCCGCTTGCGGCCCTCGACCGCCAGTTGCGCGAGGAGATGCAGCTCGAGCTGAAGCTGCTGCAGTCGCGGCTCGGCACGACCTTCGTGTTCGTCACGCACGATCAGGCGGAAGCGCTGTCGATGAGCGACCGGATCGCGGTGATGCGTGCGGGGCGGATCGAGCAGCTCGCCGCCCCCGCCGACATCTACGCCGAGCCGGCCTCGGCCTACGTGGCATCGTTCATCGGCCAGCAGAACTTCCTGCACGGGACGGTACTCGGCGGCGACGCCGTCGACACCTTCGCAGGAACCGTGTACGGACGCTGGGGCGGGGAGCAGAGCGCGCCGGGATCCTCCGCTGTCGCCGCGATCCGCCCGGAGTTCGTGCGGCTCGCTCCTGCGGGACGTGCGGACGAACCCGGCCTCGACGGCACCGTGCTGGGCGTCTCGCATCTGGGCGAGACCCTGCAGGTCGCCGTGGACGTGGGCCGCGAGCAGACCTTCCTGGTGCGGATCCCCGCTCCCGGCGCGCCGGCGGTGGCCGTCGGCGACGCTGTGCGCTGCACCTGGAGCGACGCCGACGTGCGCATCTTCGCCGGCGACGGGATCCCCGAGACGGCCACCCACGTGATCGCTCTGCCCAAGGAAGCGGCCTAATGGCGCACGGCGGCGCTCACGGCCAGCCCCCGGTGCGGGTGCTCGCGAACGCTCCCTCCGCACGCAAGATCGGTGCCGAGCTGACCCGGCGCGGCTTCCTCGCGACCGCGCTTGCGGCTTCCGGCGCCGTGCTGTTCACCGCCTGCGCCCCGCAGAAGGCGTCGGCGGCATCCCAGGCGAACGGCGGTCCGCTCGAGGACAAGCTCTCGATCTACACCTGGAGCGACTACGACGATCCGGATCTGCTGAGCGCCTTCACGAAGAAGAAGGGGCCGAAGATCGTCGTCGACGCGTTCAACTCGAACGAGGAGCTCGTCGCGAAGCTGGTCGCCGCACGCGGCACGTCGGGCTACGACATCGTCGTCCCGACGGGTCCGTTCATCCTCCCCATGGCCGAGAACGGTCTCCTGGAGCGGCTGAACCTCGACCTGATCCCGAACTTCCAGACGATGAACCCCCACTTCATCCACCGCACGTTCGATCCGAAGAACGAGTACTCGATCTGCAAGGCATGGGGCACGACGGGCTTCGCCTACGACAAGACCGTGATCAAGCGGGAACTGACCGGGTGGGCCGACTTCATCGATGCGGCGCAGAACGAGGCCTCCGGGAAGACCTCCCTCCTCGATGACCCGGCGCCCATGTGCGGCATCTACTTCTGGTCCCACGGGATCGACTGGAACACGACGGACGAGAAGCACCTCGCGGACTGCGAAGCGTTCATGACGAAGGAGATCGCCCCGCATGTGATCTCCTTCGACTCCGCACCCGGCGGACAGATCATCCCGCAGGCGACCGCGGCGCTCGTGCAGGTGTACAACGGCGACGCGCGCACCGGGATCGCGGCGTCGAAGAATCCGGAGCGCTGGCAGTGGGTGCTGGGTGCCCCGGCGACCGAGATCTGGATGGACAACTGGTCGATCGCCAAGGGGGCGCCGCACCCCGAGGCGGCGCACGCTTTCATCAACTTCATCATCGCGCCGGACGTGCAGGTGAAGCAGATGGACTACATCGGCTACGACACCGGCGTCGAGGGCAATCAGCAGCGGGCCGAGGAGGCGGGATTGGAGAACCTCGACATGGTCTTCTTCACGGAGGAGCAGATCGCCACGATGCACGAGGGGAAGTTCACGAAGGCCCAGGAGCGGATCGTGGCGATCTGGAACGCGACGAAGGCGGCCGCCGGTGCGTAAGCTCAGGATCCGCTTCGGCCTGGCCCTGCCCGCCTGGGTGTGGCTGCTCGTCTTCTTCGTCGTCCCGATCGGCGTCGTGGTCTGGTACAGCTTCGGCTACAAGCCGAGCATCTTCTCGACCAACGCGAACGACAAGCTGTCCTTCGATCGCTACGTCGAGGCCCTCTCGCCCACCTTCTTCGCGACCTTTCAGAACACGCTCTGGGTCGGCATCGCCGGAACCGCCCTGTGCCTGATCATCGGCGCTCCCGTCGCGTACTGGATCGCCGTCAAGTGTGCGCCGAGCCGGCGCGGGATGTTCCTCGCGCTCGTGATGGTGCCGTTCTGGACCAACTTCCTGGTGCGCACGATCGGCTGGCAGATCATCCTGGCGCCCGAGGGCTGGCTCTCGCACGCGCTGCAGTTCCTCGGCGTGATCCCGGGGCCCCTGGGGATCCTGAACACCCGCGGTGCGGTGCTGCTCGGCGTCGTCTACAACTATCTGCCGCTCATGATCCTGCCCCTGTTCGTGGCATTCGACCGGGTCAGCGGACCGCTGCGCGAGGCGAGCAAGGACCTCGGGGCCGGCAGTTGGCAGACGTTCTTCCGCGTGACGATCCCGCTCGCGCAGCCCGGCATCATCGCCGGGGTGCTGCTGGTCTACATCCCGCTCATGGGCGACTACATCACGGCGACCGTCCTGGGCGGCGCGAAGGGCAACATGGTCGGTCAGATCGTCGCCAGCCAGTTCCAGACCGCGCAGAACTGGGCGCTCGGATCCGCGATGGCCGTGCTGCTCATCCTCACGATCGCCCTGTCGATCGGGGTCATAGCGGCGATCGGCTGGCTCGTCACGATCCCCATCCGCCGCAGCTACCGACTGACGCTGGAGGACGCACGATGACCGTCGTCGCAGAACGCCCCGCCGAGCAGGCGGATCCGTCACCGTCCACGACCCGGGCGGGATCCGGTCGCCGTGCGAAGGCGCCGCGCAACGTCAGCCGCTGGCTGCTGCCGCTGTGGGCGACGCTGGTGTTCGTCTTCCTGTTCCTGCCGATCGCCGTCGTGATCGTCTACTCGTTCAATGTCGGCCGGCTGCTGATCTCGTGGGACCACTTCGGCTTCGACTCGTTCGCCGCGATCGTCACCAAGCCGGCCGTCCGCGACGCGGTGCTGGTCTCGCTGCGCACCGGCCTCATCGCCGCCGTGCTGGCGACGGCGCTGGGCACCCTCGCCGGCATCGCGATGGCGCGCACACCCGGCAAGTGGGTGCCGTGGTTCCTCGGCCTGCTGCTGCTGATCTCGGTCACGCCCGAGATCGTGGACGCGGTGGCGCTGCTGCCCTGGGTCGTGTTCCTCGGTCAGGATCTGGGGTTGTCGATCTTCAACGACGGCACCGTGCGCCTGGTGATCGGCCAGTCGCTGTTCTCCATCGCGATCGTGTCCTACATCGTGCGGGCACGCCTGGTGGGCCTCGACGCCAAGCTCGAGGAGGCGTCGGCGGATCTCTACGCCAAGCCGTTCACCACCTTCGCGAAGGTCACGCTGCCGCTCGCGATGCCGGCCGTCCTCGCGGGCTTCCTGCTCTCGTTCACGCTGGGGCTCGACAACACGATCGTCTCCGCCTTCGTGCAGGTCTCCGGCACCACGCCCTGGCCCGTGTACGTGCTGAGCGCGCTGCGCAGCGGCCTGCGCCCGGAGATCGCCGCAGTGTCCACGATCATGCTCGTGCTGACGCTCGGGGCGCTCGCGCTGGTGGCGCTGGTCCTGAAGAAGGCGGGCGATTCCGCCGCCGACATCGCTCGGACGATGGCGGGAGGCTGATCGGGGCGGCTAGCCTCGGCTGCGTGGACGCCCCCGACCTCGCCGCTCTCCGCGGCGGCCTGCTCGCCTTCTGCTATCAGATGCTGGGTTCGCCGTTCGATGCGGAGGACGCGGTGCAGGATGCGCTCGAGCGGGCCTGGCGCAGCCGGGCGTCGTACGATCCGGACAAGGCGGCGCTGTCCACGTGGGTGTACCGCATCGCGCGCAACGTGTGCGTGGATCGGCTCCGCGAGACACCGCGACGCCCGCTCCCACGCGACCTCACGGACCCGGGCATCGACGTCGGCGCGCCCCTGGTGCCGGCACTGGACGTGCCCTGGCTGGTGCCGGCGCCGACCCGCTGGTGGGCCGACTCCGAGCCGGAGCGGGCGGTCGCCGAAGCCTCCAGGGTGCGGCTCGCGGTGACGCTCGTGCTGCAGGCGCTGCCGCCGAAGCAGCGCGGGGTCTTCATCTTGCGCGAAGTGCTCGGGCACTCCGCGGCGGAGACGGCCCGGATCCTGGAGACGAGCGTGCCGTCGGTGAACTCGGCATTGCAGCGCGCGAAGGCGGCTGTCGCAGAGCGATCCTCCCGCCCCGCCCCGCTGCGGCGCGAGACGGTCGAGCGGTATGCGCGCGCCATCGAGCAGGCCGACGTCGCCGCGCTCGCGGAGCTCGTCGCCGATGACGTGCTGTTCGAGATGCCGCCCGTGCCGTTCTGGTCGATCGGGCGCGAGACGTACGCCGCGTTCATGGCGCACCTGTTCGACTGGCAGGGGACGGGCTGGCAGACCCGTCCGATCTCGGCCAACGGGCAGCACGGCTTCCTGCTCCTGCGCGTCGACGACGACGGCCCGCACCCGCACACGGTGCAGCTGTTCGAAGCCGACGTGACGGGAACCCGGATCGGGCACGTGCTGGTGTACCGCGACGAGGCGCTGTTCGCCCTGTTCGAGCGCGAGGGCATCGTCGCAGTCTGACGAGTCCGAACGGATCCCGCCCGTACGGATTCCGCCCGCACCGATGAGTTCGGCTGCTCTCGCCCGTACACCCTCATGAAGCCCTCCGCGGAGGATCCGCATCGGGGCACGAGGCGAGGAGCACGACATGGCACGCATCATCGTGGCGCAGTTCATCACTCTCGACGGCGTCGTGGAGGATCCGGACGGATCCGACGGTACGCCGTTCGGCGGGTGGTGCTTCCGGCACGGTCCCGAGGCGATCTCGGGGGACAAGTTCCACTACGGCCCGATCCTGCAGACCGGGATCTTCCTGTTCGGACGTCGCACCTGGGAGGCCTTCTCGGCCCTGTGGCCGCCGCGCGACGAGACGGATCCGTTCGCCCGCGCGCTGAACGCCGCGGACAAGGCGGTCGTCACGGGCGGCGACATAGACCTCGCCCGGTGGCAGAACTCCCGGCGGGTCGAGACGGATCCGGTCGGCTGGGCGCGGGAGACCGCCACGGAGCGCGCCGTCATCGTCATCGGCAGCGGGTCGCTCGTCGAGCGCTTCGTCGCGGCAGGCGCGGTCGACGAGTACCGGCTGCGTGTGTTCCCCACGGCGACCGGGGCGGGCCGGCGGCTTTTCCCCGGCGGCGCGGCCCTCGACCTCGTGAGCGTCGAGCAGGTCGGCCCGACGAGCCTGGTGATCGCGACGCCGTCGCGCTGAGCCTCGCGCGGCACGAGCACAGACTGCCGAGCGCGGCACGAGCGCGGACTGCCGAGCGCGGCGCGAGCGCAGAAGACCGAGCGCGGCGCGAGCGCAGAAGAAGGGGGGAGGGCGGATCCAGGATCCGGCCTCCCCCCTGTCGCGTCCCCAGCGACTACAGAACCGACTCGGCCTCGGTCAGCACGCCGCGCAGGATCCCGGCGATCTCGCGGAACTCCGCAGGCCCGATGGTGAGCGGCGGCGCGAGCTGGATCACGGGGTCGCCGCGGTCGTCGGCGCGGCAGTACAGGCCGGCATCGAACAGCGCGCCGGAGAGGAACCCGCGCAGCAGGCGCTCCGACTCGTCGTCGTCGAACGTCTCCCGCGTGGTCTTGTCCTTGACCAGCTCGATCCCGAAGAAGTAGCCATCGCCGCGCACGTCGCCGACGAGCGGCAGATCGAGCAGGGTCTCCAGCTCTGCGCGGAACAGCGGCGAGTTCTCGCGCACGCGCTCGTTGAGCTTCTCCTCCTCGAAGATGTCCAGATTCTCCAGGGCGACCGCGGCCGACACGGGGTGTCCGCCGAAGGTGTAGCCGTGCGGGAACGACATGTCGCCGTGCGCGAACGGCTCGTAGATCTTGTCGCTCACGATCGCGGCGCCCAGGGGGGAGTATCCGCTCGTGATGCCCTTGGCGCAGGTGATGATGTCGGGCACGTAGCCGTAGGCGTCGCAGGCGAACATGTGTCCGATCCGGCCGAACGCGCAGATCACCTCGTCCGAGACGAGCAGCACGTCGTAGCGGTCGCAGATCTCGCGCACGCGCTGGAAGTATCCGGGGGGCGGCGGGAAGCAGCCGCCCGAGTTCTGCACCGGCTCGAGGAAGACTGCGGCGACCGTGTCGGGGCCCTCGAACTGGATCATCTCCTCGATCCGGTCGGCGGCCCAGACGCCGAACGCTTCGGGGTCCGTCGGCGCGCCCATCTCCGCCGCGCGGTAGATGTTCGTGTTGGGCACGCGGAAGCCGCCCGGGGTGACCGGCTCGAACATGGCCTTCATCGCGGGGATGCCGGTGATCGCAAGCGCGCCCTGCGTGGTGCCGTGGTAGGCGATCGCGCGGGAGAGCACCTTGTGCTTGGTGTGCTTGCCCTGCAGCTTCCAGTAGTGCTTGGCGAGCTTGAAGGCGGTCTCGACGGCCTCGCCGCCGCCCGAGGTGAAGAAGACCCGGTTCAGGTCGCCCGGGGCGTAGCCGGCCAGGCGGTCGGCCAGCTCGATCGCGGCGGGGTGCGCGTACGACCACAGCGGGAAGAAGGCCAGCTGCTCGGCCTGCTTCGCCGCGGCCTCGGCGAGGCGCTTGCGGCCGTGGCCCGCGTTGACGACGAACAGGCCCGAGAGCCCGTCGATGTACTGCTTGCCGGTGTCGTCCCAGATGTGGTGTCCCTCACCCCGGACGATGATCGGCACCCCGTTGCGGTCCATCGTGGACTGCCGGGTGAAGTGCATCCAGAGGTGATCGTGTGCTTTCTGTTGCAGATCGGCGCTCATGCTCCGATCTTGTCACTCGAAATCGGAAATGACAACAGATATCGAAGGTTGAGATCCCCGGATCCTGCGGATTCCGAGGTCGAGGCTCCGACGGCAGGGCTCGTGTGGTGGGTCGGACGACCGCTCAGGGCAGGGAGACGGCCTCGGTGTCCGGCATCGGCGCGGCGTCGCGGCCGCGCAGGTCGGGGAAGAAGCGCACGAGCACGACCGAGACGATCAGCGCGACGGCGGCGAAGCACGTCGCTGCGAGGTAGGCCCCGGTGGGGCTGTGCATGCTGTCGATGAGGAAGCCGGCAATCGCTGATCCGGCGGCCGCGCCGATCAGCTGGCCGGTGCCGACCCAGCCGTACGCCTCGGCGGTCTCGGAGAACTTCACGCTCGCCGACGTGATCGCGAACAGCACCGCGAGCGCCGGCGCGACCCCGATGCCGGCGGCGAGCAGAGTGCCGCCGAGCCAGAACACGTTGAGGGACACCATCGTGAGCGCGAGCCCGACGGTCACGATGGTGAGCCGGCGGGCCATGGCCCAGGGGCCCATCGGCACGTGGCCCGAGGCGAGACCGCCGACGAGGCTTCCCACCGAGAAGACCGCGAGCACCAGACCTGCCGAAAGTCCCCCGTGGTCGAAGGTCTTCACCACGCCCACCTCGACGGCCGCGCAGGCGCCGATGAGGAGGAAGCCGACGACCGTGGCCAGCAGCACCGGCGGCTTCAGCACGACGGCGCCGAAGCCGCGGCGGCTGCGCGGGATGCGCACGCGCCCGACCTCGGGGGAGAGGATGAACCAGGCGCCGCCGCCCACGAGCACGGCGGCGACGAGCAGCAGGCCCTGTACGGTGCCGATCTGCGTGGAGACGATCGTGATCACGACCGGGGCCACGATCCAGATGATCTCCTGCAGCGATGCGTCCAGTGAGAACAGCGGCGTGAGCTGTGAGGAGTTCACGAGCTTCGGGTAGATGGTGCGCGCGGCGGACTGGATCGGCGGGGTCGAGAGCCCCGCGATCAGGCCGAGCACCACGTAGCCGGCGAGCGGCAGGAACGAGAAGAACGCCAGCCCGAGGAAGGCGAGCACGCAGATCGACAGGGTCAGCGTGAGCACGGGGCGCATGCCCCACCGGCCCATCCAGCGGCTGGTGACAGGCCCGGACACGGCCTGTCCGATCGACGACGCCGCGAGCACCAGCCCGGCCGCTCCATAGGATCCGGTCGCGTGCTGCACGTGAAGCAGGATCGCGAGACTCGCCATGCCGTTCGGGAATCGCGCCGTCAGCTGTGCGGCGATGATGCGCCCGACTCCCGGTACGCGCAGAAGCTCCTTGTATCCCGATCCGGCCACGGACCAACGCTACAGGTCTCGCGGTGCGGAGAGCAGGCCTCCCGGCCGATCGAGCGCGGCTAAGGGAGGGCTCGGCGCGACACGCCGACGACACGCCGGAGGGCGATTTCCACAGGCTGAGGAATGTCCGCGGCTCGTCCTAGCGTCGGATCTGTGGAGGGATCCGGTCGGGGTGTCGGCGACCCGCAGGAAATCGCGGTTCGGGGGTGCTCCGCGGCCGCCCGGGGCTGTGGACAAAAGCGTGGAGAACCTGTGGCGAAGCGGTGGAATACGGTGGAAAACTACAGGGTTGTAACTACTAGCCCTTGTGGTCGACCTGAATGTCCGTACCTATATGTAGTATTGAACTCCCGGCGGGGCCACCTGCCCGATAGCCGGGTTCTGAGGGGAAAGAAGAGGCGCAATACATGTCCATCACGGTCTACACCAAGCCCTCCTGCGTGCAGTGCAACGCGACCTACCGCGCGCTTGACGCGAAGGGCATCGAGTACGAGATCCACGACGTCTCGGAGGACGCTGCGGCGCTCGAGCACGTGAAGTCGCTCGGCTACCTGCAGGCTCCCGTCGTCGTCACCGACGAGGACCACTGGTCGGGCTTCCGTCCCGACAAGATCGACGAGCTCGCCGCTCGCCTGGCGTAATCGCGGAGGAGGCGATCTCATGAACGCCGCCACCGCGACCGCCGCGCCGCTGCTGGTCTACTTCTCGAGCATCTCGGGCAACACTGCCCGGTTCGTCGAGAAGCTGGGCCTGGAGGCGCGGCGGATCCCGCTGCACAGCACGGAGGAGCCGCTCGTCATCGATGAGCCCTTCGTGCTGGTCACGCCGACCTACGGCGGCGGGCAGGGTCGCGGCGTCGAGAAGGGCGCTGTACCCAAGCAGGTCATCCGGTTCCTCAACGACGAGCGCAACCGGCGACACATCCGCGGAGTGATCTCCGCAGGCAACACCAACTTCGGCGACGCGTTCTGCGCCGCCGGTGACATCATCAGCCGCAAGTGCCACGTGCCCCACTTGTACCGGCTCGAGATCTACGGCACACAGGACGATGTCGATCGCGTGAGCGACGGATTGGAACGATGGTGGGTATCGCAGTTGAGCACGCAGAGCGTGACGCAGTGAAGGACGCAGCGCCGGTGAAGGGCGAGATCGCGTTCAAGGCCAACGCAGCGTACGAGGGGCTCGACTATCACGCCCTCAACGCGATGCTGAACCTGTACGACGCGGACGGCAAGATCCAGTTCGACGCGGACAAGCGCGCGGCGCGGGAGTACTTCCTGCAGCACGTCAACCAGAACACGGTGTTCTTCCACTCGCTCAAGGAGCGCCTGGACTACCTCGTGGAGAAGGAGTACTACGAGGGCGCCGTCCTGGAGAAGTACTCGTTCGAGTTCATCCAGAAGCTCAACGACCTCGCATACTCGAAGAAGTTCCGCTTCGAGACGTTCCTGGGCGCGTTCAAGTACTACACGAGCTACACGCTGAAGACCTTCGACGGCAAGCGCTACCTGGAGCGCTTCGAGGACCGCGTCGTGATGACCGCCCTCGCCCTCGCCGACGGCGACGAGAAGCTCGCGACGGGCCTGGTCGAGGAGATCATCTCCGGCCGCTTCCAGCCGGCGACCCCGACCTTCCTCAACGCCGGCAAGGCGCAGCGCGGCGAGCTCGTCAGCTGCTTCCTGCTGCGCATCGAGGACAACATGGAGTCGATCGCCCGCGGCATCAACTCCGCCCTGCAGCTGTCCAAGCGCGGCGGCGGCGTGGCGCTCCTGCTCTCGAACATCCGCGAGTCGGGTGCCCCGATCAAGCAGATCGAGAACCAGTCCTCGGGCATCATCCCCGTGATGAAGCTCCTCGAAGACTCCTTCTCGTACGCGAACCAGCTCGGCGCGCGTCAGGGCGCCGGCGCGGTGTACCTGAACGCGCACCACCCCGACATCATGCGGTTCCTCGACACCAAGCGCGAGAACGCCGACGAGAAGATCCGCATCAAGACGCTGTCGCTGGGCGTCGTCGTGCCGGACATCACGTTCGAGCTCGCAAAGAACGGCGAGGACATGTACCTGTTCTCCCCGTACGACGTAGAGCGCGTCTACGGCGTGCCGTTCGGCGACATCTCGGTCACCGAGAAGTACCGCGAGATGGTCGACGACCCGCGCATCAAGAAGACCAAGATCAACGCGCGCGAGTTCTTCCAGACGCTCGCCGAGATCCAGTTCGAGTCGGGCTATCCGTACATCATGTTCGAGGACACGGTGAACAAGGCCAACCCGATCAAGGGCCGGATCAACATGTCCAACCTGTGCAGCGAGATCCTGCAGGTGAACACGCCGACGACGTTCAACGAGGACCTCTCGTACGACCAGATCGGCAAGGACATCTCCTGCAACCTGGGCTCGCTCAACATCGCCCTGGCGATGGACGGCGGCGACCTGGCCAAGACCGTCGAGATGAGCATCCGCGCCCTGACCGCGGTCAGCCAGCAGAGCCACATCGCTTCGGTCCGTTCGATCGAGGACGGCAACGACCGCTCGCACGCGATCGGCCTGGGCCAGATGAACCTGCACGGCTACCTCGCTCGCGAGCACGTCTTCTACGGTTCCGAAGAGGGTGTCGACTTCACGAACATCTACTTCTACTCCGTGCTGTTCCACGCGCTGACCGCATCGAACCGGATCGCGATCGAGCGCGGCGAGACCTTCGACGGATTCGCCGACTCGACCTACGCGTCCGGTGAGTTCTTCGACAAGTACATCGATCAGGAGTGGGGGCCCGCGACCGACAAGGTCAAGGACATGTTCGCCGGTCACCACATCCCGACGCAGGACGACTGGAAGGCGCTCAAGGCGTCGATCCAGGAGCACGGCATCTACAACCAGAACCTGCAGGCCGTCCCGCCGACCGGATCCATCTCCTACATCAACAACTCGACGAGCTCGATCCACCCGATCGCGGCGAAGGTGGAGATCCGCAAGGAAGGCAAGCTCGGCCGCGTCTACTACCCGGCGGCGTTCATGACGAACGACAACCTGGAGTACTACGAAGACGCCTACGAGATCGGCTACGAGAAGGTCATCGACACCTACGCCGCTGCCACCCAGCACGTCGACCAGGGCCTGTCGCTGACGCTGTTCTTCAAGGACACCGCCACCACGCGCGACATCAACAAGGCGCAGATCTACGCGTGGCGCAAGGGCATCAAGACGATCTACTACATCCGCCTGCGTCAGATGGCCCTCGAGGGCACCGACATGGCCGAATGCGTCAGCTGCACGCTGTGATCCGTCGTTCGATCTGGGATTTCTGAAGGAAGAGACATGACCCCCGAACCGCTCAAGCTGGTCGACCGTGTCCAGGCGATCAACTGGAACCGCATCCAGGACGACAAGGACCTCGAGGTCTGGAACCGTCTGGTGAACAACTTCTGGCTGCCCGAGAAGGTGCCGCTGTCCAACGACATCCAGTCGTGGAACACGCTCACCGCCGAGGAGCAGACCCTCACCATGCGGGTGTTCACCGGCCTCACGCTGCTGGACACGATCCAGGGCACCGTCGGCGCCGTCTCGCTCATCCCCGATGCGATCACCCCGCACGAGGAGGCCGTCTACACGAACATCGCGTTCATGGAGTCGGTGCACGCGAAGAGCTACTCCTCGATCTTCTCGACGCTGTGCTCGACGAAGGAGATCGACGAGGCGTTCCGCTGGTCGGTGGAGAACCCGAACCTTCAGAAGAAGGCTCAGATCGTCATGGACTACTACCGCGGGGACGAGCCGCTCAAGCGCAAGGTCGCCTCGACCCTGCTGGAGAGCTTCCTGTTCTACTCGGGCTTCTACCTGCCGATGCACTGGTCGTCGCGGGCGAAGCTCACCAACACGGCAGACCTCATCCGCCTCATCATCCGCGACGAGGCCGTGCACGGGTACTACATCGGCTACAAGTTCCAGCGCGGCCTCGAGACTCTCGACCAGGCCAAGCGGGATGAACTGAAGGACTACACGTTCTCGCTGCTGTACGAGCTCTACGACAACGAGGTGCAGTACACGCAGGATCTGTACGACGGCGTCGGCCTCACCGAGGACGTCAAGCGCTTCCTGCACTACAACGCGAACAAGGCGCTCATGAACCTCGGCTACGAGGCGATGTTCCCCGCGACCGTGACCAACGTGAACCCGGCGATCCTGTCGGCGCTCTCGCCCAACGCGGACGAGAACCACGACTTCTTCTCGGGATCCGGATCCTCCTACGTCATCGGCAAGGCCGAGGCCACCGAGGACGAGGACTGGGACTTCTGAGTCGCAGCTTGTGAGTATGGCCCGGATCCGCGTTCACCGCGGATCCGGGCCTCTTGTCGTCAGGGGGAGGATCAGCCTGCTTCGCGGCGGCCGCTGATGCCCCAGATGTGCGTGCAGGGTGCTGGGTCGGGAACGATGGATGTGTCAGGGTTGACCGATGAGCGGGTTGCTGTCGATCGGGGACTTCTCGCGTTACGCCGGGCTGAGCATCAGGATGCTGCGCCATTACGACGAGCGCGGACTGCTCGAGCCCGCCGAAGTGGATCCGGTCACGGGCTACCGCCGCTACGCGCCGTCGCAGCTGAGCAGGGCCGGACGGATCCGGAGCCTGCGCGACGCGGGGTGCGGCATCGCCGAGATCTCCGAGCTGCTGCCGCTTTTCGACGACCCGGCAGCGCTCTCGGTCCGCATCGAGCGTCACCTGCAGCGGCTCGACGAGGAAGCCCTCCGGCTGAGACGGCAGCGCGCCCTCGCGGAGTCGCTCGTGGCGGCGGCAGGCAGTCGTGGTGCGCCGATCGCCGTGCAGGAACGGGACTTCCCGTCCCTCCGGGTCCTGCTCACCCGGCGCACCGTCGCCGACTACCCTGCGGAAGGCGAGCTCTGGGCCGACCTCCGACGGATCCTCGCGCAACCTGGCGGCGTGGACGGCACGGAGCTCGGCGAGACCATCGGCGCCACCTATTTCGATGAGGAGTTCCGCGACGAAGACGTGGAGATGGCGATCTGGCGGGAGTTCACCGGACAAGCGCCGAAGGGCACAGGCTTCGAAGTCGCTCTCCTGCCTGCGCAGCGCGTCGCCTGGGCGACGCATCGCGGCGGGTTCGACACCATTGCGGCCACGACGGAGGCCATCGGCGCCTGGGTCGCGGACCGAGGACTCGTGCGGACGGGACCGATGTTCAACGTCTACGTCGTCGGCCCCGGGACCGAGCCGAATCCCGACGCCTGGATCACGGAGGTCAACGTCCCGCTCGGCTGACGTCGTCTCGCGTCGACCCTTGACCTCACACGATATTGACCCTCACACGGTGGCAGGCCCGAGGCTCGATCGTGGCGGACGAATCGGACGCCGAACACGAAAGGGCAGGGACATGACGGATCTGGTGAACTACTTCGAGGTCGGAACCCCGGATCCGGAGACGGCGCGCGCGTTCTACGGCGGCGTCTTCGGGTGGGAGTTCGGCTCGCCGAGCCCCGCGGGATACGGCTTCGTGAACGGAAACGCAGGCGGGTTGTGGGACACGACGGAGGCGGGCGGCGGGCACTGGGCCGTGTTCTACGTCGAGGTCGCCGACATCCACACGACCCTGGAGGCGGCGCAGTCGGCAGGAGCGGGCGTCGTGCTGCCGCTCGTCGACAACGGCACGATCCTCTTCGCGCATCTGAGCGACCCGGCGGGCAACCGATTCGGGGTCTGGCAGCGAAAGGCGGATTGAGCGCCGCCCGGCACGGCGCAGGCGCTGAGCGTGCCCGGTCGGCGCGCTCAGCGCCTGCACGGGACGCAACGGATCCCCCGCGCGAACCGCCCGACCCCCGTCCTGATCGCAGCCGGTGCGCAGGTGCCTGCTGATAACGTCGCTCGAACGGCGTGAGACAGGAGAACCCGTGACCGACGACCCGACCCTCGGTCTGACCCTCAGCGGCGGCGGGGCCTACGGGGCCGCCCAGGCCGGGGTGCTGCAGGTGCTCGCGGAGCGCGGCATCCGTCCCGGGATCGTCGCGGGGACGAGCGCCGGCGCCCTCCTCGGCGCGGCGTACGCGGCAGGCTTCGACGCCGATGCGATCGAACGCGCGGTCCGCGGCTTCCGCTGGGGCGAGATCGCCCGCTGGTCGTTGCGTCCGCGGTGGGGCCTGCTCGACACCCACGCCGTGACGGACGCGATCCACCGCATCCTCGGTCGCGACCCTCTGATCGAGGACCTGCCTCGCCGATTCGGTGCCTATGCGACGGATCTGCGCGCACGGCGCGGCGTGATCCTCGACCGGGGGCCGCTCAGCACCGCCCTGCGCGCCACCGTCGCCGTCCCCGGGGTGCTGCCACCGGTCCGCCGCGACGGCGCGCTGCTCGCCGATGGCGGGATGGTCGACAACGTCCCCGACTCCGTGACCCGTGCACTCGGTGCGGAGCGCACGATCGTGGTGCGACTGCACGCCAAGTGGGAGAACGTCCGCATGATGCGCACCGTCACCGCCGCGGCGGACCTCGCCGCAGACCCGTCTGTCCTCCTCATCCAGCCGGAGATGGAGCGCATGGCGCAGTGGGTCATGAAGGACGTCCCCCGACTCGTCGCCGAGGGACGCCGGGCCGCCGAGGAAGCCCTGGACGCCGCGCATCGCGACGGCCGCCTGATGTCCATCGCCTGAGCGGTGTTTCTCCCGCTTCCAGGGAGTTCGTCGCGAGCGCATTCGAGGCGGATGCACAGGCGTCGCATGCCCATCCCCGCATATGCCTGCGCGTAGCGTGGGACCAGCGATCGGCGCCCGCCTTTGGCTCCAGCTCCGGCCCTCGGCCGGACCCAGGGAAAGCGCTCATCGATGACGTCTGTACGCACAGAGATCCCCTCGCGTCTGGGGCCCGTCCGCCAGACCTACGCCCGCCAGGAGGATTTCCCGCACGTCGCACGCGCATTCGTCGAGGTGTCACGGGTGGTGCGGGAGACCGGGCTGATGCAGCGTACGCCGAGGTTCTACGTGCTCGTGGCTGCCGCGCTCGCGTGCGCGTTCGGTGCGGCGATCGCGGGATCCGTGCTCTTGGGGGACAGCTGGTTCCAGTTGCTCATGGCCGCCGTCTTCGGGATCCTCTTCACCCAGGTCGCGTTCCTCGCACATGAGGCCGCGCACAGGCAGATCCTCACCACCGGACCGGCGAACGATCGGCTCGCGCGTGTCCTGGCCGCCGGCGTCGTGGGCATCAGTTATTCCTGGTGGGACTCCAAGCACAGCCGTCATCACGCGAACCCGAACCGCGTCGGGAAGGATCCCGACATCGAGGTCGACACGATCTCGTTCCTCGAGGAGGACGCCGCACAGGCACGGGGCCTGATCCGGATGATCACGCGCAAGCAGGGCTGGCTGTTCTTCCCCCTGCTGACGCTCGAGGGGCTCAACCTGCACTACCTCGGCATCAAGCACCTCATGGGCCGCGAGCCGGTGAAGGGCCGCTGGGTGGAACTCGGCCTGATCGCCGCTCGCTTCGCGCTCGTGCTGACGCCCCTGTTCCTGCTGCTGCCGCTCGGCAAAGCCGCCGCGTTCGTCGGCGTCATGCTCGCCGTCTTCGGCGTGTACATGGGGGCGTCCTTCGCGCCCAACCACAAGGGCATGGCCGTGATCGCTCCTGACGCGCGTCTCGATTTCTTCTCGAAGCAGGTCTACACCTCACGCAACATCCGCGGCGGCTGGTGGGCCACCTGGCTCATGGGCGGGCTGAATTACCAGGTCGAGCACCACCTGTTCCCGAGCATGTCCCGGAAGCACCTGGCCCGGGCCAGCGAGATCGTCCGCGAGTTCTGCGTCACCCACGACATCCCCTACACCGAGACGTCGCTGGGACGCTCCTACGCGATCGTCATCGACTACCTCAACCGGGTGGGGCTCGCCGCTCGTGACCCGTTCGACTGCCCCATGGTCGGGCAGTACCGGCGCGCCTGATCGAGGGCGTTCGTCGCCCCTTGGTCGTGGCCAGGCCACGGGTGACGCGCGGCCTCGATCTCCGGCGCAACGCCGCTCAGGCGAGATCCGCGAAGAGCGCCATCGTCTCCGCACCCATCTCGATCTGGGTCAGGATCACCCGGAACGATCCGTCGGGATCGATGTAGAAGTCGGTGCCCAGGCCTCCGGACCACCCGTAGCGGCCTCGGTGCGGCCCGTCCGTCTGCACGGCGACGCCGTAGCCCCAGCCCGCCCCGTCCCAGAAGCCGGGGAAGAAGCTGTCCGGCGTCTTGAGCCGCGCCGGAACGCGATCGGTCCGCATCTCGTCGAGTAGACCCGGGTGCACGATCGTCCGGTCACCGGCGCGGCCGCCGGAAGCCAGCATCCGGGCGAACGACGCATAGTCCGACGCGGTCGAGACGAGCTCGGCGTGACTCAGATCGAACGGTGCCGGCGCGACGTAGAAGCCCGAACCGGCGGGCTCGATCTCGAGCAGCCCGCCCGAACCGTCGTGACGGTGGGCGGCGGGAAGGCGGTGCGCCTGCTGCGGCGGAACGGAGTATCCGGTGTCGACCATGCCGAGCGGATCGAAGATCTCGTCGGCGAGGTGATCCTGCACGGGGCGCTCCACGATGCGGCCGAGGAGGATGCCCAGAATCCCGAAGGAGTGGTGGTACCGCCATCCCGTTCCGGGCTGGAACATCAACGGGAGCTCGGCGAGGGCATGCAGCCAGTCCTGGGCGCCGAGCGCGACCGGGTCCTGGCTCGCGTGGGTGCGACCCTGCACCATCGCGTCCCGCAGCGGTCCGGGAGCGGTCGTCATGCCGTATCCGGAGGTGTTGGTGAGCAGGTGCCGGACGGTGATGGGCGATTCGGCGGGCACGACCTCGTCGAGCGCTGACTGCGGAGTGCGCAGAACACGGCGATCGGCGAGCTCCGGGATCCACCGTTGCACGGGGGCGTCGAGCTCGAGCCGGCCCTCCTGCACCAGCTGGAGCGTCGCGATCGCCAGCACGGGCTTCGTCATCGACTGGATGCGCACGATGGCGTCGAGCGGGAGATCGCCCGAGGAGAGGATGTCCAGCCGGCCTGCGGCGTCCCCGTCGGCGACCACGATCCCGGGCGCGGTTCCGCTCGCGACGTGCCTGTCGAGGATCTCCTGCAACGGTGTCGTCATCGATCCGGCTCCTTCACCTGCGCGGGCATCGTCATAGGGGTGGTCCCGGCCCACTCTAGGCGGAGGGCCGGCGATCTCTCTCGGCAGCGCGATCGGCTCGGCGACCGGTTGTCAAGCCCCATGGATCTCGGCGGGATCCGGCCTATTCTCACCCCGTACGGCATCCAGCTACCGAATGGAGGCACTCCTCATGGGCATCGGAACCGGCATCGTCCTCTTCGTGATCGGCGCGATCCTCGAGTTCGCACTCAATGTCCAGGTCTCGTGGATCGACCTGCACCTCGTCGGCTACATCCTGATGATCGCCGGTGCGGTCGTCTTTCTCCTCAGCCTGATCCTGCTGCTCGTGCGGCGCGGCCGCCGCACGGTGCCGCCGACGACCGACGAAGACCTGCTCTGAGCCGCTGAGGCGTCAGTCGCGGTGCTCCCGGTAGTAGGCGAGCAGCGCGCGGGTGGAGGGATCCTGCGCGGCGATCGCCTCCTGATCGCCCTCGATCGCTGGGGCGATCTGCAGGGCGAGCTGCTTGCCGAGCTCGACGCCCCACTGATCGAACGAGTTGATGCCCCAGATCGCGCCCTGCGTGAACGTGATGTGCTCGTAGAGGGCGATCAGCTGGCCGAGCACGGCCGGCGTCAGCGCAGGGGCGAAGATCGAGGTCGTCGGGCGGTTGCCGGGGAAGGTCCTCGCGGCGACGAGCGCGCCCGTCGTGCCCTCGGCCTCGACCTCCTCCGCGGTCTTGCCGAACGCGAGCGCCTTGGTCTGCGCGAGGAAGTTCGCGAGGAACAGGCCGTGCACGTCGCGGCCGTCATCGGCGAGCGGGTAGGCGGGGTTCGCGACGGCGATGAAGTCAGCCGGGATGAGACGCGTGCCCTGATGGATGAGCTGGTAGAAGGCGTGCTGCCCGTTCGTGCCCGGTTCACCCCAGAACACCTCACCGGTGTCGGTCGTCACCGGCGTGCCGTCCCAGCGCACCGACTTGCCATTGGACTCCATGGTGAGCTGCTGCAGATAGGCGGGGAAGCGGCTCAGCTGCTGCGCGTAGGGGAGCACCGCGTGCGACTGCGCGCCGAGGAAGTTCGAGTACCAGACGTTGAGCAGGCCCATCAGGACCGGCACGTTGCGCTCCAGGGGAGTGGTGCTCACGTGCTCGTCGACGGCATGGAAGCCGGCGAGCAGCTCACGGAACACGTCAGGGCCGAGCGAGATCGCGAGCGACAGGCCGATCGCGCTGTCCACGGAGTAGCGTCCGCCGACCCAGTCCCAGAAGCCGAACGCGTTGGCGGGGTCGATGCCGAATGCGGCGACCTTGTCCAGTGCCGTGGAGACGGCGACGAAGTGGTGCGCGACCGCGTCGCTGCGGGCCTCGTCGGTCGCGACGTCGACGCCGGCGGCGGCGAGGTGCTCCCAGAGCCAGTCGCGGGCGAGGCGCGCATTGGTGAGCGTCTCGAGAGTCGTGAAGGTCTTCGAGGCGACCACGAACAGCGTCGTCTCGGGATCCAGATCCGCGGTCTTCTGCGCGATGTCGGTCGGATCGATGTTGGAGACGAAGCGAGCCTGAACCCCGGCATCGGCGTAGGGCCTCAGCGCCTCGTAGACCATGACCGGGCCGAGATCGGATCCGCCGATACCGATGTTGACGACGTGCGTGACCTTCTTGCCGGTCACGCCCCGCCACTCGCCGGAGCGCACCCGGTCGGCGAAAGCACTCAGCGCGTCGAGCACCGCGTGCACGTCGTGGTCAACGTCCTGGCCATCGACGACGAGCGCGGGGGAGGCGTCCGCGGGACGCCGGAGCGCCGTGTGCAGCACGGCGCGGTCCTCGGTCGTGTTGATATGCTCACCGGCCAGCATCGCGGCGAAGCGCTCGGCGACGCCGGTCTGCTCGGCGAGCTGCACCAGGGCCGCACGGATCTCGGGCGTGATGAGGTTCTTCGACAGATCGACGCGGAGGTCCGCAAGGTCGAAGGTCAGACTCTCCACGCGCTCCGGGTCTGCGGCGAACCAGCCGCGCAGATCGGGAGAGAACGACTCCCGCAGCGCGGTGAGTGCGGTCCAGGCGGGCGTCGTGGTGGCGTCGATCGGGGAGCTCATGGAGCCCACGCTAGCGCGCCCGGGGCACGCCGTGCGGACGAAGTCGCGCCGCCCCCGCGTGACCCGGAGCGGGGCGCGCGCCGCGCCCCGCTCCGGGGCGGGGATCAGGCCTGAGCGCTGCGGTCCGGCAGCTCCTGCAGCGTCCAGCGGTTGCCGTCGGGATCGGCGAACGTGACGAAGCGGCCCCAGGCCTGCTCATCGACATCGGTCGCTTCTGCGCCCACACTGCGCAGATGCGCCAGAGCCTCGTCGGCGTTCGGCACGACGACCTGGATCGTGTTCTGCGTGCCCGGCTCGAGATCGACCCCGAGGTTGGTTCCGAACGCGATCGAGCAGGCGGATCCGGGAGGCGTCATCTGCACGAAGCGCAGCCCCTCGAACGGCGTCTGGTCATGATCGGCGTGGAAGCCGATGCGCTCGTAGAACTCCTTCGAACGATCGACGTCTGTGACCGGTACGAAGATGAGCTCGATCTTCCAGTCCATGCTGCACGCTCCTTTGAGAGGGAAACCGTAGCGGGGGGATCCGCCGTCGTTCCGACGCTACGCCGGGCGTCCGACATTCGGACTCGGCCGCGAGCCTGACGGCGGGCACCGTGAAGGCGCGGTCAGCTGTCGTCGCGCAGGGCCTCGGTCGCCTGGCGGTGCGGGAGCACGGAGTGCATGCCGGTGTAGCCCTCGCGCTCCTGGGCGGCTGCGAGGATCCCCTTGCGGGCGGCGAACCACCCCACGATGAGGGCCGGGACGATGACGATGAGGGAGAGCAGCACCCAGCGGCCGGTCTCGGTGAAGCCCATGGTCACGAGCACGAACAGCAGGAACGCGAGGGTGAGGTATCCGGTGTAGGGGGCGCCGAACATCCGGAATGACGATCGCTCGAGCAGGCCCTTCTTCGTCAGCGCGTGCAGGCGCAGCTGGCAGAGGATGATGGTGGCCCACCCGCCGATGATGCCGAGCGCAGAGACCTCGAGCACGATCTCGAAGGCCTGCGACGGCACCACCGCGTTCAGGACGACGCCCGCGAGCGTGATGACCGAGGTGAGCAGGATGCCGCCGTACGGCACGCCGTTGCGGCTCATCCGTGCCGTGAAGCGCGGCGCCGACCCGTTCACCGACATGGACCGCAGGATGCGGCCGGTCGAGTACAGCCCGGCGTTCAGGCTGGAGAGGGCGGCGGTGAGCACGACGAAGTTCATCACCGATCCGGCCACGGCGCCCGTCTCGGCGCCGCCGAGGTGGGTGAAGAAGGTCACGAACGGCGACTCCCCGGCCTTGTAGGTGTTGAACGGAAGCAGGAGCGAGAGCAGCAGGATCGAGCCGACGTAGAAGATCGCGATCCGGATCACGACGGTGTTGATCGCACGGGGCATGATCTTCGCAGGCTCGGCCGTCTCGCCCGCAGCCGTGCCGACGAGCTCGATCGAGGCGTACGCGAACACCACGCCGGAGATCGCGATGAGTGGGGCGAACAGGCCCATCGGGAAGACTCCGCCGTGCTCCGCGATGATCGAGAAGCCGGTGGGCCCGACATCGGTCGGGGCCTGCATGATGAGGATGACCGTCCCGATGATCAGGAACGCCACGAGCGCGACGACCTTGATCATCGCGAACCAGAACTCCATCTCGCCGAAGAGCTTCACGCTGACGAGGTTCAGCGACAGCACCACGACGAGCGCGACGAGTGCGATGAGCCACTGCGGCACGGCCTGCAGCGGGGGCCAGTAGTGCGCCCAGAACTTCACATAAAGCGCCGCCGCGGTCACGTCGACGATGGACGTCATGGCCCAGTTGAGGAAGTAGAGCCAGCCGCTCACGAAAGCGACCTTCTCGCCGTAGAACTCGCGGGCGTACGAAACGAAGGATCCGGAGGACGGACGATGCAGCACGAGCTCGCCGAGCGCGCGCAGGATGAGGAACGCGAAGAAGCCGCACACCGCGTAGACGATGATCAGCGCCGGCCCGCTCGAGGCCAGGCGCCCGCCCGCTCCCATGAACAGTCCGGTGCCGATGGCGCCGCCGATCGCGATCATCTGGATCTGACGGGGCTTGAGTGCCTTGTGGTAGCCCGCGTCCTCGCTGGAGAAGTCTTCGACCGCCATGAGGCGATCGCCGGTGAGCTCGCGCTCGTTCTCGAGGGCGTCCTCGGGATCGACCGCGTGGCCGGGGTTCTGATCGCTCATCTGCGATGCCTTTCCTCTGGGCCGCCCCGGGACGACAGCCGATCATCGTGCATCGGAGATCATGCCTCGGATCCGGTGCGCAGGGCAACGAACGAACCGGCGCGGGGGACAATGGGCCATGACCGAAACCAGCCTCGCCGGCGACACGATGCTCTCCCGGGCGGAAGGGCTGGCCGCGGGCAGAGCCGCTCGTGACCGCATGCCCCGCACCGCCCTGGCGACGATCACCACGACCGGACGCGACCCGCTCGGGATCCTCGATCGCCAGAACAGCACGCGGTTGCAGGATCTCGTGCCGCTGCGCACGGAGCGGATGGCCTCCGATCCGTTCGCGTTCTACCGGGGCACAGCCGCGATCATGGCCGCGGACTTCGCGCGCGAGCCGCACACGGGGATACTGGTGCCGTCCTGCGGCGACGCCCACATCGGCAACTTCGGCTTCTTCGCGTCTCCCCAGCGCACGCTGATGTTCGACCTGAACGACTTCGACGAGGCCGCGTGGGCGCCCTGGGAATGGGACCTCAAGCGGCTCGTCGCGAGCGTCGTGATCGGAGCACGCGAAAGCCGCGGACAGGCATTGGCGGACGATGCAGCGCGGCGATGCGTCCTCGCGTACGCGAGAGCGCTGCGCGCCGCCGTCGACGCGGATCCGCTGCAGCGGTACTTCGCCCATTTCGATGCCACCGCGGCAAGGGACGGACTCGACGTCGACTCGCAACAGACCCTGCAAAAGGCGATCGCCGCCGCCGAGAAGCGGACCGGGGCCCGCGCCGCACGCAAGCTGACGGTCCGCGGCGACGACGGCCACCTGCGGTTCGTCGAGCAGCCCCCGGTCATGACGCACGCCGATCCCGAGATCCGCGAGGTCAGCGACACCGCCTTCGAGCGGTACGCCGTCACCGCGAACATCGACATCCAGCTGCTGCTGCGCCAGTACCGGGTGCGCGACGTGGCGCGCCGTGTGGTCGGCGTGGGCAGCGTCGGCACGCGCTGCTTCCTCGCCGTGCTCGGCACCGCTGACGCCGAGCCGCTGCTTCTACAGGTGAAGCAGGCGGGGCGCAGCGTGCTCGAGGAGTACGGCGGGATCGAGCAGCCCGCCGACCTTCAGGAACGGATCCGCGAGAGCGGCGAAGGGGCACGCGTCGTCGGCGTGCAGCGTGTGCTGCAAGCCTTCTCGGATCCCTTCCTGGGGCACATCAAGGGTTCCCGTGATGACTACTACGTGCGTCAGTTCCACGACATGAAGGGCTCGATCGACACAGACGAGGTCGAGGACGAGGGGTATCGCGAGTACGCGGTGGCCTGCGCGATCACGCTCGCCCGCGCGCACGCGCAGGCGCCCGCGGCCGCACAGATCGCCGGATACGCGGGCAAGGGCGCCCAGCTCGCCGATATCCTGGTGAGCTGGGCCAACGCCTATGCCGAGTTGGCGGATGATGACTACCGGTCGTTCGTGGCACGGGCGGCCGAGCAGGGTGCGACGCACGCCGCATCGGACACAGCGCAGCACGCTGCGCGGGAGGAGAGCAGATCATGAAGCAGGTCCGATTCGGATCCGGATCCGCTCCGGCGGTCGTCGCCGGGATGATGCGCATCGACGGGCGCACCCACACTCAGATCCGTGAGCTGTACGACACCGCGCGAGCGAACGGGATCGACTTCTTCGATCATGCCGACATCTACGGCGGTGCGATGCACGTCTGTGAGGACCGTTTCGGCGCCGCACTCGGGCTGTCCGCTGCGGAACGCGACGAGATCACCCTGCAGACCAAGTGCGGCATCGTGCCCTCGGAGGGGATGTTCGACTTCTCCTACGAGCACATCATGGGACAGGTCGAGGGCTCCCTGAAGGCGCTGCGCACCGACCGCATCGACGTGCTGCTGCTGCACCGTCCCGACGCCCTCGTGGAGCCGGACGAGGTCGCGCGCGCCTTCGACGAGCTGCACACCTCCGGCAAGGTACGCTCCTTCGGCGTCTCCAACCACACGCCGCGGCAGATCGATCTGCTGAAGACCGCGGTGACGCAGCCGCTCATCGCCAACCAGCTGCAGCTGTCCATCACGCACGCGCCGATCATCGCGCAGCCGCTCGCGGCGAACATGGCCGGCCTGGATCAGAGCATCGTCCGCGACGGCGGCGGGATCGTGGAGTACTGCCGTATCGAGGGCATCACCATCCAGGCGTGGTCGCCCTACCAGGCGGGCTTCTTCACCGGAGTGTTCCTGGACAACCCGGCCTACCCGGAGCTCAACGCGGTGATCGACCGGATCGCGGCCGCGCACGGCGTCACGCCCACGGGCATCGCCACCTCGTGGATCACCCGGCACCCCGCCGGCATGCAGGTCGTGCTCGGCACCACCACGCCGTCGCGCGTGCAGGAGGCGGCGGAGGGCGCCGACGTCGAGCTCAGCCGCGCCGAGTGGTACGAACTGTTCCGCGCCGCCGGACACACCCTGCCGTAGGGGCTGGGCCGGAGCGCGTCCGCGATCTCTTAGGCTGTCGGCATGGGCCTGGTGTTCTCGATCCTCGTGCTGTTGCTGTTGATCGGCGCGCTCATCGACATCATCACGCGCCGCGACGACCAGGTGAAGCACCTGCCCAAGGTCTTCTGGATCATCCTCGTGATCATCGTGCCGCTCGCCGGATCCCTGATCTGGTTCCTGGTCGGTCGCGAATACGACGGGGAGGGGATCCGGCTGCCGCGTCCGCGCGAGCGCCGCTCCGGCCCGCCGGCGCCCGCCGCGCCGTCCCAGCCCCGCGACACACGCAGCACCGAGGAACAGATCGCCGACCTGGATCGCGAGATCGAGGAGTGGCGACTGCGCGCCGAGATCGAGAAGCGCAAGAAGCAGCAGGGCGAAAAGGGCACGGAATGAGCACCGCACCGCAGCGTCCCCGCGCCGTGATCGGCGGCGGCAGCGGCTATCTCGGCACCGCACTGCGCGACGCGCTGCGCGTGGATGGCTACGACGTGCGCACGATCGGGCGGGGTGCCGATGCCGATGCGCGCTGGGATGACGAGGACGGGATCCTCCGTCTGGTCGACGGCTCCGCGCTCGTGATCGGCCTGGCCGGCCGGCGCATCGACTGCCGCTACACCGACCGCAACCGTGACGAGATCCTGCGCTCGCGCGTACGCACCACGGCGGCCCTGCACCGCGCGATCTCGTCCGCCGCCAATCCACCGGCGGTGTGGATGAACGGCAGCTCCGCCACCGCCTACCGTTACTCGCTCGCCACGCCGCGGACGGAGGCGGATCCGCTCGAGGAGCGGGGCTTCTCGCCCGACGTCACCCGGGAGTGGGAGGCCGCGCTGTTCGCCGGCGAGCTTCCGGGAACCCGCCGGATCGCCCTGCGGACGTCGCTCGTGCTGGGCCGCGGTGCTCCGGTCATGACGATGCTGCTGCGCCTGGCTCGGCTGGGTCTCGGCGGACCGCAGTACGACGGCTGGTGGTTCCCGCATCGGCGTTACCGGGGGATCGGCCCGCATCCCTCCGAGCCCGCGCGGCCCGACTATGAGCACTCGCGGGGCCGGCAACGGCTGAGCTGGATGCACGAGCAGGACTTCGTGCAGGCGGTGCGATTCCTCCGCGACCACGACGAGATCACGGGGCCCGTGAACATGGCGTCGCCGAACGCCGTGACCAACATCGAGCTCATGCGCACGCTGCGCCGGGCCGTGCGCGCGCCGTTCGGACTGCCTGCGCCGCGCTTCGTGCTGGAGCCCGGGATGGCCGTGCTGCGCACCGAATCCGAGCTCATCCTGAAGAGCCGGTGGGTGCTGCCGCAGGTGCTCGAGGATGCCGGATACGTGTTCCGGTTCCCGGAGCTGGCCGGGGCTGTGCGTCAGATCCAGGGGCGCTGAGCCCGGCTGCTCGCGGCGCCAGGTCGAAGGACGCTGAGCCCGGCTGCTCGCTGGTCGCATATTGCGGCTTCGGCCCTCGGATGACGGCAATCTGCGACCACTGAGCGCGGCGCCAGGGGGCGTCAGGCGCGGGCGCGGGCGGCGGTCGTGAACGAAGCGCGCACGGCCTCGTCGAGGTCGGGGTGCGCGAACGCGTAGCCCGCGGCGAGGAGCTTCTCCGGCGCGACCCAGCGGCTCTTCAGGATCAGTTCGGTCTCGGTGCGGATCCCGATCGCGCCGAGCTCGAGCATCCAGCGCGGCTGCGGCAGCCCGAACGGCACGTCCAGGGCGCGGCGGATCGTCGCCATGAGCGTCCGGTTGTCGCCGGCCCCCGGGGACACCACGTTGACGGGGCCCTCCAGCTCGGGGTGAGCCTCGAGGAAGGCGATGATCCCCGCCACGTCGTCGAGGTGCGCCCAGCTGAATCGCTGCCGCCCTCCGCGGGTGCGGAACTCGTGTGCGGTGCCCGCCGCACGACGGGCGCGGCCGATCGGCCAGTGTCCGTCGTGCTGCGTGCCGCCGAGGCCCCGCCGGGTGAGGGTGCGCAGGGTGGCGAGCACGCCGCCGTCACCGAGCACGATCGCGGTGCGCAGCGCCACGCGGCGCGTTCCCGGCAGTTCGCCCGTGAACAGTGCGCGCTCCCACGCCCTCGCGACCTCGACGGAGAACCCGGTGCCGAGCTCTCCGGTCGATTCGGTCTGAGCCCGGTCCTCCGCATGCCGGTAGATCGTCGCCGTCGAGGAGTTCACCCACAACGGGGGCGGGGTCGCCGCACGTCCGATCGCGGTGCGCAGGGCGGCGGTCGTCTCCTCGCGCGAACGGAAGATCTCGGCACGGTTCGCCGCTGTGTAGCGGCAGTTCACGCTCTTGCCGGCGAGCCCGACCACGAGATCCGCGCCGTCGACGGCGGCATCGATCCCGGCCTGGTCTCCCCAGGTCAGGTCGGCGCCGTGACGGGAGATCGTGATGACCTCGCGTCCCGCGGCGCGCCAGCGCCGGGCGAGATCCTGGCCGATGAATCCCGTGGATCCGCCGAGCACCACCCGTCCGCGGCGGGTGTCCGCTCCGTTCATGCGTCCTCCTCGATCCGGTACTGGAACGTGCCGGCGTACTCGTGGATGCGGCCGAGCAGCGGCATGTCCACGGTCAGAGCGACCCGCTGCGCGCCGACCGCGTCGTCTGCGCTCTCCCGCAGTCGAATCCGCGGAGCGAGCCACTGCGGGAACCGGATCCGCACTCGTCCCAGTCGCAGGCCCACCCGAGTGCTCCGCAGTTCGAGGGCGCCGTCGGATGCCGTCACCTCGAAGACCGCGGCGACCACTCCACCCCGCCCCAGGCGATCCACGACCCGGCCGTGCGGCAGCGGGTGCACCTGATCGCGCATGGTCCAGGGGTCGGTGCGAAGGTGCAGCGTGCGCTCTGCGGATCGGCCCACTTCGTCGCGGTTGCGCACCGTGAACGGGACTGCCTGCGCCCAGCCGGCGTAGACCGCGCCGCCCCGCTGCAGCACCCGCAGCAGCGGGCCGAGCAGCGTCCGCAGGAGCGGGTTCCGGCAGCCGACCTGGTCGAAGACGCCGTCGCCGACGCCGACCCACCCCGCGGGGATCGGCTGGACGTACGCCTGCAGACGCGGATGCAGCGTGGTGATGCGGTCGCCGAGAGCGATCGCGTACGGGGATCCGATGGTCATGGGTTCAGATTATCGAACATGTTCAATTATGCAAACAGGGCTTCAGGAACAGAACTCTGGCCCTTCGGGAGGACAACTCTGGCCCTTCAGGTCGCAAAAACTGCTCTTCCAGACGCTCGGAACGAGCAGATATTGCGCCTAAACGAGCAGAGGTCGCGACGAGCAGGGGTCGCGACGAGAAGAGGTCGCGACGAGCGGGGTCGCGGCAAGCAGACGTTGCGACCTGAACGCCGAAGCGAGCGCGGCGAGCGGAGGGGATCGGTGGCGCTGAACCTCAGGCGTCCTTGAGGCGCACGAGGCGCTCGTGGCCGGACTCCTCGAGCTCGGCGATGTCGGCCCGCGACTTCACGAAGGCGTTGAACGAGCGGTAGCCGAGCGCCTTCTCGCTGAACGAGGGGTCCATGCGCCGCATCTGCGTCTTCACCGCCGAGCTGTGCAGCCATTCGTCGCCGTCGCTCTTGTCGTGCCCGAGGCGCAGCGCGCGCACGAGGGTCGCCGTGGCCTGCTCCTGATCGGACGTGCTGGGCACGTCCTTCTCGGTGGTCGCGCGGGACTGCTTGCGTGCGCTCTGGGTCTGCTTGGCGGCTGTCTTCTTCGGCGCCGCCTCTTCGGCCGGCGGTGCCGGCGTCACCGCGCGCTCGACGCCGGGAAGCGAGTCGTAGGCCTCGAACTCGTCGCAGGCCGCGGCGAGCGACTTGGCGGTGGAGCCGGCGACGCCGACGCCGATCACGTACCGGCCCAGGCGCTTGCACCGCTGTGCGAGCGGCACGTAGTCGCTGTCGCCGGCGACGATGACCACGTGGGTGAGATCGGGGAGGCGGAACATGTCCTCCACGGCGTCGACCGCCAGGCGGATGTCGGCGCCGTTCTTCGCGTAGGCCGCGGCTGGGAAGAGCTGCACGAGATCGACGGCCCGGGCCACCAGCTGCGACCGGTACTCGGCGTTGACCGGTGAAGACCAGTCGGCATATGCCCGCGTGAGCACCAGCGTGCCGAACGAGGAGGCGTAGTCGATGATCGCGCCGACGTCGATCATCGCGGCCTTGAGCCGCTCCGCGACCTCGGCGTCGGCCGGATTGTCCTGGATCCGCTGACGGTCCTTGCTGTACGCGTTGCGTCCGTGCACGCGGTCGTACCAGGAGATGACGATGTTGTCGAAGTCGAGATAGACGGCGACACGGGTGTCCTGCGGCTCGGCCATGGGGCTCCTTCGGTTCGGAGGTTCTCGGGTATCAGGCGGTCTCGCCCGGATACTGCACGCCGATCTGCCCGCGGATCTCATCGAGCAGACCCATGATCGCCACCGACTCCGCGACGGGCAGCAGATCGCTGTCCGGCGCCGAGCCGCGCTCGGCGGCCTCCGCGACGTAGCGCTCGGCGGCGAGCGCCTGGTACTGCATGCCGCGTCCGCCACCGCGACCATGAGCGGTGGTGCGACCGTCGAACTCCTCGAGCACGGTGCCATCGGCGGCGATCACCCGGAAGGTCGTGGGGGAGTACCAGACCCGGTCGATCTCGATGCGGGCCTGGGTGCCGAGCACGACGGCTGTGTTGGGGCCGGCCGCGCGCGACGAGGAGAGCGTCGTGGAGACGGCGCCTCCGGCGTGCGTCATGACGGTGGCGACCTCCGCGTCGGCGCCGGTCTCCACCAGGCGCCCCGTGGCCTGAACGGTCACCGGCGCGCCGAGGACGTCGTGCACGAACGAGATCGGGTAGATCCCGAGGTCCAGGAGCGCCCCGCCGCCCAGCTCGAGGGCGTTCAGGCGATGGGCCGGATCCGTCGGCAGCGACTGCGTGTGGTCGGCCGAGACCGCGCGGATCTCACCGAGCGTTCCGGCGGCGACGATCTCGCGCAGACGTGCCATGTGCGGCAGATACCGGGTCCACATGGCCTCCATGACGAGCAGACCCTTCTCACGACCGAGGTCGGCGAGATCCTGCGCCTCGGCGCGGTTGAGGGTGAACGCCTTCTCGACGAGCACGTGCTTGCCGTGCTCGAGAGCGAGACGGGCGTCGGCGTGGTGCATCGGATGCGGGGTGGCGACGTAGACGATGTCGACCTCGGGATCCGCCACGAGCGCCTCATAGGATCCGTGCGCCCGGGCGATGCCGAAGCGCGCGGCGAAGGCGGCGGCGGACTCCTGCGACCGGGATCCGACGGCGACGAGGTCGAGCCCCGCCGTACGCAGGTCGGCGGCGAAGGCGGCGGCGATGCCGCCCGTGGCGAGGATGCCCCAGCGAAGCGCTGGACGGGGGGAGTGGCCGGTCATGTCTCCAGCGTAGGGGGTATCGGATCGCCCGGCGGAGGCGCCGGGCGCCGCCCGTGCCGCTCACGAAGGAGGTTGGCATGATGGGACCATGGCAGACCTCATCACCGCCGCCGAACTCCGCGCCCTTCTCGAGAGGGAGCCGGTCGCCGACGACGGCGCCGATCCGCGGATCCTCGATGTGCGCTACCGCCTCGGCTTCGCGGACGGGCACGCGAACTACCTCGCGGGACACATCCCCGGCGCGGTGTTCGCCGACCTGGAGGCCGATCTCGCGGGTCACGGTGCGGCGTCGGAGGGCCGGCATCCGCTGCCCTCCGACGATGCGCTGGCGGAGGCGGCGCGACGGTGGGGTATTCGACAGGGGCAGACCATCGTGGTCTACGACGACTCCCGCTCGCTGCCCGCATCCCGCGCGTGGTGGGCCCTGCGCCGGGCGGGGATCGCGGACGTGCGCGTGCTCGACGGCGGTCTCGGAGCATGGCGCGAGGCCGGGGGAGAGATCGAGGAGGGCGAGATCATCCCGCGGCCGGGGGACGTCGTACTGAGCCGGCCCGGCACCGCGGACGTGCTCGACACCGATCAGATCGCAGGGTGGGGCGGAGTGCTGCTCGATGCGCGTGCTCCCGAGCGCTTCCGCGGCGAGACCGAGCCGATCGACCCCGTCGCCGGACACATCCCGGGCGCGCGCAACCTGCCGATCGCCGAGCTGCTCACCGCCGACGGGCGCTTCCGCAGCCCTGCCGAGATCGTGGCGGCGTTCGAGGCCGCGGGCGCCGGGGAAGAGGTGCCGATCGCGGCGTACTGCGGATCCGGCGTGACGGCGGCTCAGCTCGCTCTCGCCGGCGCGCTCATCGGCCGGGAGGTGATCGTGTACCCCGGATCCTGGAGCGCGTGGTCGAACAGTCCGGGCCGCCCGGTCGAGGTCGGACCCGTGCCGGCCGAGGAGGACCCGCTGGACGAGTGACCCGGCGAAGCACGCAGGAAGGGGTGCCGCCGGTCCCCTCGGCGGCACCCCTTCCCCTCGGATCGCTGTGCGTCAACCCGACTTCGCACATCCCCAGTTCACGGTGTCCCCAGTGGCCGACGCTCTTCGCAGTGGCCGCACCGTATCGATCCGCAGAAGAAGAGCACCCAGGGTGGCCGGTGATACATCGGGCTCAGAAGCCGCTGCCGTGCGTCTGGAAGGGGGAGACGACGCCCGTCTGCTCCGTCGCCCGTGCCAGTGCGTGCGCGGGGGCGAGCCCCGCGGCGAGTCCGGCGTGGACCGCGCCGAGAAGCTCGCACGCGTCGTCGTCGGCGACGATCACGGGCGACGCGATGACCGCGCGCGTGCCCGCATGCAGCCAGACCCTGGTCATGCCGATCGCCTCCCACCCCCAGCGCACGGACGATCGTCCGACCTCGCACGCCGACAGCACGACGGTGTCCGGGACCCGCCCCATCTGGTCGATGTCATAGCCGAAGAGGGCACCGTCGGCGAGCTCCAGGCCGGAGAACATGGGGTTGCCGTCGGCGTGGCGACCGTGCGCGGCGACGTGCAGTACGCTCACCCGCGTGGACAGCTCCGTCGTCGCGCCCACGGTCGCCGCGTCGGGACCGAGCACCTGCGCGCCCGGCCACGCGGTTGCGGCACGGGCGACCTCCTCGGCGCCCCGGACGACACGCGGACCGACCGCGAAACCGGCGCCCCGGAATGGCGCCTCACCGCGAGCACGCAGCCACTGCGTCGCCGAGTCGGTCAGGGTGAACACCCGGCCGCGCATCCCGGGCAGCATGCCCCAGGGGAGGCCGTTCAGGATCGCCGCCGCAGCCAGCGCGAGGCGCCGATCGCCCACGACTGGGAGCACCGGCGTCAGCAGCGTCTCCGACAGAATCATGAGCCGCTCGTCGAGCGCGCGTCGCACGACCGAGCCCATGGGACCGTCGCGGACGGTCGCTGCGACATCCAGATCGGCGCGCAGACCGGCCATCGCCCGTCGCGCCTCGGGCCAGCGGGGGACGTCGATCACCCGGGCGTCGTCGGCGGTCACGGCGATCGCGACCAGGCCGTCGCGCTGATACGCGTAGGCGACGAAGGCGCTGTCGTCATCGAGCGCCACCTGCAGCTCGTCGAGCGCGGCGCGCTCCCGACCTCCAGCCCGGCCGATCGAGGACCACTCGCGCTGCCGCACGCGCTCGCTCAGCTCGGCGGCGCGGGGCTGTGCGAGCCAGTCGCCGGACGCGGCCTCGGAACGGAGCATCCGCAGCTCGGCGAGATCCGCGGCCAACCCGGGGTCGGGCGGAGGGCGCAGCGGCACGGTCTGCTGGCTCAGGTGCCGGGCGCGCTCCGACCACTCGAACACCACCGCCGGCCGACGGGAGCGCACCGCTGCCTCCAGCCCGGCGTAGAGCAATCCCGTGCCGTGCATGACGAGGGCGGTGGCGAGATCCAGGCTGCCGAACGAGGCCTGCCACGCGGCGAGCTCGTCCAGGCCCGCCGCGGCGATCCGACGTGCGCCCGCGTCATCCCCGGCAGCGGCGGCCCGCGCCGCTCGCACCTCGTGGGCGAGCAGACGCACCTGCAGTCCCGCGCCCGGCGACACCCGTATCCGCGCCTGCGCAACCGGGACTGCGCTGCCGGTCTGCGCGTGGTGGCGCTGCCAGGCGAGCCGCAGTGACGACGCCTCGCCCCGAAGCCGGTGGTGCTGCAGCTGCGCCTCGACGCGGTCGACGCCGGCGTCGCTCGGAGCGCGCAGCCCGGTCGGCCGTCCTTCGGTCTCCACGGTCAGCAGCGCGCGCAGCCGCACGGCCTCGGCGCGCACCGCCCATGACTCGCTCCCCACGGCGCGGAACCGCCGTGCGGCCGCGGCGGAGATCGCCGCCGCCCGCTCCGGCTCATGACTCAGCAGGGAGCGGGCGAGATGGAACTCCGCCTCCGCGCGCGCCTGCCTCATCCGATGCGCTCCGAACACCCGGATCGCCCGTTCCAGCGTGCGCTCCGCATCGCGGGTGAGGCCGGCATCACGCAGCACCTCGGCCCGATCGCGATCGCAGATCGCCGCATTCACTGCCGACGCCGCGCTCAGCACCGCCTGCGCCTCGCCCATCTTCTCCAGCGCGGGCACCAGCTCGCCCGCGAGCAGTGCCGCGTAGCCGCGATTGTGCACGGCCATGGCACGCGAGATCTCGTCGCCCGTCGCCGCGTAGTCGAGCACCGCCCGATCGAGGTCGGCGATCGCCGGCGCCAACCGCCCTGCCTGCATGTGCGCCACGCTGCGATTGAGCAGCATCGGTCCGCGATGCTCCACCTCATCGCCGATGCCGGCGATGCTGCGATCCAGCAGCGTCACCGCTCGCGGCAGGTCGCCGCGTTCCAGGGCGACCAGGCCGAGCTGACCGTAGAGCATGGCCGCTGTCGTCACGGAGAGGCCGGGCAGGCGCAGCGCCTCGAGGCAGACGGCCTCGGCGGAGGCGCGATCTCCCTGGCGGATCGTGATCGCGGCGAGCGAGCCCGCGATCCTGGCCCGGAGATTGGGATCCTCGGTGCGCGCTCGCGCGCGCAGGAACTCGCGCCGCGCTGCAGCGTTCCGGCCGGCGTTCAGCTGCGCGCGGCCGCGCCGGTACAGCTCATCCGCCGTCAGCGTCACCCTCACAGCATGACGCTTCGGCGTCCGCTACGGGAGTGTCTTCTTCGGGCGCGACCCGTCCTGGTCCAGGCAGTGCTCGAGCACGGCATCCACCGCGTCCGCGGCGGTCGTCGGTGCTCTCGCAGCCAGTGCTCCGGAGCCGAGTTCGTGCGCGATCCGTCCGGCCACGATCGGCGCGGCGAACGAGGTGCCGCTCCACACCGCGAACCCTCCCGCGAAGTCGTCGAGATCGAGCGTCTCGCGCCGGCGGTCCTCCGCGTCGTCGCGCATCCCGGCCTGCGTCCCCCCGTCGAACGACACCGGCAGGGTGGAGAGCACCGAGACGCCGATCACGTAGGTGCGCACCCACGGGCCGAAGTTCGAGAACAGCGCCACCGAGCGCGCCGACGGGTTGAGCGCGCCGACGGAGACCTGCGGGGCGAGGCCCGCTTCATCGGCAGGATCGATGCCCGACTCCGGGCCCCAGGCGAAGAGCGCCGCGGGCGACGAGGGGCGGTCGGTCGCATCATTGCCGGCCGAGCACACCACGACGCACCCGGTCCTGCGTACACGCTGCAGCAGTGCGTACAGCTCGCTCTGCGTCTCCTCGGCGCCGGGGGATTCGTGGAAGAAGCCGAACGAGAGACTCATCACGTCCAGGTGCAGCGTCCCGGACTCGAGGAGTCCGACGATGCGCCCGAGTGCGCCCAGCAGGTCGTTCTCCATGATGATGCCGTTGCCGTCGGACACCCGGACCGGCAGGATCTGCGCCTCGGGACAGGCCTGCAGCACGAGCCCGGCGATGAACGTGCCGTGCCCCGCGACCGGATCCAGATGCCCGTCGAGGGGCTCGCTCAGACTCGGGTGCGTCTCCGGATCCGTCGCCGGATCGCTCAGCCCGAGCGGCTCGCCGGTGAGGCTCGTCCGCGTGATCAGCACGGGATCCGCATCCGGTGCGGATCCCGGCAGGTTCCCGAACCACGGGTGCGCGCCGCAGCCGGTGTCCAGCACGGCGACGACCGGACGTCGTGCGCCTGCGGGCAGCGGGGCGCGCGCGGGCGCCGCTCCGGTCCACGCGACGGGCTGCCGTCCGCCGAGGCCGGGGAACCCGTAGCTCGCGATCCCCGCCGGGTTGCCCGTGAAAGGGTTGCCGGTGAACGGGTTCCCCGTGAAGGGGTTGCCTGTGAACGGGTTTCCGGTGAAGGGGTTGCCGGTGAACGGATTTCCCGTGAACGGATGGATCCCGAGCACGTGGTTCAGGGCGAGACCCGGGATGCCGTCGTCGCGCGCCGCCACGAGCAGACGCCAGGCGTCCGGCGCGAGCACCGGCCGGGCGTCGCGGGCCGCGCCCGCTGACACGGCGATCCGCAGACGCGTCGAGTCGGCGACCCCGGGATCGCGCGACGGGGCGGCGCGGCCCGTGTCCGGCCCCGGGTCGCCTGCCGGCGCCCGTCGTGAGACCGACGATCCCATGTCGGTCTTCCGTGCGTTGGGGGAGTCCTCCAGGCGCTCCACGGTCACGCTCCATCCGAGCGCCGCGGCGAGGGCGGCCAGCCGCTCATCTCCGCGGCGGCCCGATGCGTCCGGCTCGAAGAACGCGGGCCGCACCAGCAGCACGTCCGGCTCGTAGACGGTGGTGTGCGCCGCGGGACCGTGCGCCGGCTGCAGCGTCACGTCGAGTACCGCACCCCTGAATCGCGCCGCGCGCTCCCTCTCCCGCCAGCTCGGTCGCGAGCGGGGCCTCCGTCCGTCCTCGCCCTGGCCATGCTGTCCCTCATCGTCCCGTGCCATCCGTGTCTCCTGCTCGATCCGTCGTCTCGCATCACACTTCGAACTGCGGGGTGCGGAATTCCATCGGCTCGCCGTCCGCCCCGCGCAGGACCAGCCGCAGCGCCGAAAGACCGCTCGGCACCGCGTCGAAGGCGAACCGGCCGGGGCCCGCGATCTCCGCGGACCAGTCGCGGTCCTGCTGGATCAGGCGGATTGCGAGAACGGCCCCGTCGACCCACCCGTCGATCCGGCGCAGATCCGATTCGGTCGTCGTGACGTGCACCACGACGCCCGTGGTCCCATCGCTGAACTGCAGGGTCGCCGTATCCGCCTCGCCGCGCACGGCGATCGACCCCTCCTGCTCCACCAGCGTCAGCAGCGCGTACTCGCGCCCGAGGTCCTCCACCGCGACCGCGGCGACCATCCGGTCCGCAAGCCCGGCGGGCACCGGATCGTGCGCTCCCCACTCGACGCGCAGCCGCGCGAAGAGCGCCGCGTCGGCCGCTGTCTCCTCAACGGTCATCGTCGTCCTCCCATCCGTCCTGCTCCAGCAGCGCGCGGAGCTTGCCCAGGCAGCGCTGCCTGGTCGGCCCGATCGAGCCGATCGGCATCGCGAGATCCTGCGCGATCCGGGCGTAATCCGGCCGCTCCTCGAAGGCCACGATGCGCAGCAGCCGCTGGCACCGTGCGTTCAGCGCCGCGACGGCGCTCCAGAGCGCGCCGGCCTCCGTTCCGCGCTGCGCCTGGCGCTCGGCGGACTCGCCCGCGGGCAGGTGCGGCTCGAGGAACTCCGCCTCGGTGGGATCCGCTCGGCGCTGCATCCGGCTCACGCGCCACGCCTCGCGCCGGGCGCACATCGTCAGCCACCCCGAGATGGCGCGTGGTTCGGCGATCGCGGCGTGCCGGCGCATGAGCGCCATCCAGGTGGACTGCACGACGTCCTCGGCCAGGGCACGGTCCAGCCCGTATGCGCGCGCGACGTGCCACAGCACGGGTGTCATCAGGCGCACGAGCTCGTCCATTGCGCGGGGCTCGCCATCGCGCCAGCGCAGGAAGAGGGCCGTCGCCCGCTCCCATCGCGGCGGATCCGATCCGGCGCCGTCCCACGCCGCGACCCGGCCGTCGGCAGTGCCTCGATCATGCTCGACAGCGTCGCCGAAGGCTCCGTCGCGCTCGTCGAACGGCTGCGTACGGTCGCCGGTGGCCGTCATGGCGCCCATTGTCTCCACAAGGGGCAGGAGAGCGATAGTGGCTCGTTGATACAACTTCCGCGCGCGGATGTGGTGGCATCCGCGAGAGGGGGCTCAGAGCGCTTCGATGACCTCGCGTAGCACGTCGGGGTCGTACCAGGCGATCTCGCCGCCGGCGAGGGCGTGGTAGCGCTCATGGCCCTTGCCGAGGACCACCACGGTGTCCTCGGGACGCGCCATGCGCACAGCCGCCGCGATGGCCTCGCGGCGGTCGGCGATCTCGGCGATCTCGACGGTGCTCGAGCGTGCGCCGGCGATGAGCGAGGCGCGGATCTCGGCCGGATCGTCGTCGTAGGGGTTGTCGTCGGTGATGACCAGCACATCCGCGCACATCGCGGCGAACCGGCCCATCATGCGGCGCTTGGCGGCGTCGCGATGGCCGTTCGCACCGAGCACCGCGATCAGGCGGCCCTGCGGCGTCGTGGTCCGGATCGCCCGCAGCGCGGCGTTGATGGCTTCGGGCTTGTGCGCCGAGTCGACGATCGCCGTGAACGGCTGCCCGAAGTCGAATCGCTGCAACCGTCCCTCGACGCTCGGCAGCGCGGCGATACCCGGGGCGAGGTCGGCGAGCTCGCGCCCGGACTCGACCAGGGCGGCGACGGCGGCGAGGATGTTGTTCACATTGAACGCGCCGGTCAGCTGCGTGGTGAACGGCACGCGCTCGCCACGGGGGGAGCGCACGATGAACGAGGATCCGTGCGCGTGCAGTTCGACGTCCTCTGCGCGCCAGTCGGCGGAATCGGATCCGCTCGCCGAGGTCGTGCGCACCGGCACTGTGGCCTGGGCGGCGAGCACGCGGCCCCAGTGCGAGTCGATGTCGACGATGCCGATCTTGGCGTGCTCGGGGGTGAGCAGCAGCGCCTTGGCGGCGAAGTAGTCGGCCTGGGTGGGGTGGTAGTCGCGGTGGTCGTGGCCGAGGTTGAGGAAGATGCCCGCATCGAACGCGAAGCCGTCGACACGGCCCAGGGTGAGGGCGTGGCTGGACGCCTCGACGGCGACCGTGCCGAGCTTCTGTTCGCGCATGACCGCGAACAGCGCCTGCAGCTCGGGCGCTTCGGGGGTTGTCAGCACGGGCGGGAAGAAGTCGTCGCCCACGGTCGTGCCGATGGATCCGATCGTGCCGGACCGTGACATGCCGGCTGCGGCGGCCACGTAGAACGCGGTCGTGGTCTTGCCCTGGGTGCCGGTGATGCCGATGCTCGTCATCGAGGCGACCGGATCCCGGTACAGGAACGCGGAGGCGGGACCGGCGGCCAGACGCGGATCCTCGACGACGAGCGTCGGCACGTCGTCGGGCACGAGGGCGGCACCCTCGGCATCGGTGAGCACTGCGGCGGCACCGGCCTCGACGGCCTTCGCCGCGAACCGGGCGCCGTGCGCGTTCGCGCCGCGGATTCCGAGGAACAGGTCTCCGGATCGGACGTGCTCCGTGCCTACGGCGACACCCGTGAACGCCGCGTCGGCGCGATCGGGGACGGCGACGTCGAGGTGCGCCGCGAGGTCGCCGAGCGTGGCGCGGAACGTCTCGACAGGGCGGGAATCCAGGCGCGGGGCGGGATAGTTCGACACGGAGGGCATGACCGTCCGAGTCTACCGGGGCGCGGGGCGGATCCCTTCGGGGGCTTCGTGGCCGAGGCGGCTCACTGCGCGCGCATGAACTCCTCGGCGGCGCGTACCTGCTCGTCGGTGGGGCGGACGCCCGTGTACAGCACGAACTGCTCGAGCGCCTGCAGCGTCGCGACGGAGGCCCCGTTGATGACGGTCTTGCCCGAGGCGAGTCCTGCGCGCACGAGCGGGGTCTCGGCAGGGAGAGCCACGACGTCGAACACGACTCGGGCGGCCTCGATCGCGGACGGGGGGAACGACAGGGCCTCGGCCTCGACGCCCCCGGCCATGCCGATCGGCGTGACGTTCACCAGTACGTCGGCGGTGTGCCCGTCCACGTCCGCGGCCCAGCCGAAACCGTACAGCCCGGCGAGTGCTCGCCCGGCGTCCTCGTTGCGCGCGACGATCGTGACGTCCGTGAAGCCCGCGTCGCGGAAGGCGGCGGCGGTCGCCTTCGCCATGCCGCCGGATCCGCGCAGCAGCACGGACGATGCCGGATCGATCTCGTTCCGCGCGATGAGCTGGGCGATCGCCGAATAGTCCGTGTTGTAGGCGGTGAGCACGCCGTCGTCGTTCACGATCGTGTTGACCGAGTCGATCGCGGTGGCGGACGGATCCATCCGGTCCACCAGCGCGATCACGTCCTCCTTGTAGGGCATGGAGATCGCGCAGCCGCGGATCCCGAGGCCGCGCACGCCGGCGATCGCCTGCGCGAGGTCGGTCGGGGCGAACGCCTTGTAGATCCAGTTCAGCTCGAGCGCCTCGTAGAGGTGGTTGTGGAACCGGGTGCCGTTGTTGCTCGGTCGCGCGGACAGCGAGATGCACAACGTCATGTCTTTGTTCAGGATCGGCACGGGACCAGCGTACCGAGCCACGGTCGTGCCGAACTCAGTCGATCCTGTCGAGATCGGGCGCGAATCCGTCGTGAGCTGCAGGATCGACTGAGTTTCGAACGCGCGGAGGACACAGGTCGCGCTGAGCGGATCTCAGACCGTGGCGAACTCCTGCTCCGCGGCCGTCTCCGCGATGGCGAGAGCGAGCGCCTGCTGGAGGTCGGCGAGGATGTCCGCAGGGTCTTCGATGCCGATCGACAGACGCACCGTGGTCCCCGCGATGCCGGCGGTGGCGCGCTGGGCGGCGTTCAGGTGCGAGTGCGTCATGGAGGCGGGGTGGGAGACGAGCGAGCGGGCGTCGCCGATGTTCGCCACGAGGCGCACGATCTTCAGACCGTCCACGAACCGCTCCACGCGCTCCTGATCCAGGGCCTCGTCACCGGTGGAGACGAGATCGATCGAGAACACCGCGGGGATCCCGCGCGGGAGGTAGCGTGCGGCCAGGTCGTGCCACGGGTTGCCGGCGAGACCGGGGTGGTGCACCGCGGCGACGGCGGGGTTCTGTGCGAGGGCTTCGGCGATCGCCTGCGCGGACGCGCTCTGCCGTGAGACGCGTAGGTCGAGCGTCTCGATGCCCTGCAGGATCTGGTGCGCGTTGAACGGGGACAGGGACGGCCCCAGGTCGTGCACGTACTTGGCCTTCACCAGTGCTGCGAAGGCGAAGCCCTGTCCGAACCGCTCCCAGAGCGAGAGCGGACCGAACCGGTCGTGCTGCGCCGTGAACTGCGGCCAGCGCGCGGGTTCCGCGCCGAAGTCGAAGGATCCGAGATCGACCGCGACCCCGCCGAGCGAGGTGCCGTGGCCGCTCAGGTACTTCGTCGCGGAGTGCACGACGATGTCGGCGCCGTGCTCACCCGGGCGGATCAGGTACGGGGTGCCGACCGTGCTGTCGATCACGAGGGGGACTCCGGCGGCGTGCGCGATGTCGGCGACCGTGCGGATGTCGAGCACCTGCGCGAGCGGGTTCGCGACCGATTCCGCGAAGAACAGCCGGGTGCGGTCGTGCGCCGCCGCGCGCCAGGCCTCCGGGTCGTCCTGGTCGACGAAGGTGACGGTGATGCCGAAGTCGGCGAGCGTGTCCTGCAGCAGGTCGACCGTGCCGCCGTAGAGCCGGTCGGCGGCGACGACGTGCCCGCCGCGGCCCGCGAGCGCGAGGATCGTGACGGCGACCGCGGCCTGTCCGCTCGCGACGGCGACGGCCGAGACACCGCCCTCGAGCGCGGTCACCCGCTCTTCGAGCAGCTGCTGCGTGGGGCTGGCGTTGCGGCTGTAGATGTTGCCGGCACGGCGCAGCGCGAACAGGTCGCGGGCCTCGGCCAGCGAGCCGAACTCGTAGGCGGCGGACTGGTACAGCGGTGGGACGGCGGTGTTCTGCGGCGTGCCGGAGACATACGCGGCCTGCACCTGCTTCGTCGCGAAACGGGTGTCGGGGGCGGAGGCGGCGGTATCGGTCACGGACCCATCCTCGGGCGCGCGGGTGCGGATCCGCAGGGATGTTTCCGACTGTTGCGGATCCGAAGGGTCAGAGCCCGCCGGGTGGCGTCAGGGGTGCAGCACGATCTTGCCGTGCGCGGCGTGCGCGTCGATGAGGCGGTGCGCCTCTGCGGCGTCGGCGAGAGGCAGCTCCGGTCCGAACTCGACCGAGAACCGGCCCCGGGCGATGAGCCCGAGCGCCGCCGGCACGGCCTCGGCGCGCCAGGCGAGCTCCTGCTCCGTGAGCGGCACGGGGCTGCCGCCGCTGAACGCGCGGATGCCGAGCGCGGCCGCGTCGGGGCCGCGCACGATCGTGGCGATCCGGTCACGGTCGGAGACGAGCGCGAGCGACGTCGCGATCGCCTCGTCGGTGCCGGCGCCGTCGAGCGCCACCGTGATCTCTCGCCCGTCTGCGGCGTCGCGGATCCGCTGCTCCAGGCCTTCTCCATAGATGACCGGAATCGCGCCCAGCGCGCGTATCCGCTCCTGCGACGAGGGGCCGCCCGTCGCGATGACGGTGGCGCCCCAGTCCACGGCGAACTGGATCGCGGCCTGGCCGACCGCCCCTGATCCGGCGGGCAGGAGCAGCAGGTCCCCCTGCCCGACCCCGAGCGAGAGCAGCGACTGGTATGCGGTGCCGGCGGGGATGCCGAGTGCGGCGCCCTGCGCGGCGGTGACGCCCTCAGGAATCACCGAGGCGTGCGCGGCCGGTACCGCAAGCGCGGTGGCATACGTGCCGCGGGTGTCGCGGATCGCGACGCGATCGCCGACTTCCAGATCGTCGACGCCGGATCCGATCGCGGTCACCACACCCGCTCCGTCGAAGCCGAGGTGCCGGGGCTCTGTGATCGGCGGCAGGGGGCGCAGGCCGCTGCGCTGCTTGGCGTCGATCGGATTCACGCCGGCGGCCTCGATGCGCACGACCACCTCGCCGGCAGAGGGCACCGGATCCGGAACCTCCACGAGGGTGAGGACCTCCGGTCCGCCGAGCTCGGTCTGCACGATCGCCTGCGCCATGGCTCCAGGCTACGACGCATCGGATGGGGCGGGGCGGGCTTGTGCCCGGCCGGCCGGTCTCACTTCTCGGCGAGTGCCTTCACGATGCGCTGCGGAGACACCGGCTGCGCCGTGCCCAGGCGCTGGGCGAACAGGCTCACGCGGTACTCCTCGAGCAACCAGCGCACCTCGACGAGGCGGGGCTCGGCGCCGGCGGGCAGCGGGATCGTGCCGCCGGCATCGGCGTAGGCCTGCGCCATGCGCTCGTACTCGCTCTGCCGGGTGCGATCCTTGCCCGGGGCTTCGGCGAGGGTACGCAGCCGATCCAGGATCCCGTCCAGGTACCGCGGATAGTGGGCGAGGCGCTCCACGCCTGCGTTGGAGACGAAACCGTTCGGCAGCAGCCCGCCGAGCTGGCCGCGGATGTCGTTCAGCGGCCCGAGCAGGGCAAGAGAGTTCTGACCCTTCATCGCGCGCTCGACCTCGCGCGCCTTCGTGAGGATCTTCGCGATCAGCGACACCAGCGCGAACAGCTCGTCCACGATGACCGCGGAGACGCCGTCGCGCACGCGTGCGAAATCGGCCTCGGAGCGCACGATGCCCGCGGTCCCTGAGCCCGTCGAAGGTTCCGTCAGACGGTCGATCGCCGCCCGTGCGACCGCCGCGCGTGCGTCCTCGATGAGCGTCGCGACGTTCGGGTACGGCGAGGCGGCGAGCGCGAGCTTCTCCGGGCTGGTCAGGTGCTGCTGCACGTACGACGTGGGGGAGGGGATCCCCAGGAGCACCAGGCGCAGCACTCCGTCCCGTGTGGCCGTCAGGGCGGCCTCGGCGGTCGCCTCCACACGCAGCGCGACGGATCTGCCCTGATCCACGAGGGCGGGATAGCCGCGCACCACGCCGCCGGCCACGCGGGTGTCCAGCACCTCCGGCAGATCGCCGACGTCCCAGGTGGTGAGGCCTTCGCGCTCGGCCGGGGCTGCGGCGTTGACCGAGCTCGCGTGAGCCACATCCGCCGCACCACTCCCACGCCGGGCCGGGCCGGGCCCCCGCTCGATCGAGCGGGCCACGCTCGCCCTCGACCGATCCGCGAGCTCCCGCTGCAGCACGGTCAGATGCCGGCCGGATCCGGCCACCCGCCCGCGCTCGTCGACCGCGCGGAAGTTCATCCGCAGGTGGGCGGGAACCCGCTCCAGGTCGAAGTCGGCGGCCGACATGGGCTGATTCGCGAGCGGCTGGATGAGACGGGCGAGCGCCTCGGTCAGGCTGCGGACGGGTAGGCCTTGGGACGACTCGGGTCCCTGGGCGGCGAGTTCGGCGCCGAACTTCTCCGCCCAGTCCGCGGCGGGAACGACGTGCCGCCGGATCGCCTTCGGCAGCGCCCGCAGCAGCGCCGTCACGAGCTCGGCGCGCAGCCCCGGCACCTGCCAGTCGAAGCCGGCGTCGCGCACCTGCTGCAGCAGCGCGAGCGGGATCACCACGCTCACGCCGTCATCGGGAGCCCCGGGCTCGAAGCGGTAGGCCAGGCCGAGCACCTGATCGGTCTGGGTCCAGCGGATGGGGAAGTCCTGCTGATCCGCGCGATCGTCGTCCTCGAGCAGGTCCGCCTCGCGCATGACGAGCAGCTTCGGGGTCGCCTGGAGGGCGTCGCGCCACCACGCCTCGAACGAGCGCACATCGAACACGTCGGTCGGGATGCGCTCGTCGTAGAACCGGAACACGGCCTCGTCGCCGACGAGGATGTCGCGGCGGCGCTCGCGCTCCTCGAGCTTCTCCAAGCGGCGGCGCAGCTCCGCGTTGCTGCGCCAGAACGCCGAGACGCGCTTGTCGATCCGGGACGGATCCCATTCGCCTTCGACCAGCGCGTTCCGCAGGAAGAACTCGCGCGCCGCGGGCCGGTCGATGCGCGCGAACTGCACCCGTCGGCGCGCCACGATCTCGACGCCGAACAGCGTCACCTTCTCGTACGCGACCGCGGCGCCCGCCTCCTTGGACCAGTGCGGCTCGGAGATCTGCCGCTTGGCGAGGTCGCCGGCGAGCGCCTCGGCCCACGCCGGATCGATCGCTGCGGCCGTGCGCGCGAACGTGCGCGAGGTCTCCACGATCTCGGCCGCCATGACCGCACGCGGGGCCTTCTTGCGCAGCGCGGAGCCGGGGAACAGCGAGAAGCGGATCCCGCGCGCGCCGCGATACTCGGCGCTCCGTCGCTTCGGATCCTTCTGCCCGCCCTTCGTCGGCGGTCCCTTGGTGAGGTTGCGCTCGTCCAGGATGCCGACGTGGCTGAGCAGCCCTGCGAGCAGCGCGCGGTGGACGGCGTCCGGGGCGGCGGAGTCCGTCGCCGCGTCGCGGCCGGTCTTCACGAGCGTCCGCAGCTGCCGGTGCACGTCGAACCATTCCCGCACCCGGACGTAGTTCAGGTGCTCGGAACGGCAGAGCCGGCGGAACGCGCTGGATCCGAGCTCCTTCTGCTGCTCGCGCAGGTGGTTCCACAGGTTCAGGATCGACAGGAAGTCGCTGGTCGGGTCCGCGAAGCGCGCGTGCATCCGCTCCGCCTCGTCGCGCACGCCCTGCGGCGCGTCCGCCGACGGGCGCTCGCGCACGTCCTGAATCGACAACCCCGCGACGATCGCGAGCACGGGCGCCGTCACGCCTGTCCGGCCCGCTTCCACGAGCATGCGAGCGAAGCGCGGGTCGATCGGCATGCGCGCGATGTCGCGGCCGATCCGGGTGAGCCGGGGGGCCGCGGTCGCCGAGCTCGTCGAAGCCCCCTGGCCCGTCTGCACCGCGCCCAGCTCCACGAGCAGATCGAGCGCGGAGCGCACGTCGCGCGACTCCGGGGGAGTGAGGAACGGGAACTCCGCGATGTCGCCGAAGCCGAGGCTGAGCATCTGCAGCACGACCGAGGCGAGCGAGGTGCGCAGGATCTCGGGCTCGGTGAACTCGGGGCGCTTGTCGAAGTCGTCCTCGCCGTACAGGCGGATTGCGATTCCGGCGCTCGTGCGGCCCGCTCGCCCCGATCGCTGGTTCGCCGAGGCCTGCGAAACCGCCTCGATCGGCAGCTGCTGCACCTTGGAGCGACTGCTGTAGCGCGAGATGCGGGCCGTGCCCGTGTCGATCACGTACTTGATGCCGGGCACGGTGAGGCTCGTCTCGGCGACGTTCGTGGCGAGGATCACGCGGCGGCGCAGGCCCGCCACCGTCGACGGCTCGAAGACGCGATGCTGCTCGGCCGCCGACAACCGTCCGTACAGGGGCAGCACTTCGACCGGCGCTGTCTGAGAGCGGTAGATGCCGCGGATCGCGTCGGCGGCGTCGCGGATCTCGGCCTCGCCGGGCAGGAACACGAGCACGTCGCCGCGCTCCTCGCGGTCGAGCTCCTGGAGGGCTCGCACGATCGCGGTGACCTCGTCCTCGGGCTCGGACTCGGTGCGCTTCCTCGGTCCCTGAGCTTGTCGACGGGACTTCGTGGATCCGGGCCCTTCGACACGCACAGGGACCGGATCCACGAGCGGCCGGTACCGGATCTCGACCGGATAGGTCCGCCCCGATACCTCGATCACCGGGGCAGGCTCGCCGTCCGCTTCGGCGAAATGCTTCGCGAAGCTGTGCGGGTCGATCGTGGCCGAGGTGATGACGACCTTGAGGTCCGGGCGCTCGGGCAGGATCCGGTGCAGGTATCCGAGCAGGAAGTCGACGTTGAGGGAGCGTTCGTGCGCCTCGTCGATGATGATCGCGTCGTAGCGGCGCAGCAGCCGGTCGCGGTGGATCTCGTTGAGCAGGATCCCGTCGGTCATGAGCGCGATCCGGGTCTCGTCCGAGACCTGGTCGGTGAAGCGCACCTTGTAGCCGACGAGCCCGCCCAGCGGCACGTGCAGTTCCTCGGCCACGCGCTCCGCGATCGTGCGTGCGGCGAGGCGGCGGGGCTGGGTGTGCGCGATGCGCTCGCGGCCGAGCTCGAGCAGGATCTTCGGCAGCTGCGTGGTCTTGCCGGATCCGGTCGCACCGGCGACCACGACCACCTGATGGTCGCGAATCGCCGCGGCGATCTCGTCGCGCGCGGCACTGACCGGGAGTTCCGGCGGATAGGAGATCACGGGCGCAGACATAGCCCTCCAGCCTATCGCGGCGGAGCGCCTCTGTCGGGCTCGTCCGGTGAACGACGAGCGGCGATACTGAAGGCACCATGAGCATCCCCGTCATCCTCGACTGCGACCCCGGCCACGACGACGTCTTCGCGATCTGGCTCGCCGCCGCGAACCCCGCGATCGACCTGCGGGCGATCACCACGGTCGGCGGGAACGGTCTGCTGGAGTTCACCACGCTCTGCTGGAGTTCACCACGCTCAACGCCCGCATCGCCTGCACGGTCGCGGGGATCGAGGGCATCCCGATCGCCGCCGGCGCGGCCGGGCCGATCCATGGCCGGCTGCATCCCGCCGAGCAGATCCATGGCGCGAACGCGCTCGGCGGACCCGTGCTGCCCGAGCCCACCGTTCCCGAGGATGACCGGGACGCTCCGACTCTCATCCGCGCGGTGCTGGAGTCGTCGGAGGAGCCGGTCACGATCGTCGCGACCGGGCCGCTCACCAACGTCGGCCTGCTCGTGCGCGACCATCCCGACCTGCTGCCGCGCATCGCGCGCGTCGTCTGGATGGGCGGGTCGACGGGCCGGGGCAACGCGACCCCCTACGCGGAGTTCAACGCCTGGACCGATCCCGAGTCGATAGCGCTCGTGCTCGACAGCGGCGTGGACTTCACGATGGTCGGGGCTGAACATCTCGCATCAGGCGCTCATCACCAGGGAGGTGCGGGAGCGGATCCGCCGCATCGGCACCCGCACGGCGGCGTTCGGGGCGGAGCTGCTGGAGTTCTTCTGCGCAACCTACGAGGTCGCGGAGCAAATGCCGGACGGGCCGCTGCACGACCCCATCACGGTCGCGATGCTCATCGATCCCTCAGTGGCGACGACCGTGCGTGCACGCCTCGACGTGGAGACGGAGGGCGTCTTCACGAGGGGCGCCACGAGCGTGGATCTCCTCGGCGTGCTCGGCGCGCAGCCCAACGCCACGATCGCGATGGACCTGGACGTCGATCGGTTCTGGGCGCTCATCGAAGAGGCGGTCGGCGCCCTCGCCTGAGAGTGCCGACCGCCTCGAGGGATCAGCGGACCGCGCGGCTCAGAAGTGGGTGCCGCCGTCGATGCGCACCTCGGTGCCGGTGATGAAGGCGCCGTCGGCGCTCGCGAGCATCGCGACCACGCCGGCCACGGACTCGGGACCCGCGAAGCCCTGGCCGATGGCCGGGGCGAGCTTCATGAACAGGCTCATGTCGGCGTCCTCGGGCAGCCCCGGTCCGCGGCTCTGCCCGCTCTGGCCGGATCCGTCGGTCATTCCGGAGGAGATCGACCCGGGCTGCACGGCTGTGAAGCGGATGCCCTGCTTCGCATACTCCGCCGCCAGCGCGTGCGTCATCGACTGCACGCCGCCCTTGCTCGCCGCGTAGGCGGCCATGTACGGGTGCGCGAACATCGCCGAGGTCGAGCTGAAGTTGACCACGGCGGCGTCGCTGCCTTCGAGCAGTGCGGGGATCGCTTCGCGGATCATCAGGAAGGTGCCGACGAGGTTGACCTGGATGACCTGCTGGAACTGGTCGAGCGTGGTCTCGGCCGTGTGCGAGGAGCGCAGGATGCCCGCGGCGTTCACCAGCACGTCCAGCCCGCCCAGTGCCTCGACCGCGGCGGCGACGCCGGCCCGGACGGAGGTCTCGTCGCCGATGTTGACCTCGATCGCGGTGAGACGATCGGCGGCGTCGCCTGCCTTCGCGATGGTGTCCGCGAGCCCGGCAGCGCTGACGTCAGCGGCGACCACGCGCCCGCCCTCGGCGAGCATGCGCAGCACCGTGGCCTGTCCGATGCCGGATCCGCCGCCGGTGACCAGTGCGCGGCGACCTTCATAGCGGTTCATTCGAATCCTTCTTCCTTGCGGTCTTGTCGTGCCTGAATGGCACAACGTGCCATATTGACACACAACACCTCACAACGGAAGGTATTCCCGTACGCTCGGAGCATGCAGACCCGCACCGGACTCATGTCGCGTCGCAAGGCCGCGACCGCCGGTGAGATCGCGGCGGAAGCGGCTCGCCTCTTCGCGGAGCGCGGCGTCGCCCAGGTGACCGCGGCGGAGATCGCAGAGGCCTCAGGAGTCTCGCTGCGCACCTTCTATCGCTACTTCGCGACCAAGGAGGACGCCGTCGCGCCCGTGCTCGAGATCGGCGCCGCACGGTGGCAGGCAGCTCTCGAGGAGGCCGAGGACGAACCCGCGGTCGCGATCCCCGCAGTGCTCGCCGCGCAGCTGACCCCGGAGACACCCGAAGACGCCGAAGGTCTTGCCCGCATGCGTCCGCTGCTGCGCGCGCTCGCCGAGGATCGCGAGCTCAGGGCCGTCTGGCATCGCGTGAACCACGAGTCCGAGGAGCGCCTCGTGGCCCTCATCGCCGAGCGCGGCGAGAGCGACCGGCTCGCCGCGCGAGTGCTCGCCGCGGCGGCGACGGAGGCGATCCGCATCGGCCTGGAGGAGTGGGCGCAGTCGACGGCAGGGGTGCGCGGAGCCGGATCCCCGGCGGCGCTCGCCGCCCGTGCCTACGCGGCGCTTGCCCCCAAGCGCTGAGCGCTCGTCGGCGGGAGCCGAGCCGGAGGACGCCGACCCGACCTCCGGAGCGGGAACCTAGGCTGGAGGCATGACGACGATTCCCGGAATCCTGCTCAACGACGGCCACACCATCCCTCAGCTCGGCTACGGCGTCTTCAAGGTCGACCCGGCCGACACCGAGCGCACGGTCACTGAGGCTCTCGAGATCGGATACCGCCACATCGACACGGCGGCCATCTACGGCAACGAGGCGGGCGTCGGAGCGGCGATCGCCAAGAGTGGCATCCCGCGTGACGAGCTGTTCGTGACCACCAAGCTGTGGAACGACCGGCACGACGGCGACGAGCCCGACGCGGCCATCGCGGAGAGCCTGGAGAAGCTCGGTCTCGACCACGTCGACCTGTACCTCGTGCACTGGCCGACCCCCGCCAAGGACAACTACGTGCACGCCTGGGCGAAGGTCGTCGAAATCCGCGACCGGGGCCTTGCCCGTTCGGCCGGCGTCTCGAACTTCCTCGTGCCGCACCTGGAGCGCATCGTCGCCGAGACCGGCGTGACCCCCGCGGTCGACCAGATCGAGCTGCACCCCGCCTATGAGCAGCGCGATGTCGGCTCCTGGGCGCGCGATCACGACGTGAAGATCGAGGCGTGGGGTCCGCTCGGCCAAGGCAAGTACGACCTGTTCGGCATCCCGGCCGTCGCGGACGCCGCAGCGGCGCACGGCAAGAGCCCGGCGCAGGTCGTGCTGCGCTGGCACCTGCAGAAGGGGAACATCGTCTTCCCGAAGTCGGTGCGTGCCGAGCGCCTGCGGGAGAACCTCGACGTGTTCGACTTCACCCTGAGCGACGTCGAGTTCGCCGCGATCTCCGCCCTCGACCCGGGTGACGGATCCGGCCGCGTCGCCTCGCACCCCGACGAGGTCAACTGATCGCCGCGTCCGGTCGTTGAGCGAGGACGGCGAAGCCGACCGAGACGAAACGCGGTGCTCTCGCAAGCACGCCGCGTTTCGTCTCGCTGCGCTCGCTCAACGGCCATGGGCGGTCCCGGCCCGGCGTAGCGTGAGGCCATGAGCAATCGCCTCGCCGGCACCGGCAGCCCCTATCTGCGCGCGCATGCCGACAACCCCGTCGACTGGTACCCGTGGGGGGAGGAGGCGTTCGCCGAGGCCGCGCGCCGCGACGTCCCGGTGCTGATCTCGATCGGATACTCCACGTGCCACTGGTGCCATGTCATGGCGCGGGAGTCGTTCCAGGATCCGGCTACGGCGGAACAGCTCAACCGCGGATTCGTGTCGATCAAGGTGGACCGCGAGGAGCATCCCCAGGTCGACACCGCGTACATGGCGGCGGCCTCCGCGTTCACGCAGGATCTGGGCTGGCCGCTCACCGTCTTCGCCACGCCGTCCGGGCGGGCCTTCCACGCCGGCACGTACTTCCCGCCCGTGGCTCGGGGACAGCTCCCGGCGTTCGGCACCGTGCTCGCCGCCGTGCGCGAGGCCTGGACCGAGCGCCGTGCCGAGGTGGAGGGGCTGGCCGGCGCGGTCGCCGAAGCGCTGGAGTCGTCGGAGTCGGCGGATCCCTCGCCGGTGCCCGATGAGGCCGCGCTGACGGCGGCCGCGAACGAGATCGTGGCGCGAGAGGACCGCCGGCACGGCGGGTTCGGCACGGCGCCGAAGTTCCCGGTCGCCACGACGCTGCGCTTCCTGCAGGCGCAGGGACGCACCGATGTCGTCGCGCGTGCGCTCGACGCGATGGCCACCTCGGAGCTGTGCGACGAGGACGGCGGCTTCTTCCGCTACGCCACGCAGCAGGACTGGGCGGTGCCGCACTACGAGCGGATGCTCACCGACAACGCCCAGCTGCTGGATGTGGCCATCGACGCCGGGCGCGCGGACGTGGCGCGCGGCATCGCGCATTTCCTGCTCACTGTGCTGCAGCGCGCCGAGGGCGGGTTCGGTGCCGCGCAGGACTCCGAGTCCGTGATCGACGGGCAGCGCAGCGAGGGCGGCTACTACCGCCGCCCGGTGGCCGAGCGGGAGAGGCTGCAGCCGCCGGCGGTCGACGGCAAGGTCATCACGGGCTGGAACGGGCTCGCGATCGCCGCGCTGGCCCGCGCCGGCGCCGCGCTCGGCGAGCAGTCCTGGATCGACGCGGGCGTCCACGCCGCGGAGACCGTGCTGGCCGTGAACCGCGACGCGGCCGGGCGCCTCGTGCGCACGTCCTTGGACGGGGTGCCCGCGGCGGCTGTCGCCACGGACGCCGACCTCGGGCTGCTTGCGAACGGGCTGTTCGCCCTCGCTCTCGCGACGGGCGATGTGCGCTGGGCGACGCGCGGACTGGAGGTGCTCGACGCCGACGCGGCGGCCGATCCGGTGCTCGCCGCGCATGCGATCCCCGCCGCCGCGGACGGCGGCGACGGCGACCTGCCGTCCGGCACGTCTGCGCGGGCGGCGGCCGAGTTGACCGCCTGGCGGCTCGGGGCGGGGGAGCAGCACCGCGAGCGGGCCGCAGCCCTGGTCTCGGCGCGGGCAGCGCAGGCGATGCGGCAGCCGTTCGGATCCGGCTCGCTCCTGCGTGTGGCGGCGGGGCTCGCTCGGCCGCCACGGCAGATCGTCGCGGTGACCTCGGAGCCGCGCGGGGCGCTCGCGATCGCCGCGCGCTCCGCCGAGGCCGATCTCACCGCGGTGCTGGCTCCGCAGCAGGTGCGGGCTTTCGCCGCGGCCGGCTTCGCCCTCTTCGACGAGCGCGACGGCGTCGACGGCGTCGTGCACGACTGCCGCGGCTTCGTCTGCCGGCTGCCGGTGTCGGATCCCGCACTCGTCCCTGTCGCGCGCTGAGCGTCGAATCCGCGACTGCTGTACATTCTGACCAGGCGTACGGCACCGGGGCTCGGCAGACTGTGCGACGTGCGCAGGTCTTGCTGATCCGTTTGTCCAGCGATCGTGGCCACGGATACAGTGGCCCGGATCCCCGGCGACGTCGCCGCTGCGGCCCCGCCGCCGACGCGCCTCCCACCGGCCCGAACGAACCGCAGCAAGGACGCCCTCGACGATGACCCTCCCTGTCACCACGCCCCCGGCCACTCCGCCGACCAACGCCCGCTTGGACGCCGTGCCGGCCTACAAGCAGGGACGATCCGCCCCGGACGGCGCCTCGAAGCTGTCCTCGAACGAGTCCCCGCACCCGCCTCTGCCGTCCGTGGTCTCCGCGATCGCCGAACGGCTCGGATCCATCCATCGCTATCCGCAGATGGCGGCGCCTGAGATCATCGGCCGCCTCGCCGAGCGCTACGGCGTCGAGCCGGAACTGGTGACGGTCGGCGCAGGTTCCGTCGAGCTCGCGTCGCAGCTCATCCACGCCACTGCCGGCGAGGGCGACGAGGTCATGTTCGCCTGGCGGTCGTTCGAGGCCTACCCGTCGTTGGTCCGGATCGCAGGGGCGACCCCGGTGATGGTCCCGCTCGACGCGGAGCACCGGCACGACCTCGACGCGATGCTCGCCGCGATCACCGACCGCACGCGCCTGATCTTCGTGTGCAACCCGAACAACCCGACCGGCACCGTCGTCGGGCCCGAGGAGCTCGAGCGCTTCGTGGCCGCAGTACCCCGCGACGTGCTCGTGGTGATCGATGAGGCCTATGTGCACTTCGACGGGTCGCCGTACTTCGCCGAGCACCCGACCGCGACCGATCCGGAGCGCGGCGCCGGCCTCGAGCTGTTCCGCCGCTACCCGCATGTCGCGGTGCTGCACACGTTCTCCAAGGCCTACGGGCTCGCCGGTCTGCGGATCGGCTACGCCATCGCGCCCGCCGGGATCGCGGCCGCCCAGCGCAAGGTCGCTGTGCCGTTCGGCGTGACCGACCTGGCCCAGGCCGCCGCCGTCGCCTCGCTCGACGCGCAGGAGGAACTCGCCGTGCGCATCGCCGAGGTCGCCGAGCAGCGCGACCGCCTGTGCGAGGTGCTCGTCGACGCGGGATGGCCCGCCGTGCCCTCCCACGCCAACTTCGTCTGGGTGCCGGCGGGGGAGCGCGCCGTCGAGCTCGATGAGCTCCTGCACGCGGGCGGCGTCGTCGCCCGCACGTTCCCCGGCGAGGGCGTGCGCGTCTCCGCCGGATCCGCCCTGGACATCGACCGCGTCGCGGCGGCCCTCGCCACCGCGAACCCCGCTCACCCCACCGCTGCCGTTCGCGAGGAGGCGACCGCATGACCATCGAAGAAGTTCCCCTGACCACGACCACCACGAAGGGCCTGCACCCCGGGCTCACCCGTCGGCAGATCTCCATGATGGGGCTTGGCGGCGCGATCGGCGCGGGACTGTTCGTCGGCTCCGGCCAGGCGATCGGCATCGCAGGGCCCGCGGTGATCGTGTCCTATCTCGTGGCCGGCACGATCGTGGTGCTCGTCATGGCGATGCTCGCCGAGATGGTCGCCGCCAACCCGTCCTCGGGCGCATTCAGCTCGTACGCGCAGAAGGCCATGGGCCGCAGCGTCGGCAGCGCCGTGGGCTGGCTGTACTGGATCCAGCTCGTCGTCGTCATCGCCGCCGAGGCCACGGGCGCCGCGGGCATCGTCGCGCATCGCTTCCCCGGCCTTCCGGAGTGGGCGTGGGTGCTGCTGTTCGTGCTCGCGCTCACGATCGTGAACCTGCTCGGCGTGCGCAACTACGGCCGGTTCGAGTTCTGGTTCGCCGCGATCAAGGTCGCCGCCATCATCGCCTTCCTCGTCGTCGGCGTGCTCGCGATCGTCGGCCTGATCCCCGGCGTGCCGGCGACCGGCGTCGGCAATCTCGTCGATCAGGGCGGCTTCGCCCCCACGGGCATCGCCGGCATCGCGGGCGCCCTGCTGATCGTCGTGTTCGCGTTCGGGGGCACCGAGGTCGTCGCGATCGCGGCCGCGGAGTCGGACGACCCCTCGCGCAACATCAGCCGGATCGTGCGCCAGGTGATGGTGCGGATCCTGGTGTTCTACGTCGGATCCATCTTCGTGATCGTCACCGTGCTCCCGTGGAACTCCAAGGAGGTGCTCGCCGGTCCGTTCTCCGCCGTGCTGGACACGCTCAAGATCCCCGGGGTGGGACTCGTGATGGACCTCATCGTCATCGTGGCGCTGCTGTCGGCCATGAACGCGAACATCTACGGCGCCTCGCGCATGGCGTTCTCGCTCGGCGAGCGCGGGCTCGCACCGCTGGCGCTCACCCGCACGAGCACGGCAGGCGTGCCCCGCGTGGCGGTGCTCGCCTCGGTGGCGTTCAGCTTCGTCACGGTGATCCTGAACTGGATCTGGCCCGAACAGGTGCTACCCACGCTGCTGAACGTGGTGGGATCCACCCTGCTGGTGATGTGGACGGCAACGGCGATCACGCAGCTGATCCTGCGCCGCCGGGCCGACGCCGAGGGCACGCCGCTGCCGATGCGGATGTGGGGCTTCCCGTGGCTGTCGGTTCTGACGCTCGTGCTGCTGGGCGCGATCATCCTGCTCACGATGCTCAACGAGGGTGCGCGCACCCAGCTGCTGCTGACCATCGGCCTCACCGTGGTGCTCGTGGTGCTCGCCCGGGCCACCCGGGGCCTGTCCCGCCCCGGCGTCCTCAAGGACGGCGCGGACGACGTGTTCCGGGGCTGACGATGCGCATCGATGCCCTCGACGCGGCCCTGATCCGGCTGCTCACGGACGCGCCGCAGCTGCCCGTGCTGGAATGCGCACGGCGGCTCGGCGTGGCCCGTGGCACCGTCACCAGCCGTCTCGCGCGGTTGCATGAGAACGGCGTCATCGAGGGCATCGTGCCGCGCGTCGATCCGCGCGGCTTCGGATACGCGCTGACCGCGTTCTGCCAGGTGGAGATCGATCAGAAGGTCGGCCACGACGAGGTCGCGGAGGCGCTGGCGTCGGCGATCCCGGAGGTCGTCGACATGTACACGGTCACCGGCGCGAGCGACATGCAGCTGCGCCTCGTCGCGCACAGCGCCGAGCAGCTGCAGGGGGTGCTGGACCGGATCGCCCTGGTGCCCGGCGTCGCCCGCACCGCGAGCTCGATCGCGATGCGCACGCACTTCAGCGGCCGGGTGCTGCCGCTCGTGGAGCACGCCGCCCGAGGCTGAGCCCTACTCGTCGTTCCCGGTCCAGCCCTTGCGGCGGAACCACCACCACATGATCGCGCCCGAGACGACCATGGATCCGATGCCGAGCAGGAAGAACGACCACGGGCCGGACAGCACGTGCGCGATCGACCAGTCGAAGTTCATGCCGAAGAAGCCCGTGAGGAAGCTCAGCGGCAGGAAGATCGACGCGATGATCGCGAGCTGCTTCGACGTCTCGCCCTGGCGGTTCGCGACCGTCGAGAGATACAGGTCGGTGCAGCCCGACACCATCTCGTGGTAGCCGTCGATCTCGTCCGTGATCCGGATGAGGTGGTCGTAGATGTCGCGGAAGTAGTCGTGGCTGTCCGCCTCCAACCCGGCCAGATCCGTGATCACCTCGGCCTGCCGGGCGAACAGGTCGCGCATCGGGACGACGACCCGGCGCAGCTTCAGCAGCAGTCGTTTGAGACCGAAGGTCTGTTGCAGCTCCTTGCGCCCGCCTCCCGCGACGATCGCGTCCTCGAGGGCGTTGATCTCCTCGTCCAGGTCGCTGAGGATCGGGAAGTAGCTGTCCACGATCACGTCGATGATCTTGTAGACGTAGTAGCGCTCGGTCTTCGGCGCCGTGGAGTTCTGCAGCAGCGTGCGCACCTGGCGGAGATCCTGGAAGCGCTCGGAGTGCACCGTGACGATGAACTCGCCGCTGAGGTGGCAGTGCACCTCCTCCAGCGGGTGGTCGTTCTCATCCTCGGGGTGCCGCTCGACGGCGCCCTGCAGCACGAGGAGCGCTCCGTCGCCGTAGACGTCGAGCTTGGGGCGCTGGCCCATCCGCTGGGTGTCCTCGATCGAGAGCGGATGCCAGCCGAGCAGGGTGCCGAGCCGCTGGATCTCGTCCGCGGAGGGGGAGACCAGGTCGAGCCAGAAGAACTCCTCCTGCGCGCGCAGCTGCGCGATCAGTGATTCGTCGATGGTGTCGAGGATGCGCATGTCAGATCCAGGTGATCATCCAGTTATGGGCCTGCCAGAACCACCACGGCACGGGCAGACCGATCCACAGCGGGTAGAAGAACGCGCTCAGCAGCACGATCATCACCACGACGATCGCGACGGTGCGCTGGCCGGACTGCCGGCGGTGCCGCGGAGCGCTCCGGTGCCCGGCGATGTCCCGCAGCGCGAGCACGAGCGCGAGGATCAGGAAGGGCGTCATCACGACCGTGTAGAACTGGAAGATCGTGCGCTCGGGGAATGCCAGCCACGGCAGGTAGGTCGCCGCGAGGCCCACCAGCGGGATCGCGTAGCTCCACGGCATGGGGGAGCGCAGCACCAGTCCGCGCACCAACCGCACCAGCAGGTAGACGGATGCTGCGACGCCGAGGTACCAGATGAGCGGGTTCGGGATCGAGGTGATCGTGCCGATGCAGTGATCCGTGCCGAAGCACGGCGCGTTCTGCCCGCCCACCCAGAACGCGGTGGGGCGGATCAGCAGGGGCCATTGCCATGCCGGGCTCGCATAGGGGTGCGAGGAGGTCAGCCCGACGTGGAACGCCAGGATGTCGGAGTGGTACTTGAACCACGACGTGAGCGCGTTGTCCGTGATGTTCCGGTCGTAACCGCCCTTGGTGAGGAACCAGCCGCTCCAGGAGGCCAGATACACGGCCGCCGCCACCGGCACGAGCAGCACGAAGCTCGCGAGGCCCTGCCGGAGGACGGCATCCGTGGGCCAGAGTGCGACACCCGCGCGGCGGCGGGCGAGTGCATCGGTGACGACGAGGTAGATCCCGGCCGCGGCGAGCACGTACGCGCCGGACCACTTCACCGAGGTCGCGGCCCCCAGGGCCAACCCCGCGGCGATCACCCACGGGCGGCGCCAGAACACGCGGCCCCAGAGCGTCGGGTCATCGCCGCGCTCGTGGGAGGCGCGATCCTCGAGCCGTGGCATCGTCTGGCGCCGGTCGTACACGAGGAACAGGATCCCGAGCACGATGAAGAAGGTGAGGATCCCGTCCAGCAGCCCGATCCGGCTGAGCACGATGCCGAGCCCGTCGACGGCCATGAGCAGGCCCGCCAGGCTCGCGACCGTGACCGAGTGGGTGAGGGCCTTGGTGAGCAGGTAGACGACGAGCACGGTGAGCGTGCCGATGATGGCCGTCGAGATGCGCCAGCCGAAGCTGGATCCGGGGCCGAAGGCCGCGATGCCGAGCGCGATCAGCCACTTGCCGAGGGGCGGGTGCACGACGAAGGAGGCGGATTCCTCGAGCGCGCTCGTATCGCCCTTCACGAACAGGTCGTTCGCCCCGGTGCGCCAGGTTCCCTCGTAGCCCTGCACCCACAGCGACCAGGCGTCCTTGACGTAGTAGGTCTCGTCGAACACGATCGCGTGCGGATGCCCGAGCCCTGCGATGCGCAGCACTGCCGCCAGGAGCGTGACGAGCAGCGGCGCAAGCCAGGACACGAGTCGGAGCCGGACCGGATCGCCGAGCCAGGCATCGCGCAACCGCTCCCAGGCAGTGGGACGGTCGTCGTGCCGGGCGTCGACGCCGGGCAGCAGAGGCGCGGTCACCCGCTCAGCCTATGCTGGGGCGGGTGATCATCCTCGCGGCCACTCCGATCGGAAACCTGGGCGACGCGTCCCGCCGGCTCATCGAGGTGCTGGAGAACGCGACGATCATCGCCGCCGAGGACACCCGCACCACCCAGCGGCTGCTGCAGGGACTCGGCATCGCGAACCGGCCGAGGCTCATCGCGCTGCACGATCACAACGAGAAGGCCAAGGCCGCCGAGCTCGCCGAGGCGGCCGAGACCGAGGATCTCGTGGTGCTCAGCGATGCCGGCATGCCGACGGTGAGCGATCCCGGCTACGGGCTGGTCGCCGCAGCCGCCGAGCGCGGCGTGACGGTGACGGTGATCCCCGGCCCGAGCGCGGTGGTCACGGCCCTCGCCGTGTCGGGCCTTCCCACCGACCGGTTCACGTTCGAGGGTTTCCTGCCGCGCAAGCCGGGGGAGCGCCGCTCGGCGTTGAAAGCGCTCGCCGCCGAACCCCGCACGATGGTGTTCTTCGAGTCGCCGTCGCGGCTAGCCGCGACCCTGGGCGACATGGCCGCGGCGTTCGGCGCTTCCCGGCGCGTGGCGGTGTGCCGCGAACTGACCAAGCTCTACGAGGAAGTGCGCCGCGGCGGCGCCGCCGAGCTCGCCGCATGGGCGGCGGAGGGCGTGAAGGGCGAGATCGTGGTGGTCGTGGAGGGAGCCGCGCCACGAGTGGTCTCGCCGGAGGATGCGCTGGCCCAGGTGCAGGCGCTGGTCGCCTCGGGTGTGCGCCTCAAGGACGCGTGCGCCGAGGTCGCCGCCGCCACGGGCCTCGGCTCGCGGGATCTGTACCAGGCGGCGCTCGCCGCGCGCTGAGGCCGGCGTCGCGTTGGCGCGCGCTGCGACCTGCCGCCGCCGGGACGCGCCGCCTCTGGATCCGCCGTCGCGCTCGCCCGCCGAGAGCACGGCCTGCCGCCGAGAGCACGGCTTGTGGACGCGATGTTCCCGTGCACGCGACAGGATCCGGTGCCTTCGAGAAGCACCGGATCCTGTCGTCGTGTCACCGTCGCGGGAGCGGCGGCGACGGCGGTACGGCGGCGAGTGGCACGGGCACGCTGATCGTCGGAGGCAGCGTCAGGGCGGCGGGGCTGAGTGTCGGGCGCATCGCCGGTCAGCCGTTCTCGTCGCGCGCCGGCGTGGTCGCCGGCGGCACGGTGTCGACCACCGTCGTGGACATCGCGGTCAGGGCGGTCTGCTCCTCGCCGGCCGACACCGTGCCCGCCGGGTAGAAACGTCGTTCGCCGATGACCTGACCCGTGCTCGGGTCGATGATGATCTCCTGGCGCTCGCCCGACCGCTGCGGTTCGTTGCGCCCGATCGCGACGCCGATCTGGCCGTCGAGGTTCGCGACGCCGTCGGTCGACGTGGTGCCGGGGATGAGAGCGAGCGCCTCGAACATGCGGGCCCTGAGCGTGGCCGGCACCGGGTAGTAGCGCAGGATGTCGGTGATCCGGACGAAGTCGTCCTCTTCGCGGCTCGCCGATCCGCCCTGGTACTGCGCATCGAAGTACGCAAGCGTCTCCGCCCCGGATCCGGTCGGGATCGCGCTCAGATCCTGGCGCGCCCAGGGGCCGCCGTAGAACTCACCGCGTGGCGCGTGGATAGTCTCGGTCTTGAAACCGCTGTCGCCGGCCTCCCCGTGCTCCCAGTCCCGGTACAGCGCCCAGTCGGCGCCCGCGTCGGACGGGATGTAGACGTCGATGTTCTGGATGTTCGAGGGCATCCGCGTGGTCGTTCCGTCGCCCCCGCCCTGGTAGCCGGCCCAGTCCGCCCGGATGTGGAACTTCAGGTACTGCCCCGGCCCCGCCGCAGGGTCGCTATATGTGATCGCCTCGGCCGCCGCCTTGCGCAGCACGATCGCGGCGGCGCTCGCCGATTCCGGATGCGGCGGGGCGAGCACGCCGCCCACCACGACCGCCGCGGCGACGGCGGCTGCGGCGGTGAGGCCGACGGCAGCCCAGCGGATCGGGTGCCGACGACGCGGCGCGCGGGACGCCGGCGTCTTCTCGGCGGCGTGGATCGCGGTCTCGAGCTTCAGGTACGCGGGAGCGAGTCGAACCGCGTCGGGCTCGGCGACGTCGTCACGCAGACTGCGGAGCAAGGTCAGGTCGTCCATTTTCACCCTCCTCAGGTGTGGAGCGGAGCAGGCGCCGGGCGCGGTTCAGTCTCGACTTCACCGTGCCGACAGGGATGTGCAGGGCTTCGGCGATCTCGTCGTACGAGAGCTCGGCCCAGGCGAACAGCAGCAGGCAGTCGCGGTCCCCGGCGGAGAGCCGGCGGATCCGCCCGGCGAGACGTCCGACCGCGAGCTGCGCGTCCAGCGCCTCGTCGGGATGGTGTGTCGTCGCCGGCTCAGGCGCGCTGCGCTCCATCGCCTTCAGCACGCGCGCGGTGGCGATGCGGTGGCGGTGGATGAGGTTCGTCGCGATGCCGAACAGCCAGGGTCGGGCATCCTCCCGTGCGGGGTCGAACCGGGCGCGGCGCTGGAACGCGATCAGGAAGGTCTCGCTCGTGACGTCGTCGGCGACGACGTCACCGGCCCGTCGGGCCGCGTAGCGGTGCACCGATCCTGCGTAGCGGTGGAAGATCTCGCCGAAAGCCGACGGATCCGTCACCGATCTCGCGATCACCGTGTTGTCGTTGTTCACATCCTGTATTCCTCGGAGGGGTCGATCGTGTTCACGATTCTTCCGGTTTCGCGCTCGACCGGGTGGCGAACACCGTGAGACGGCACGTGAGAGGCAGGATGCTCGTCGTGGATGACGAGACGGTGGCCGCCGCCTACGACGCACGCGCAGCGGAGTACATCGCGCTGATCGGGAGCATCGACCAGATGGAATGCGCCGACGTCGCGATGATCGGCCGGTGGCGGGATGAGACCGCGGGCGGGTTGCTCGACGCCGGATGCGGACCGGGGCTGTGGACGGCGTTCCTGGCCGAGCCGGGGTCGCGACCGGGATCCGGCCGCGATGTCGTCGGCGTCGACCTGTCAGCGGAGCTCCTCACCGCCGCCCGCGAGCGGCATCCCGGGGTGCGATTCGAGTCGGCGTCGTTCCGTGACCTGCCTTTCCCGGACGGATCCTTCGGCGGAGTGCTCGCCTGGTATTCGCTCATCCATCTGCCGCCGGACGAGCTGCCAGCGGTGCTCGGCGAGCTCGCCCGCGTGCTCGCGGTCGGCGGCCGGATCCTGATCGGCTACTTCGACGGCGAGCCGCGGGAGCGGTTCGCACACGCGGTCGCCCCGGCGTACTACTGGTCCGCGGAAGCCCTGGGCGTCCTTCTCCGGGATGCGGGCTTCGCGGTGACCGACGTCGAGCGCCGCGAACGGGAGCCCGGCACCGCCGGCAGCGTGCGCCCGCACGGCGCGATCATCGCCGAGCGGTGCTGAGGGCCTGCCGTCGTCATCGTCCGAACCGGCCCTCGCATCCCGCCTAGAATCGAACGCATGCCCGCAGGCGAGTCCTTCTACATCACCACGCCGATCTACTACCCGTCGGACGTGCCCCACATCGGGCACGGCTACACCAGCGTCGCCGTGGACACCCTCGCGCGCTGGCACCGCCAGTCGGGTGACGACACCTGGATGCTCACCGGCACCGACGAGCACGGCCAGAAGATGCTGCGCGCGGCAGCGGCGAACGGCGTGACCCCGCAGGAGTGGGTGGACAAGCTCGTCAGCGAGAGCTGGTTCCCGCTGCTGACGACCCTCGACGTCGCGAACGACGACTTTATCCGCACCACCCAGGAGCGGCACGAGACCAACGTGCAGGTCTTCTTCCAGAAGCTCTATGACGCGGGCTACATCTACGCCGGCGAGTACGAGGCGCTGTACTGCGTGGGCTGTGAGGAGTTCAAGCCCGAGTCCGAGATCGTCGACGGCACCGGTCCCTTCGAGGGCCTCAAGGTCTGCGCGATCCATTCCAAGCCGCTCGAGCTGCTGCAGGAGAAGAACTACTTCTTCAAGCTCAGCGAATTCCAGGACCGTCTGCTGGAGCTGTACAAGACCGAGCCCGACTTCGTGCGCCCCGACTCGGCGCGCAACGAGGTCGTCTCGTTCGTCTCGCAGGGGCTGAAGGATCTGTCCATCTCGCGTTCCACGTTCGACTGGGGCATCCCGCTGCCGTGGGACACCTCGCACGTCATCTACGTGTGGGTGGACGCGCTCCTGAATTACGTCACCGCGGTCGGATACGGTGCTTCGACAGGCTCAGCAACCGGGTCGGCGGAATTCGATCGCCGCTGGCCCGCCTACCACGTGGTCGGCAAGGACATCCTGCGCTTCCATGCCGTGATCTGGCCGGCCATGCTCATGGCTGCGGGCCTCGAGGTGCCGAAGGGCGTCTTCGCGCATGGCTGGCTGCTCGTCGGCGGCGAGAAGATGTCGAAGTCGAAGCTCACCGGTATCGCCCCGACCGAGATCACCGACGTGTTCGGATCCGACGCGTACCGGTTCTACTTCCTCTCCGCGATCGCCTTCGGGCAGGACGGATCCTTCTCCTGGGAGGATCTGTCGGCGCGCTACCAGGCCGAGCTGGCGAACGGCTTCGGCAACCTCGCCTCGCGCACGATCGCGATGATCGAGCGCTACTTCGACGGCGTCGTGCCCGCGGCAGGGGAGTACACGGCGCAGGACCTCGCGGTGCAGCAGCTCGTCGCGAAGGCCGCCGCCGATGCGGACGCTGCCGTCGAGCGATTCCGCATCGACGAGGCCATCGCCGACGTGTGGACCATCGTCGACGCGCTCAACGGCTACATCACGGAGAACGAGCCCTGGGCACTGGCGAAGGACGAGGAGCAGCGCGAGCGCCTCGGCACCGTGCTGTACACCTGCGCGGAGGGTCTGCGCGCGCTCGCCGTGCTGCTGTCGCCGGTGATGCCGCAGTCGACCGCGAAGCTCTGGAACGCTCTCGGGGCCGAGAGCGGCCTCGGCGCGCTCACGGCGCAGCCGCTGCGCGAGGCGGGACGCTGGGGCCAGCTGCCGGCGGGCACCACCGTGCAGACGCTCGCGCCGCTGTTCCCGCGCATCGAGGCCACGGCCTGATCCGGAGGACGCAGCGGATGCGCGCCTCGGGCGTGCGTCGGACAGGGGGATGAGATGGGATTCGAAGCGCAGGAGAGCGTTGAGGTGGCCTCGGCCGCGCCCGTCGTCGGCCAGCGGATCGCCGAGGTCCTCGGCGCCGAGAAGGCGACTGTCACCGCGGCCTCGCCGGACGGGCTGACCGTCGACTTCACGACGCGCAAGACGCTGCTGTCGTGGGAGCTCGAGGGCCGGATCGCGGTCACCCCGCTCGCGCAGGGCAGCCACATCGGCCTTGTGCTCAACACGCATCACAACCGTCCGGCGGCGGCGCTGGACGGCGTGAAGAACGCGAAGAGCGCGAAGAAGCTGATCGACAAGATCACCGCCGGGCTCTGACCCGGCGCCGAAGGGCGGAGGCCGCAATGGGCGAACCGGACACCTACGTGCGCGAGCGCGCGACCGAGGGGCGCAAGGACCTGCGCTATCCGGCCGCGCCCGAGCCGCTCGCAATGCCCGTCTACGACAACCACTGCCACCTCGAGATCACCGATGGGGAGTACTCGCTGACGCTCGTCGAGCAGTTGGACCGGGCGCAGGCCGTGGGCGTCGTCGGCGTCGTGCAGGCCTCGGGCGACATCGAGTCGTCGCGCTGGGCCGTGGAGGCCGCGGAGTCGGATCCGCGCGTGCTCGCCGCCGTCGCGATCCACCCCAACGACGCCCCGGCCTATGCCGAGGCCGGACGCCTCGACGAGGCGATCGCCGTGATCGATGAGCTCGCTGCACGCCCGCGCACCCGGGCGATCGGCGAGACCGGGCTCGACTACTTCCGCACCGAGGAGCCGGGGCGCGCCGCCCAGCACGCCTCGTTCGAAGCGCACATCGCGCTCGCGAAGCAGCACGGGATCGCGATGCAGATCCATGACCGCGACGCGCACGACGACGTTCTGGAGACGCTGCGCCGCGTCGGCGCACCGGACCGCACGGTGTTCCACTGCTTCTCGGGCGACGAGGCGATGGCGCGGATCTGCGCCGACGCCGGTTACTACCTGTCGTTCGCGGGCAACGTGACGTTCAAGAACGCGCAGAACCTGCGCGACGCGCTCGCGGTCACGCCACGGGACCGGATCCTGGTCGAGACCGATGCGCCGTTCCTGACGCCGGTGCCGTTGCGAGGGCGCCCGAACGCGCCGTACCTGATCCCGCTCACCCTGCGCTTCATGGCTGCCGAGCTCGGTGCGGACGCCGACGAACTCGGCGCGCAGATCGCCGCGAACACCGTCGAGGTCTACGGCTCGTTCGCCTGAACCTCGTCCAGGACGGGGCGCGCGGAGACGATCTGCGAGATCGGGCGCCAGACGAACAGCAGGGTGAGCGCCGCACCCGCGAAGGCGAACCACCACGGCGCCGTGAGGCCCCAGGTCTGCGCGATCACGCCGCCCAGCGCCTGCCCGATCACCATGCCGCCGAACACGCCCACCGAGTTCACCGAGGACACCCGGCCCTGCAGTTCGTGCGGCACGAGCCGCTGCCGCACAGTCGTCGAGATCGTGCCCCAGACGAACGCGTAGAACCCGAACACGAACATGATCAGCAGCGCGATCCAGCCCTGCGTCGTCAGTGCGAACGTGAGGTGCATCACCACCTCGAGCGACAGGCAGACCCGCATCATCGTGGCGAAGGACACGTGGCGCTCGAGCCAGCCGAAGCTCAGAGTGGCGAGCAGACCGCCGGTGGCGGAGGCCGTGGTCAGCATGCCGTAGCCGACGGCGCCCATGTGCAGGTGCTCGGTCGCGTACAGCACCAGCACTCCCCACGGCGCTGCCCAGGTCACGTTGAACAGCAGGATGATCAGCACGAGCATCCGCACCGGAGGATTGCGCCACAGCCAGCGCAGGCCCTCCGCGATGTCGGTGTGCACTTTCGTGCCGGCGGCGGAGGATCCGGTCGTGCCGGTCGCGTCCCGCGGCGGTATCGGCGTGCGCGCGATGCGGGAGATCAGCACGATCGCCAGGCTCACGCACACCGCCTCGAGAAGGAAGGGCCACGCGTGCCCGGCCGCGAACAGGAACGCGCCGAGCGGGGGGCCGGCGAACTGGTTCGCGACGAGATACCCGGCCTGCAGGCGGGCGTTGCCGAGTCCGAGATCGGCGGGCTTCAAGAGCATCGGCAGCAGCGTGGATCCTGCGGTGTCGACGAACACCTCGGCGGTGCCGTAGAGGAACGCAGAGGCCAGCACGATCCAGATGTTCGCGACGCCGGTGATCAGGAACGCGCACAGCACGAGCAGCATCACGGCACGCGCGGCGTTCGCGACCATGACGAGCCGGCGGCGGTCGAAACGGTCGGCGATCGCCCCGGCGTGCAGCCCGAACACCAGCCAGGGCAGGAACTGCAGGATCGCGCCGGACGCTACCAGGATCGGCGACGAGGTCATCGACGCGATCAGCAGCGGAGCGGCGGCCAGGGCCACGCCGTCGCCGACGTTGCTGGTCCAGCTGGAGGCGAGCAGCCAGCGGAAATCCCTGCCCATGCGCCGAGGTGCGACGAGTTCAGCGATCGAGGGCATCCGAGAAGACTACCGACGGTAGGGGACAATGGTCAGATGACCGTCTCCCTGCTCGGCGCCGCCGACATCCGCCGGCTCGCGGCCGAACTCGATGTGACGCCCACCAAGAAGCTCGGCCAGAACTTCGTCGTCGACGCGAACACGGTGCGCAAGATCGTCCAGGCCGCCGATGTGCAGCCGTCCGAGCGCGTGGTGGAGATCGGGCCCGGCCTCGGATCCCTCACCCTTGCGATCCTCGAGACGGGGGCGACGGTTACGGCCGTCGAGATCGACCACCGTCTCGCCGCGCGCCTGCCGCAGACCGCCCTCGAACGTGGCGTGCCCGAGGGGGCGCTGACCGTGGTCGATGCCGACGCGATGCGCGTGACGGCACTGCCGGGGGAGCCGACGGTGCTCGTCGCGAACCTGCCCTACAACGTGTCGGTGCCCGTACTGCTGCACTTCCTCGAGACGTTCCCGTACCTCCAGCGCGGCGTCGTGATGGTGCAGGCCGAGGTCGCCGAGCGGCTGGCCGCGAAGCCCGGCTCGAAGATCTACGGCACGCCCAGCGTCAAGGCCGCCTGGTACGGTCCGTGGAAGCTCAGCGGCACGGTCTCCCGGCAGGTGTTCTGGCCGGTGCCGAACGTGGACAGCCTGCTCGTCGGGTTCCACCGGGATCCGCAACCGCGCGGATCCGAAGAGGAGCGCCGTCGCACATTCGCGATCGTCGACGCCGCATTCAACCAGCGTCGCAAGATGCTGCGTCAGGCGCTGTCCGGCATCTTCGGCAGCTCGGCCGAGGCATCGGCCGTGCTCGAGGCGGCGGGCGTCGCACCGACCGCGCGTGGCGAAGACCTCACCGTCGACGACTACCACCGCATCGCGCTGGCGGCGCCGGTCGCCTGACCTTGTCGAGGTCGCCCCAGGGCAAAGTTGTGCCCTCCCGGGATCGGGTTCCCGAGAGGGCACATTCACTTCGACTGGAGGTACCTTCATGTCGGCCGAGTCCCCAGTCCCGGTCGACATCCTCAGCTGAGGACTAGACAGTAACACCGGATGGCCTTGTCCCCCAAATGGGGGACAAGAACAAATGCTGAGAATTTGCCGTGAATGGCGCGGCGGGCACGCTCGGGAATCGCTTCGCGCGTGTCTCGAGGGCATGCAGCCAGGTGATGACCGAGCCGAAGGCGAGCGCTTCGAACACCGTCAGAGTGAGCAGGCCCGCGACCAGACCGGCCATGCCGAGGGACAGCACGACGACCGCTCCGGTGGCGATGCGGTCCAGACTCCGCGACAGACCCCGCAGGTAGCGGCGATGCAGGAGCAGCAGGCCCGCGGAGGAGGCGAGTGCTCCGTTCGCCGCGCGCTCGTGCGCGAAGATGTTGAACGAGAGCGGCAGCACCCCGATCAGGATGAGGCTGAGACCGAGGGTCGCGATGAGCAGCGGCACGAGGGTGGGAGCAGCACTGTGCGCCCGGAATCCCGCGGCGGAAGCGGCACGGAGGCCGCGCATCACGGGCAGCGCGGAGAGCGCGATCACGATGCCGGTCAGCACCATGCCGCCGTTGAAGAGCAGGCTGGAGGCGTCGTCCATCGCGCCGAGTCGGCTGAAGCAGGACAGCCACCAGCGCGGGTCGGACGTCGTCAATGCGGCCGCGGGGATGCTCGCGCAGAGCACGCCTGCCGCGATGAGGACGAGCGGTAAACGCCGGTGCCGGTGCATGACGATCCTGTCGCCGCACGCTCGGGCGAATGCACTGGCCGGGTTTGGATCCGCACTCGGGCGAGCGTGATCGGACGCGGATCGGGCTCGGTCCGCGGTTGGCGGATTATCATAGCGATCCTGGGATGCCACGGCGAGCGGTGCGGCCGCGGGGAGGCGTCGTCTCCTGCGCCCCTCGCGTCGGACCAGCGCCGAGAAGGACCGGCGACGCTAACCTGGGACGGTGACCGAGCCGCGCTTCCGCCCAGACGTCCTCGACATCCACCGCCCTTACACGGCCGCGGCGGACCGCTATGAGGGAGCCCATTTCCGGCAGGTCGGAACCTCGGGTCTCTACTTGCCGGCGATCTCGCTCGGGCTGTGGTGGAACTTCGGCGACAACATCCCGCTGGACGACCAGCGCGCCCTGTTGCGGCACGCCTTTGATCGGGGCATCACGCACTTCGACCTGGCGAACAACTACGGTCCGCCCTACGGATCCGCGGAGAAGAACTTCGGCCGCATCTTCGCGGAGGACTTCCGGCCCTATCGCGACGAACTGATCATCTCGTCGAAGGCCGGCTGGGACATGTGGCCGGGACCCTACGGCGACCTCGGCAGTCGCAAGTACATCCTGGCGAGCGCCGAGCAGTCGTTGACGCGGATGGGACTGGACTACGTCGACATCTTCTACTCCCACCGCGTGGATCCGGTCACCCCGGTCGAGGAGACCATCGGCGCCCTGGACACCCTGGTCCGCCAGGGCAAGGCCCTCTACGTCGGGATCTCCTCGTACAGCGCGGAGCGCACCGAGGCCGCGATGGACATCGCCCGGGAGCTCGGCACGCCGCTCGTGATCCACCAGCCCTCGTACTCCATCCTGAACCGCTGGATCGAGGACGGCCTCACCGAGACGCTCCGCGAGGAAGGGATGGGTGCGATCGCGTTCACGCCGCTCGCACAGGGGCTGCTCACCGACAAGTACCTGGGCGACGGCACCGCCGCACGCGCCCAGAAGCGCGGCTCGCTGCCGGACAAGCCCCTCAGCGATGAGGGGCTCGCCGTCCTGCGCGCCCTGAACGACCTCGCGAGAGAACGCGGGCAGAGCCTCGCCCAGCTCGCGCTGCAGTGGGTGCTCCGCGACGGCGTCGTGGCCTCGGCGCTCATCGGCGCCTCGCGTCCGGCGCAGCTCGACGAGAACCTCGCCGCCCTGGACGCGCCCGAGCTGACCGCGGCGGAGATCGCCCGCATCGACAACATCGCCGGCGCGGGCCTCGACGTGAACCTGTGGTCGGTCTCATCGGAACTGTGAGCCGATGAGCATCGCAGAGGAGCAGTCGGACGAGCAGCCGCTGCAGCGCGTGCACGTGCGCGCACCGGGGAAGGTCAACCTCTTCCTCGGAGTCGGAGATCTCGACGAGGACGGCTACCACGAGCTCTCCACGGTGTTCCAGGCGGTGTCGCTCTACGAGGATGTGATCGCGACGCACGCCGACGACTTCACGATCAGCGTGTCGGGCGTCGCGGATCCGTCCACGGTCCCGCTCGACGACCGCAACCTCGCCATGCGCGCGGCCAAGGTGCTCGCCGCGGCCACCGGCTACGACGGCGGTGTGCATCTGGACGTGCACAAGACCGTGCCCGTCGCGGGCGGCATGGGGGGAGGGTCCGCCGACGCCGCCGGCGCTCTCGTGGCCTGCAACGAACTGTGGCGCACGGGGCTCGACCACGGTCGCCTGCACGAGCTGGCGGCCCGCGTGGGCGCTGACGTGCCCTTCTCGCTCATGGGCGGCACCGCCGTCGGCTCGGGGCGCGGCGACGTGCTGACGCCGGCGCTGTCGCGGGGCCGGTACGAGTGGGTGCTGCTCCTCGACGACGAGGGGCTGTCCACGCCGGCGGTGTACCGCGCCTTCGACATGGTCATGGCCGAAGACCTGCAGAGCGACCCGGAGGGCCACGCTCAGCGGCGCCGGCTGGACCCCGTGCAGGTGCCGCCGTCATTCTTCGAGTCCCTGCTGTCCGGCGAGGCGCTCGAGCTCGGGCAGAGTCTGCGCAATCAGCTGGAGGCCGGATCCTTCCGGCTGCGGCCGTCGCTGGAGGAGCTCATCGACGAGGTGGTCGGCGGGGGCGGCGCGCCGGTCGTCGGAGGGATCGTGTCGGGTTCCGGCCCCACCATCGCCTTCCTCTGCGAGACCGCCGAGGGCGCGGACGCCACGGCCGAGCGACTGCGCGGATCGGGGCGCACGGCCCTGCGCGCGCACGGGCCGGTGCGCGGGGCGCACGTGGTCTCCGCTGACGACTGAGCCGGGCAGCGTGCGCGCCGAGGGCTGCGACCCCATAATGGACTCATCCATGTGACCGTGCACATCGAGGAGGCTATGCATGTCGACCTCCTCCGAGCGTGCCCGGATGCCCAGCATCCGCGACGTCGCGCGGCTGGCCGGCGTCTCGCATCAGACCGTCTCCCGCGTGCTGAACGATCACCCCAGCATCCGGCCGGAGACCAAGGACCGGGTTCTCGACGCGATCCGCGTGCTGGATTACCGGCCGAACATCGCGGCGCGAGCGCTCGCCACGAGCCGGTCGAACCTGCTGGGCATCCTGTCCGCGACGACGGGGGAGTTCGGCCCGACGTCCTCCATCGCGGCGATCGAGGATGCCGCGCGGGCCGAGGGCTATTCGGTGAGCACGCTCAATCTGCCCGACACGACGCCCGAGGTCATCGGCGCGGCGGTGCGCCAGCTGGTGCGGGAGTCCGTCGACGGGATCGTCGTGCTCGCGCCGCAGGTGCGCGTGTTCAACGTGCTGCGGGGGATGGCGGTGTCGGTGCCGTTCGTCAGCCTGCAGACCGCGTCCGGCTCCGACGGGTTCAGCCACTCCGCGGATCAGCTCGCCGGAGCCCGGATGATCACGGAGTACCTGATCCGGCTCGGGCACAGCGACATCCTGCATCTGGCGGGGCCTCAGGACTGGATCGAGGCGGAGTCGCGCATGCGCGGCTACCTCGACGCGATGCGCGATGCCGACCTGCCGACGATCCCGCCCATCCGCGGCGACTGGACGGCCGACTTCGGATACTTCGCGGGCCAGGAGCTCGCCCGGCGACGCGACTTCTCGGCGGTGTTCGCCGCGAACGACCTCATGGCGATCGGGCTCATGCACGGCTTCCGAGACGCGGGGCTGCGGGTGCCGATCGATGTGAGCGTCGTCGGTTTCGACGACATTCCGGTGGCCGCACATGTCGCGCCGCCGCTGACCACGGTGCATCAGGACTTCGCCGAGCTCGGCCGACGCGGGGTGCAGATCCTGCTGGCGCAGTTGCGCGGGGAGACGGTGCCGACGTTCGGACCGGTCGTCCCGGTGCTGTGCGGACGCGAATCCGCCGCGTCACGGTAGGGACACGAAATGGGCGGTGTGACTTGACACTGTCCGCCCGGGCGGTGCACGATGTATCCCGATGTGAACGGTAACATTGACCGTAACATCACCGGACCTGGTATCGAAGGAGATCCGTGAGCGAGACGACGACGCTGCCCACTGTGGCCGGACCGATCCTCGAGATGCGCAGCATCACGAAGGAGTTCCCGGGTGTGAAGGCCCTCTCCGATGTGTCGATCACTGTTCGCACCGGCGAGGTGCACGCCATCTGCGGTGAGAACGGCGCGGGGAAGTCGACCCTGATGAAGGTGCTGTCGGGCGTGTACCCGTACGGCAGCTACGACGGCGAGATCCTGCTCTACGGACAGGAGCAGCGCTTCAAGGACATCGCAGCCAGCGAACATGCCGGAATCGTGATCATCCACCAGGAGCTCGCGCTCATCCCCGAGCTGTCCATCACCGAGAACATCTTCCTCGGCAACGAGATCCGCCGCGGCGCCCGCATCGACTGGACGGCGCAGAAGCAGCGCACGGTCGAGCTGCTGGCCCGCGTCGGCCTCCGGGAGGACCCCGACGTCGCGATCAAGCACCTCGGCGTCGGCAAGCAGCAGCTCATCGAGATCGCCAAGGCGCTGAACAAGGACGTCAAGCTGCTCATCCTCGACGAGCCCACCGCGGCGCTCAACGAGAACGACTCGCAGCACCTGCTCGACCTGATCCTCGGCCTGAAGGCGAAGGGGATCACGTCGATCATCATCAGCCACAAGCTCAACGAGATCGAGCAGATCGCCGATGAGATCACGATCATCCGCGACGGACGCACGGTCGAGACGCTCGACGTCGGCCGCGGGGAGATCAACGAGGACCGCATCATCCGCGGCATGGTCGGCCGTTCACTCGAGAGCCGCTATCCGGATCGGACCCCGGAGATCGGCGACGTCTTCTTCGAGGTCAAGGACTGGTGGGTGCGCCACCCCAGCGTGTCCGAGCGCATGGTCGTGAAGGGCTCCAGCATCGAGGTGCGCCGCGGCGAGGTCGTCGGCATCGCGGGCCTCATGGGCGCAGGCCGCACCGAGTTCGCGATGAGCATCTTCGGGCGCTCGTACGGCCAGTTCCTCTCCGGCACGATCATCAAGGACGGCCAGGAGATCACGTTGCCGGACGTGCGAAGCGCGATCCGGCACGGCCTCGCCTACGTCAGTGAGGACCGCAAGGTCCTGGGCCTCAACCTGCTGGACACCATCAAGCGCTCGATCGTATCGGCCAAGCTCTCCAAGATCTCCCGCAACGGCGTCGTGAACGACGTCGAGGAGGCGCAGATCGCGGAGCGCTACCGCAAGTCGCTTCGCATCAAGACGCCGACCGTCGACCAGGGGGTCGGGACGCTCTCCGGCGGCAACCAGCAGAAGGTCGTGCTGGCGAAGTGGATGTTCACGGATCCGGATCTGCTGATCCTGGACGAGCCCACCCGAGGTATCGACGTCGGCGCGAAGTACGAGATCTACGGCATCATCAACGAGCTCGCCGCACAGGGCAAGGGCGTCATCGTGATCTCCAGCGAGCTGCCCGAGCTGCTCGGCATGTCCGACCGCATCTACACCGTGTTCGAGGGACGCGTCACCGACTGCCTCCCCGCATCCGAAGCCACCCCGGAGGCGCTCATGCGCAGCATGACCTCCCTGACGCAGAAAGCATCCGCATGAGCACCATGACCACTCAGACCCCGCCGACGACGACGCCGGCGCCCGAGGAGGGCTTCCGCTTCCGCGACCTCGGCAAGATGATGGGCGGCGGTCAGTCCACCAGCCGTCAGTTCGGGATCCTCGGATCCCTGGTCGTGATCATCATCATCTTCCAGATCTGGACCGGCGGGCTGACGCTCTCGCCCGGCAACCTGATCAACGTCGTCAGCCAGTACTCCTACATCCTGATCCTCGCGATCGGCATGGTGATGGTCATCATCATGGGCCACATCGACCTGTCGGTCGGCTCGGTCGCCGCGTTCGTCGGCATCATCGTGGCGCAGTCGATGGCGAACTGGCACTTCCCGTGGTGGGCGGCGATCCTCCTCGGCCTGGCGCTCGGCGCCCTGGTCGGCGCCTGGCAGGGTTTCTGGGTCGCTTTCGTGCGCGTGCCCGCGTTCATCGTGACCCTGGCGGGCATGCTGTTCTTCCGCGGTGCCAACCAGTGGTTCGGCCAGTCGACCTCGGTCGCCGTGCCCGCGGACTTCCAGTGGATCGGCGCCGGCTATCTGCCCGAGCTCGCCGTGCCCCTCGCCTTCAACGTGCTCACGATGGTGCTCGCAGTGCTCGCGGTGGTCTGGGTCGTCGTCTTCGAGGTCTTCCTGCGCCGCTCGCAGCGCAAGGCCGGCACCGAGGTCGCACCGGTCTGGGTGAGCGTCGTCAAGGTCGTCATCCTGTCCGCGCTGATCCTCGTCGCTGGCTGGCTGTTCGCCACCGGCCGTCCTGGCACGAGCTTCCCGATCTCCGGCGTGATCCTGCTGCTGCTGGTCATCGTCTACACGTTCGTCACCCGCAACACCGTGTTCGGCCGCCACCTCTACGCGGTCGGCGGCAACCGTCAGGCCGCGCGCCTGAGCGGTGTGAAGGACCGCTGGACCGACTTCTTCGTGATGATGAACATGTCCGTGCTCGCCTCCGTCGCCGCCATGATCTACGTGGCCCGTGCGACGGCCTCCGGCCCGCAGGACGGCAACGGCTGGGAGCTCGACGCGATCGCCGCGGTGTTCATCGGCGGCGCGGCCGTCTCCGGCGGCATCGGCACCGTGATCGGATCCATCATCGGTGGTCTGGTCATGGCGTTCCTCAACAACGGCATGGCGCTGCTGGGCTTCGGCGCGGACGTCGTCTCGATGGTGAAGGGCCTCGTGCTGCTGCTCGCGGTCGCCGTCGACGTCTGGAACAAGCAGCAGGGCCGCCCGTCCCTGACCGGTTTCATCACCCGACGGTTCTCCCGCGCGGAGGAACCGTTCAGCACCACCGCTCCCGGCAGCGCGAGCGGCAAGTAAAAGAGGTCCGGGCCGTTCGCGGCACGATCCTGCATTCACCTGAGATGCACACACCAAGAGAGAAAGAGATCCCAATGAAGAAGATCCTCCTTTCGGCGACAGCGGTCGTCGTCGCGGGTGCCTTCGCCCTCACCGGCTGCTCGTCCGAGCGCGGCGGAACCCCCGCTTCGAGCGGTGCGGCAGCGAAGGGCTTCGCCGCCGACGCCAAGATCGGTGTCGCCCTGCCGGACAAGACCAGTGAGAACTGGGTGCTCGCGGGCAAGCTGTTCACCGACGGTCTGACCAAGGCGGGCTTCAAGCCCGACGTGCAGTACGCGCCGGCCAGCAACACGGTCGCCGAGCAGCAGAACCAGATCCAGGCCATGGTCACCGGCGGTGCGAAGGTCATCATCATCGGGGCGAAGGACGGCAAGCAGTTGTCCACCCAGGTCAAGGCGGCGCACGATGCCGGCGCGACCGTGATCGCCTACGACCGCCTGATCGAGAACACCGACGCGGTGGACTACTACGTCGCGTTCGACAACTTCAAGGTCGGCCAGCTGCAGGGTCAGGCCCTGCTCGACGGTCTCGCCAAGCGCGCGGGTCACCCGGCGCCGTACAACATCGAGCTGTTCTCCGGATCCGCCGACGACGCGAACTCGGCGGTCTTCTTCAAGGGCGCGATGGATGTGCTCGAGCCGAAGATCAAGGACGGCACGCTCAAGGTCGTCTCGGGTCAGACCGAGATCACCCAGACCGCGACCGACGGCTGGAAGGCGGAGAACGCGCAGCGCCGCATGGACGCGCTGCTCACCGCCAACTACAGCTCCGCCACGATCGACGGCGTGCTGAGCCCGAACGACACCCTCGCCCGCGCCATCATCACCTCGGTGCAGCAGGCCGGCAAGCCCGTCCCGGTGGTCACCGGTCAGGACTCCGAGGTCGAGTCCGTGAAGTCGATCATGGAGGGCTTGCAGTACTCCACGATCAACAAGGACACGTCGCTGCTCGTCGCCCAGGCGATCAAGATGTCGCAGGAGCTGCAGAAGGGCGAGAAGGTCGACGTCAACGACACGAAGTCGTACAACAACGGCGTCAAGGTCGTCCCGTCGTTCCTGCTCGCGCCGGTCATCGTGACCAAGGACAACGCCGCCGAGGCGTACGCCAACGTCCCGAACCTGCTCGACGTCGTGAAGTCGTACAACAAGTAAGTTCCTGCACCAGGCAGGGAGCTGAGGAGGGCCGCGCGGTTGCACCGCGCGGCCCTTCCTCGTTCCGGGGACGGGGCCCGAGACGGCGGCGATCGGATGCGCCTAGGCCACGTCGGGTCGGACTCGTCGTCGCAGCGAGCTCGCCGCCGTCCGTGTCGCGCGTGCGGCGCGGCGCAATGCCGCGCGCGGTCGCGTCGCCGATCCCCATCGCCAGCCCTTCGCATCGGCGAACTCGACCAGCTCGACGTCGTTCGGCTCCTCCGATGCCAGCAGCTCGACGTAGTAGCGCGCCCGCTGCGCCAGATACGGTTCGCGTCGGAACACGTGCGGCACGAACTCCTCGAGACGGCCCGCCACCTCGAGGGTCAGCATGGTGCGCATGCATTTCCAGCAGCGTGAGCAGTTCGTCGTCCGCGCCGGGTCGGGATCGATGCACACGTCGAGGTATCGCGCGTGGGGCGTTCCCGCGAGGGCGAGCGTCCTCTCGATGCGGGACAGGCCGGAACCGGTCGATTCGAGCGTCAGTGCGGGGGTCGACAGCAGCGGGAACGTCATGGCGCCCGCCAGGCCGATGTCGCCGTGCAGCGGCGGCATCCGCACGTTCCGGTAGGCGCCTTCGGATGCGTGGTACGAGCGTCCGACGCCCCCGTTCAGCAGATGCACCGCGGCCGCATTCCGGAACGTGGCCGTCTCCATGAACCCCATGTGCGGGTAGTGCACCGCGATGTTGCTGTCGACGCGGAGGAACGGAAGACCGAGATCGGCGGCGAGGGGCGCCAGCGCCCGGTAGCGCGTCTCCCACAGTGCGCCGCCGCCGTCGCCGTGGGCCCCCACGTTGTTGTTCAGAAGGTGAGTGATCCGCATGCCGGACGGCACGCCGGGGCGGAGGGCGTACTCCATGAGCGTCGCGAAGCTGTCCACGCCCCCGGAGAAGCCGGTCACGACTCCGGCCGGGGCGGATCCGGCGGGGAGGACATCATCCGCCGTCACGGCGACTCTGCGGTAGCCGGGATGCACCGATCGGACGAGCGGCTGCAGGTCGTGGTTCAGCCGGTGCAGCAGGCTGTCGGTGACCGTCCCGCCCACGTGGAGGTCGCGCCCGTACCGCATCGCCGGAAGCAGAAGGGCGACGGCGACGTGGTCGGCTCGATCTCCGAGGATCGCCTCGTGCTCCCCGGCGACCGAGAACCACAGCGGATCCGCTCCCTCGATGTCCGCGGACACGCGCACCTCTCCGCTCCCGTCGCGGATCCGGCGGGGCGCCGCGGTGAGCAGGGGAGGCAGGGGATTGAGCGCCACACCGGAACAATACCGATCCCGCACCGCAGCGTGATAGGAGTGAGGGGACTCCGCGCGAGTGCATCATCATCCGTGGTCCGCGCGCGGCTCCGACTAGACTGGGCGGCGGATCGACGTCGCTCCACCACCCCACTTCCCTCTTGAACAAGGAGCACCCTGTGGCACTGATCGAGGCTGTAGGCGCACGCGAGATTCTCGACTCCCGTGGCAACCCGACCGTCGAGGTGGAGGTGCTCCTCGACGACGGCATCGTGCAGCGCGCCGCCGTGCCGTCCGGTGCGTCCACCGGTGCCTTCGAGGCGTACGAGCTGCGCGACGGCGACAAGAGCCGCTACGGCGGCAAGGGCGTGCTGAAGGCCGTCGAGGCGGTCATCGACGAGCTCGGGCCCGCGATCGAGGGCGTCGAGGCCAGCGAGCAGCGCATCATCGACGAGATCCTCATCGAGGTCGACGGCACCGACAACAAGAGCCGTGTGGGTGCGAACGCGATCCTCGGCGTGAGCCTCGCGGTCGCCAAGGCCGCGGCCGACTCGGCAGATCTGCCGCTGTTCCGCTACCTGGGCGGCCCGAACGCGCACCTGCTGCCCGTTCCCCTCTTCAACGTCATCAACGGCGGCTCGCACGCCGACAACGGCATCGACATGCAGGAGTTCTTCCTCGCCCCGATCGGCGCCGACAGCTTCTCCGAGGCGCTGCGCTGGGGCACTGAGGTCTACCACGTGCTCAAGGGCGAGCTGAAGGCCGCGGGCTTCGCCACCGGCCTCGGCGACGAGGGCGGCTTCGCCCCCGACCTGCCCAGCAACCGCGAGGGCCTGGAGTTCCTGGTCAAGGCGATCGAGAAGGCCGGCTTCACGCCGGGCGCCGACATCGCGCTGGGGCTCGACGCCGCCGCCACCGAGTTCTACAACGACGGCGTGTACCGCCTCGACGACAAGGACTGGGACGCCTCCGCGCTCACCGACTACTACGTGGGCCTGGTCAAGGACTTCCCGATCGTCACGATCGAGGACGCGTTGGCCGAGGACGACTGGGACGGCTGGAAGGGCCTCACCGAGAAGCTCGGCTCGGCGATCCAGCTCGTCGGCGACGACCTGTTCGTCACCAACCCGGAGCGCCTGCAGAAGGGCATCGACCTGGGTGTCGCCAACTCCCTGCTGGTCAAGGTGAACCAGATCGGCACGCTGTCCGAGACGCTCGACGCGATCAGCCTGGCGCACCGCTCCGGCTACACCACGATGCTCTCGCACCGTTCGGGAGAGACCGAGGACACCACGATCGCCGACCTCGTCGTCGCCGTGAACTCGGGCCAGATCAAGAGCGGCGCGCCCGCTCGGTCGGAGCGCGTCGCCAAGTACAATCAGCTTCTGCGCATCGAGGAGGAGCTGGGCGATGCGGCGGTCTTCGCCGGGCGTTCCGCCTTCCCGCGCTTCAAGGGCTGAGCGGCACATCCGCACATTGCTGGTCTTGTCACCGGCCAGGGGCCGCTGACGGCCTGTCTGGTCATCGGGCCGGTGGCTGATCGATACGGAGGAGGAGTCATGACGACACGTCGGACTCCTCCTTCGTCGTCCGCCCCCGCTGCCTCGGGAGTCCGCGCGGCGGGACGCGCCGACCGGCCCGCTCCCGACCGGGCCGTCGACGTGCGGAGCTGGGTCGGCGGCATCCGGCTCAGCGGCTTCATGGTCATCATGCTGTCGCTCGTCGTCCTCGGCGCGTGGGTGCTCGTGCCCACGCTCGGCACCTATCTCGACCAGAAGCAGCGGATCGCGGCCCTGGAGCACTCGGTGCAGGTCACGCAGAAGCAGATCGACGATCTCACCGCGGAGCGCGAGCGCTGGAACGACCCGGCGTACATCACCGCGCAGGCCAGGGAGCGCCTGTTCTACGTCAAGCCGGGCGAGGTCGTCTACCTCATCGACAACGACATCGATCCCGCCGCGCAGCCCGTCGAGCAGGCCGCCGTCAGCGACACCGCGCAGGTGAAGTCGTCCGACTGGGCGGGCCAGCTGCTGCGCAGCGTGACCGGGGCGGGCCTTGCCAAGACCGCCGCGGGCTCGGCCGCGCGCTGAGGCGTCCCGCAGGCGGACCCCGTACCCTGGAGGGGTGACCACGCCGCCCTTCGCCCCGCCCACCGACGCCGAGATCGCGGTCGTCTCCGCACAGCTCGGCCGCGACGCCAGGGGAGTCGTCGGGATCGCCGCGCGCTGCGTCTGCGGCAACCCCACCGTCGTCGCGACGCTTCCGCGACTGGCCGATGGTTCGCCGTTCCCCACGTTCTACTACCTCTCGCACCCGGCCGCGGCCGCCGCGATGTCGACCCTCGAGGCCGAGCACGTGATGCCCGAGCTCGCCGCGCTGCTCGAGGAGGAGGACGCCGCAGCCGCCTATCTGCAGGCCCACCAGGCCTACCTCGCCGACCGCGCGCAGTACGGCGACGTCCCCGAGATCGCCGGAGTCTCCGCCGGCGGCATGCCGACCCGCGTGAAGTGCCTGCACGCCCTGGCCGGCCATGCCCTGGCCGCGGGGGAGGGCGTCAACCCGATCGGCGACGAGGCCCTGCGGCGGGCGCGATGGTCGCCCGAGCGCTGCGAGTGCCTGGAGCCGGGAGCCGCCCTGGGGCGGTGAACCGAGTCCGATGACGTCGACCACACGCATCCTGAACGCCCGGCGGATCCGCTCCGCCGTGGCGGTGCTCGCGCTCGCGCTCGTGGCGCCGCTCGCGATCGGGGCGACCCCGACGCCCAGTCCGACCGACCCCGAGCGCACGGCGGAGTACTGGCTCGAGGGCGCGCACATCGACGCCGCGTGGAAGACCACCCGCGGTGCGGGTGTCACCATCGCCGTCATCGACACGGGCATCGCCAAGGGGCCGGCCCCGTTCGAGGGTGCTGTCACCGACGGCACCGATGTGTCCGGCATCGGATCCGACGACGGCCGGACGCCGCTCGGGCCGCTGGACAGCGATCACGGATCCCGGGTCGCCTCCTTGGCCGCGGGCAGGCCCAAAGCCGACGGCACCGGCATGATCGGCGTCGCGCCCGAGGCGAAGCTGCTCTCCATCTCGCTCGGATTCGGAACCACGGCGCCGGTGCCGTTCACGAAGCAGGTGGCGGATGCGATGAAATGGGCCGTCGACCACGGCGCCGACGTGATCAACCTCTCGTTCACCACGAACACGCTGGAATGGGACCGCAGCTGGGACGATGCGTTCCTCTACGCCTTCCAGCACGATGTCGTCGTGGTGGTGGCCGCGGGCAACCGCGGCAGCGGCACGGCCATGGTCGGCGCCCCCGCGACGATTCCCGGCGTGCTCGCGGTCGGGGGAGTGGATCAGCACGGCGTCGCCAGCAAGGCCGCCTCCACGCAGGGCATCTCGATCGCGGTCTCGGCCCCCAGCGAGTCGCTGCTCGGCGTCGATGCGAACGGATCGATCGAGACCTGGAACGGCACGAGCGGCGCGGCCCCCATCGTGGCGGGCGTGGTGGCGCTCGTGCGTGCGGCGCATCCGGACATGGACGCGAACAACGTGATCAACCAGATCATCCAGACCGCCCGTCCGGCGCCGCAGATGACGGCGCATCCGGATCCGCTGTACGGCTACGGGCTGATCGACGCGGCCGCCGCGGTGACCGCGTCGCTGCCGTCGGTCGATCAGAACCCGCTCGGCGACCTCGCCGACTGGATCCGCCTCAACCGCCGCGCCGAGGCTCCCGCGCCTGCCGCGCCGACCTCGACGCCGGTCGCGATCCCGCCTCTGCCGGAGGCCGATACCCCGACCAAGGCCACCTCGCCGCTGATCCCCAGCCCCGATTCGCTGCTGTACGGTACCCTCCCGCTCGTGGCGCTCACCGTGCCTGGTATCCTGATAGCGCTTGGCGTCACCGCTGCTGCCCGGCGCATCCGTTCGGCGCGCGCATCTGCACGCCAAAATCCCGATGACTGAGGAGTAAGCCTCCGTGACTGAGAGCACCGTGGCAAAGAGCGCTGCCGCGCCCAAGATCCTGATCGTGGGCGGTGGTTACGCCGGCTTCTACACCGCGTGGAAGCTCGAGAAGCATCTCCGCAAGGGCGAGGCCGAGGTCACGATGGTGGACCCGCTGCCGTACATGACCTACCAGCCCTTCCTGCCGGAGGTCGCTGCCGGGTCGATCGAGGCGCGGCACGCGGTCGTGGCCCACCGCCGCCACCTGAAGCGCACGAATGTGGTGACCGCCAAGGTCACCGGCATCGATCACGCGAACAAGGTCGCCACGATCACGCCGTCGCAGGGTGAGCCGTACGAGTTCGCGTACGACCAGATCGTCGTGACCGCCGGTGCCGTCTCGCGCACGTTCCCGATCCCCGGCATCGCCGACAACGCGATCGGGCTCAAGACCATCGAAGAGGCCGTCGCCGTGCGCGACAAGCTGCTGTCGAACTTCGACAAGGCCGCCTCGATCCCCGCCGGACCCGAGCGCGACCGCCTGCTCACGGTCATCGTCGTCGGCGGCGGATTCGCCGGCATCGAGGCGTTCGCCGAGCTGCGCTCCTTCGCATCGTCGCTGATCGCGAAGTACCCGCAGCTGTCGTTCGAGGACACGCACTTCCACCTCATCGAGGCGATGGGCCGGATCATGCCCGAGGTCTCGCTGAAGACGAGCGAGTGGGTGCTGAAGGACCTCGCCAAGCGCGGCGCGAACGTGCACCTGGACACGCAGGTCAAGGGTGCGGTCGACGGCAACGTCGAGCTCTCCACGGGCGAGGTCATCCCGTCCGACCTGATCGTGTGGACCGCGGGCGTCATGGCCAACCCCACCGTCGTGCGCGGCGGTGACCTGCCGGTCGAGGAGCGCGGCCGCATCCAGACCCGCGCCGACCTGCGCGTGGGCACCGCCGACGCCTTCGTCGAGGGGGCCTGGGCCGCCGGTGACGTCTCGGCCGTCCCCGACCTGTCCGGCGGCGGCGTGGGCGGCATGTGCGTGCCGAACGCGCAGCACGCCGTGCGCCAGGCCAAGCTGCTCGCGAAGAACCTCGTGGCGGTGCTGCGCGGCGAGACGCCGAAGGACTACTTCCACAAGAACCTCGGCGCGGTCGCCGGCCTCGGCCTCTACAACGGCGTCTTCCAGTCGGGCAACCTCGCCCTGAAGGGCTTCCTGGCCTGGATCGCGCACCGCGGCTACCACGGCCTCGCGATGCCCTCGTGGGAGCGCAAGTGGCGCGTGCTGTGGGGCTGGTGGAACAACCTGTGGCTCGGCCGCGACATCGTCGGCCTCGAGGCCGTGCAGACGCCGCGCGCCGTTTTCGACGAGTTCGCCGCCCGTCCGCGACCGGCCGCCGAGGCCGCTCCGGCCGCAGTCGAGAAGGCCAAGGAGACGGTCGGCGCCGCCAAGTAGGCCCCGTCTCGTTCAGAACGCCCCCGGATCCTCGTCACAGAGGAACCGGGGGCGTTCTGTGCTTTCGAGATTCGTCCCCAGTGGTGAGAAAGTCGCGCTCCGTCCTGAATGCGGGCGGCGGGGCGCGCGCGGAACGCGCCGCTCGCGCCCTGCGGCCCTCCGATCATGCGGCGATCGGGCCCTCGTGCCGGGGGATCGCCGGCAGCAGGATCAGAGCGGTGATCAGCGCGAGCCCGGCGAACACCGCGCCCACGGTGAATCCGTCGTGGAAGACGGCGGTGCGTGCCGCCTCGATCAGCGCCGGATCGCCGTGCGCGGCCTCGGTGAGCGCATCCACGCGGCGGAACGCCCAAGTCGCCGATACGGCGACGCCGAGCGCGCCGCCCACCTCCTGGCTGGTGTTGATGAGGCCGGCCGCGAGTCCGGCCCGCTCCTCGGGGACGCCGGCCTGCGCGGCGATCTGCAGCGGCACGAACGAGAGACCCATGCCGAGCCCGGCGAGCGCGAAGATCGGCAGTACGCCGGTCAGGAAGTCGATCGACGCCGGCGCGAGCATGAGCAACACGAGCGCGGTCGTGAGCAGCGTGAGGCCGCTCACGAGCACGATCCTGCCGGGAATGCGCGACACCAGGTTCGACGCGACGCCCGCGCCGATGGCGACGAGCAGGGCGAGCGGCACGTAGGCGAGCCCCGTCTGCAGGGGTGTGTAGCCGAGGACCTGCTGCAGGAACAGGCTGGCGAAGAAGAACACGGTCACCACAGTCCCGAGCAGGAACAGGGTGGCGAGGTTCGCGTAGCGGGTCAGCCGCGGCCGGAAGACGTCGAGCGGCACGAGAGGCGCGGCCGCGCGCCGCTCGACGGCGATGAAGAGGGCGAGCAGCAGCACGCCCAGGGCGAGGAAACCGATCACGACCGGGCTCGTCCAGCCCTGCTCGATCGTCTCGTCGAGTCCGAACAGCAGGCTGAGCAGCGCGCTCGTGAGGAGCCCCGCCCCGAACGCGTCGAAGCGGCGGCGCGAACCGTGGCTCTCCGGCACCACGCGCGGCGCGAGCAGCACTGCGGCCAGCGCCACGGGCACGTTGATGAAGAAGATCCAGCGCCAGCCCGGGCCGTCGGACAGGACTCCGCCGAGCGTGACGCCGGCGACCGAGGCGATCCCCGTCAGCGCTCCCCAGACGCCGAGCGCCTTCGCGCGCGCCGAGCCGCCGGTGAACGTGGTGGTCAACGTCGAGAGGGTGGCCGGGGCGATGAGTGCGGAGCCCAGGCCCTGCGCGGCGCGGGCGGTGAACAGGATGCTCTGGTCCTGCGCGATGCCCGCCGCGAGCGAGGCGAGTCCGAACATTGTGAGCCCGATCTGCAGCATCCGGCGTCGTCCCAGCCCGTCGGCCAGCCGGGAGCCGAGCAGGAGGAAGCCGCCGAGGATCGCGCCGTACAGCGTGACGACGTAGGGGAGGTTCGCCTCGGAGATCCGGAGGTCGTGCTCGATGGAGGGCAGCGCGACGTTCACGATGCTCACATCGAGGAACACCATGAACTGCGCGATCGAGAGGAAGGCGAGGACGAGCCCGGGGCGTGCGATGCCCGGCGCGATGCCGGGGCGTGCCACGGGCGGAACAGTGGAGGAAGCGGTCATGGGAGTGTCTCCTGTGGGGGTCCGTTCGTGCATTGCCTCCACATTAGTTTCCGCAGTACACTGGGTACCTAGGAGAAACTGGGAACGATTTCGAGGAGCCCCGATGACTGCGTCCACGACCGCCCCGACGCCTCCTGCCAGGGAGAGGACGCTCCCCGGTCTCGGGATCGGCGGATGCCCGATCTCGCCGGTTGTCGACATCGTGTTCAGCCGCTGGACCACGCCCATCCTCTGGCAGCTGGAGGCCCACGGCCGTCAGCGGTTCAACGATCTGCGAGATCTCGTGGACGGCATCACGGCGAAGGTCCTGACGCAGCGGCTCCGCCAGCTCGAGCGCGACGGGCTCGTCTCGCGCACCACGTATGCGGAGATCCCGCCGCGGGTGGAGTACGAGATCACGGAGCTCGGGCGCAGTCTGGCACCGGTGTTCTCCGCATTGGTGAACTGGTCGGGTGACCATCTGGCGAGCATCGCCTCCGCGCGCCACGCCTACGACACCTCGGATCGTCCCCGGCCGTAGCGGGAGCCGGCGCTACGATCCGTCTGTGAACCATGTCGTGCTGTACCGTCTGCGCGACGGCGTGGACCGGGCGAGGGTGGGCGAGGTCTTCCCCCGTCATCAGGCCTATTACCGGGCCTTCCACGCCGCCGGCGGCGAGCTCATCGCGCTCGGCCCCTTCGCCACCGCGGACGCGGCGGCCGGATCCATGGGGATCTTCGCGACGCGCGACGCCGCCGAGCGCTTCATCGCCGCCGATCCGTTCGTGACGGAGGGGCTCGCCGAAGCCCGGATCCTGGACTGGGATGCGGTCTGGCTCGACGACCGCCCGGAGAGCTGACCGCGGCGTGCGCGAGCCCGCGGAGCGTGATCGCGCCGTTTCCGGCGTCCCGCGCGCGGTGCGGCCGATGTCGAGGTGCCCCCGCTGGGATTCGAACCCAGACTGAAGCGATTTTAAGTCGCCTGCCTCTGCCGTTGGGCTACGGGGGCCGCACGTCGAGCCTAGCGAGCGCGGCCCCGCGAGCGATGTTGACTCGGAGCCAATAGGGTGGGGGAGTGCTCGAGCTCATCGCCGATCGGGGCCACGCGTCCGCGTCCGCCCGCCCCGCTGGGCACGCCTGGGAGGATCCGGCCCGCTGGTGGCCGCGCCTGACCGAGGCCACGGCGCACCTGCCCGCGCCGGTCGCCGTGATCGACCTGGACGCGCTGCGCTACAACACGATGGACATGGTGGTGCGCGCGGGCGGGCTGCCGATCCGGATCGCCACGAAGTCGGTGCGCGTGCGCGAGGTCATCGACGCCGCGCTGCGGGTGCCCGGGTACCGGGGCCTCCTCGCCTTCACGCTGGCCGAGGCGCGCTGGCTCGCCGAGGACCACGACGACATCGTGCTGGCCTACCCGACCGCCGATCGTCCAGGGCTCGAGCGCCTGCTCGCCGACGAGCGCGCGGTCGCCCGGATCACGCTGATGGTCGACGACGAATCGCAGCTCGACCTCATCGACGCGGTCGCCGCACCCTCGCGCAGGCCTCGGGTGCGCATCGCGATCGACGCCGACGCCTCCTGGCGCGCCCCGGCTCTCGGCCACATCGGCGTCTTCCGCTCGCCCCTGCACACGCCGGAAGAGGTCGCGCGCTTCGCCCGCAGGGTCGCCGAGCGCGACGGCTTCCGCCTCGTCGGACTGCAGATGTACGAGGCGCAGATCGCCGGCCAGGGCGATGACACCGGCAGCGGCGACACGCTGATCCGCACCGTGCAGGCGCAGTCCCGGCAGGAGCTGCGCGAGCGGCGTGCGCGCATCGTTGAGGCGGTGCGCGCGCTGGTGCCCCTCGAGTTCGTCACCGGAGGAGGCACCGGATCCCTGGAGTACACCGGATCGGATCCGGCGCTGACCGAGATCACGGCCGGAAGCGGGCTGCTCGCGGGGCACCTGTTCGACGGCTACCGTTCCTTCGCGCCGGCGCCCGCCAGTGCCTTCGCATTCGACGTGGTGCGCCGTCCTGCGTCTGACATCGCGACGATCCTCGGCGGCGGGTGGATCGCTTCCGGACCGCCGGTCGCCTCGCGTCAGCCACTGCCGGTGTGGCCGCAAGGCTTGCAGACGGCGCCGCGGGAGGCCGCGGGTGAGGTGCAGACGCCGCTGCGCGGTGAGGCCGCCCGCACGCTCCGAGTGGGGGATCGCGTCTGGCTGCGGCACGCGAAGAGCGGCGAGCCCGCCGAACGGATCCTGAGTTATCACCTCGTCGACGGCGATCGCGTCGTCGACGAACTGCCCACCTATCGCGGTGAGGGAAAGGCGTTCCTGTGACACGCATGGGCGGAACCTGGCAGAACTGGGGCCGTTCGGCCTCGATCCGACCGATCCGCGTCGAGCGCCCGCGCTCCCCGGAGGGTGTGCAGCGCGCCGTTCTGGCTGCGGCCGCCCAGGGACTGCGCATCAAGGCGGTCGGCGCCGGTCACAGCTTCACAGAGGTGGCGGTCGCTCCCGATGTGCTGCTGGAGCTCGACGACCTGCAGGGGCTCGTCTCGGCCGATGAGGCACGGGGCCGCGTCACGCTGCTCGCGGGGACACGTCTGCACCGCATCCCCGCGCTGCTGGCGCCGTACGGCCTGGCCATGGAGAACCTCGGCGACATCGACCGGCAGTCGATCTCCGGCGCGATCTCCACGGGCACGCACGGCACGGGCGCAGCCTTCCGCGGCATCGCGGCCCAGGTCGTGGGCGCGACCCTGATCACGGCGGCGGGCGAGTTCCTCCGCGTGGACGAGGAGCACAACGCCGAGCTGCTTCCGGCCGTCGCACTGGGACTCGGCGCGCTCGGCATCCTCGTCGAGGTGACTCTGCAGTGCGTGCCCGCGTTCGTGATGCACGCGGTCGATGAGCCGGCTCCGCTGGACGAGGTGCTGGAGAGCGTGCACGAGCGTGTGGCCGCGGCGGACCACTACGAGTTCTACTGGTTCCCGCACACGGACGTGGCGCTCACGAAGACCACCGAGCGGCTTCCGGAGTCGACGGTGCGGCGCCCGTTGCCGAAGGTCGGCAAGTGGATCGACGAGACACTGCTCTCGAACGGCGTGTACCGGGCCGTGTGCGCGGCCGGTGTCGCCGTGCCCGCGATCACCCCCTCGTTCAGCCGTCTCGCGGTGAAGCTCACGGGTGACCGCGAGTACACCGATCTCTCTCATCGCGTGCTCACGCAGAGCCGCACGGTGCGGTTCCGCGAGATGGAGTACGCGCTGCCGCAGGATCAGATCGTGCCCGTGTTCCGCGCGGTGCAAGCCCTCATCAAGAAGCGCGGCTGGCGCATCGAGTTCCCGATCGAGGTGCGCTTCGCGGCGGCCGACGACCGCTGGCTGTCCACGGCGCACGAGCGCGATTCCGCGTACCTCGCGGTGCATCGCTACTGGCGCCACGACCCGCGCGAGTACTTCGAGGCCGTGGAGCGGATCTGCCTCGCGCACGGTGGCAGGCCGCACTGGGGCAAGCTGCACACGCTGGGATCCGACGAGCTCCGGGAGCGCTATCCGCGCTTCGACGACTTCCTCGCGGTGCGCGACCGGCTGGATCCGGAGCGCCGATTCGGCAACGGCTATCTGGAGCGCGTGCTCGGTGCCTGACGGTTCCCTGGCAGCCCGGCCAACACGGAGCATGCCGGGATAGGATGGGCCGAAACCGCGTCTGCAAGGGGGGTCGTCGTCCGTGGATGTTCTTGTTCCAGTACTCGTCGTCGTCGGAGTGATCGTCGTCCTGATCATCGCCGTCGGCATCTATCTGTGGGCCACGTACAACTCACTCGTGCAGCTGGGGGTCCGCGTCGACGAGGCGTGGAGCGACATCACTGTGCAGCTCAAGCGCCGGGCCGATCTGATCCCCAACCTCATCGACACGGTGAAGGGCTACGCCGCGCACGAGAAGGCGGTGTTCGAGAACGTCACGCGCGCCCGCGCCGAGACGTTGTCGGCCTCCAGCCCAGGTGAGGCAGGGGCCGCTGAGGGGCACCTGCAGCAGGCGCTGAAGAGCCTGTTCGCGGTCGCCGAGGCGTATCCGCAGTTGCAGGCCAGCCAGAACTTCCTGCAGCTGCAGGCCGCTCTCGTCGACACCGAGGACAAGATCCAGGCCTCGCGCCGGTTCTACAACGGTGGTGTGCGCGAGCTGAACACCAAGATCAAGGTGTTCCCGAACAACCTCTTCGCCCGCAACCTCGGATTCACCGAGCGCGAGTTCTTCGAGGTGGCCGACGGCGCCGCCATCGCGGAGCCCCCGCGCGTCCAGTTTTGATACGGAAGGGCTCAATGCCGCGAAGCGGCATTGAGCCCTTCGCGTATCAAGGTTGAGCGAGGACGCCGAAGGCGACCGAGCCGAAACCCTCACGTCCCTCTCGGGCTGACGATCAGATCCCGAGCGGCACCTGATCGGATCGTCCTACGTCGTGCCGGTGGACCCGCTCCGGATGCCCGTCCAGCACATCGGCGAGGGCTGCGGAGGCGTCACCCCAGCCGGACACTGAGACGTGCTCGAGGCCCTGCCACTCGGCGGCGATGCGCAGCTCAGCGGCGATGGGCTCGAGGTCGTCCGTGGGGCGGGCCTGCGGTTCCCACCATGCGGACTGCACGCGCAGCGTGCCCGCGGCGCGATCCGCTTTGAGATCCAGCCGGGCGGCGATCCGATCGCCGACCAGGACCGGCAGCGAGTAGTAGCCGTAGCGGCGCTTGGCGGCAGGCGTGTAGATCTCGATCCGGTAGTCCAGCGAGAACGCCCGCAGCGCGCGGTCACGGAACCACACGACCGGATCGAACGGCGTGAGGATCGCGGTGGTCTCGATGCGCCGCGGCAGGACGGCCTCGACGTGCCGCCAGGCCGGCACGGGGCGACCGCCGCGCTCCCACCCGCGCACCCGGACGGGCTCCAGCTCGCCCTGCTCCACGAGGTCGTCGATCGCGCCGAGCACCCCCGCGCGGTCCTTGATCCGGTAGTAGTCGGCGATATCGGCGGCGGTCGCGACTCCGTGCGCCCTGGCCGCTCGCCGGACGAGTTCGCCGATCGCGGCGGTGCGGTCCAGATCGCGCCCGAGCAGGTCGGCCGGCACCACGTCCTCCGCGAGCGCGTACCGGCGCTCGAAGCCGTCGCGTCCGGCGATCGCCACCTCTCCGATGCGCCACAGGTACTCCAGAGCGTGCTTGACCTCGTCCCACTCCCACCAGCCCGCCTTGCCGCCGGGGGCGTCGCCGCGGATCTCGGCGGGGCGGGAAGCTCCCCGCTCGCGCAGCTCGGACCGGACCCAGTCCAGCGTGCGCGCCGAGGAGGTCCGCCCCCAGAACTCGCCCCGCTTGGCGCGGAACGCGTCGCGGCGGAAGCCCCACAGGGGCCAGTCCTGGACGGGCAGGAAGGTCGCCTCATGAGCCAGGTACTCGGTGTACCGGCCGGATCGCGCGGCGGTCGGGCGGGACAGGAACGCGCGCTCCAGCAGGGCGGGGTCGTATGCGCCCAGGCGCGAGAACAGCGGCAGGTAGTGCGAGCGCGCGAACACGTTCACCGAATCGATCTGAAGTACGCCCATGCGCGCCATCGCCGTGTGCAGGTGGCGCACGCCCGGCTCCGCGGGGCGCCGCCGGGAGAAGCCCTGCGCGGCCAGCGCGATCCGCCGGGCCTCGCCGGCGCTCAGCGTGGCGGTCGCGGGGCGTGCGGCTGTCCGGCGGGCGATGGCGGGGGTGTCGGTCACGTCGGTCAGCGTACCGACAGCCATCGACATCGGACGTGCCCGGACACCGCCGCACGGACGAGGCGGCCGCCGTCGCACGGACGAGGCGCCCGGCGTCGCGCGGACGAGGCGCCCGTCGTCGCGCCCGTAGACTGGGCCGATGAGCGAGGACAGCACCCCCCGGCTGCGCGATCTCATCCGCCAGCGCACCGTCACCGGCCATGTGGACGTACGCGACGACGTGCAGCGATCGCTGCCTCCCGGGTTGCGCATCGCGACCTCCTACGCCTGGCGGCTGCTGGTGATCGCCGCCGCGCTCGGTGTCGTGATCTGGCTGGTCATGCTGTTCAAGATCCTGGTCATCCCGCTGATGGTCGCGATCCTGCTCACCGCTCTGCTCTGGCCCGCGTTCAGCACCATGTTGCGGGCGCGCTGGCCGCGGTGGCTTGCGATCGTCGTGGCGCTCGTCGGCACCCTGGCGATCGTGGGCGGTCTGCTGTGGCTGGCGGTCTGGCAGATCACCCAGCAATGGGACGGCGTCCAGACGCGCACCGTCGCCGCCTGGGGGCAGCTGCAGCAGTTCCTCCTCGACGGTCCGCTGCACCTCACGGCGAAGCAGATCCAGGATCTGCTCGACCAGTCGGTGAAGTTCCTCGGTGAGCAGGGCGAACTGCTGAAGAGCGGAGCGATCGCGGTCGGCACCACGTTCGGGCATGTGGCGACCGGAGCCGTGCTGACGCTGTTCATCCTGCTCTGCCTGCTCGCCGACGGCGGCGGGATCTGGGGCTGGACCGTGAAGCTCTTCCCGAAGGCCTCCCGCCCGGCCGTCGACGCTGCCGCGCGCAACGGCTGGGCCACCGTCATCAACTACGCGCGCACGCAGATGCTGGTCGCCTTCATCGACGCGGTCGGCATCGGTCTCGGCGCGTTCCTGCTGGGCGTGCCGCTGGCCGTGCCCGTCGCCGTGCTGGTGTTCCTCGGATCCTTCATCCCCATCGTCGGCGCAGTCGTCACGGGCACCCTGGCGGTCTTCCTGGCGCTCGTCTACAACGGACCGTGGATCGCGCTGTGGATGCTCGTCGTCGTGCTTGCGGTGCAGCAGATCGAGGGCCACATCCTGCAGCCGATCCTGATGGGATCCGCCGTCAAGGTGCACCCGCTCGCGGTGGTGCTCGTGGTGGCCGGCGGCGCTCTGATCGCCGGCATCCCCGGAGCCCTGTTCGCGGTGCCGCTCGCGGCGTTCGTGAACGTGGCCGCCGTGACCGTCAACTCCGGTGCGTGGCGCACCGGCGCCGCCCCGAACGGCGACTACATCTGGCAGACCGTGCCCCGGGCGCGGAGAAGGAGCAAGCGATGACGAACGACACGATCCCGACCGGCGCCCACGTCCCCACCCTGGCGGAGATCCAGCAGGCGGCGGACGGCCTGGACGGCGTGATCGTGCGCACCCCGACGCTGCCCTCGGTCGCGCTCACGAAGGTGCTGGGCTCGCCCGTCCTGTTGAAGATGGAGAACCTGCAGCGCACGGGGTCGTTCAAGATCCGTGGCGCCGTGCACCGGCTCTCCACGCTCACGGCGGAAGAGCGCGGCCGCGGCGTGGTCGCGGCCTCCGCCGGCAACCACGCGCAGGGCGTGGCCCTCGCGGCGCAGGCGCTGGGCATCCCCGCCACGATCTTCATGCCCATGGGCGTGCCGGTGCCGAAGCTGCTCGCCACCCGCGGATACGGCGCGGAGGTCGTGCTCGAGGGCGAGACCGTGGCCACGTCGCTGCGCCTCGCGGCCGAGTTCGCCGAGCGCACCGGTGCGGTGCTGATCCCGCCCTTCGACCACCGTGACATCGTGACCGGCCAGGCGACCCTCGGCCTGGAGCTCGTCGAGGACGTGCCCGACGTCGACACGATCCTCGTCGGCATCGGCGGCGGCGGCCTGATCGCCGGCGTCGCGGCGGCCGTGAAGGCACGCGCGGCGGAGCAGGGACGCACGGTCCGGGTGATCGGAGTGCAGGCGGAGAACGCCGCGGCCATGGGCCCGTCCCTCGCTGCCGGGCACCCTGTGGAGATCACCACGCAGCCGACCATCGCCGACGGCATCCTCGTGGCGCGCCCCGGCGACGTTCCCTTCGCGATGATCGCCGAACTCGTCGACGAGGTCGTCACCGTCAGCGACGATGACATCGCCCGCGCGCTGCTCCTGCTGCTCGAGCAGGCCAAGGTCGTAGTGGAACCCGCGGGTGCGGTCGGCGTCGCGGCGATTCTGGCGGGCAAGGTTCACGAGAGCGGCACCACGCTGGCCGTGCTCTCGGGCGGCAACATCGACCCGCTGCTCCTGCAGCGCGTGGTCTCGCACGGCCTCGCCGCCTCGGGGCGCTACCTCACGCTGCGCATCCCGCTGCCCGACCGCCCCGGTCAGCTCGCCCGGGTGTCCGAGCTGATCGCGCACGCCGGTGCCAACGTCATCGAGGCGATGCACACGCGGCACGGCCACGGACTGCAGATCAACGACGTCATCCTCGAGCTCAGTGTGGAGACGCGCGGTCCCGAGCATTCCGAGCTCACCCTCGACACGCTGCGGGCGGCCGGCTTCGAGCCGATCGTGGTGCAGGACTGACGGCTCGAGGAGTCTTCTGCATACGACGAACCCGCCGGCCCTCGATGGCGCGGCGGGTTCGTCGTCTGCGGGGTGCGATCAGCCCGCGAAGGTCTCGACCTTCAGGATCTCGACCTCGATGGAGCGGCCATTGGGTGCCTCGTACGAGGTCTTCTGACCGACCTTGAGGCCCTGGATCGCGGATCCGAGAGGGCTCGCCTCGCTGTAGACGTCGAGGTCGGTGCCGCCGGCGATCTCGCGGCTGCCGAGGAGGAAGACCTCCTCGCCGCCCGCCACCGTCGCGGTCACGACAGTGCCCGGCTCGACGATGCCACGGCTGGCCGGGGCCTCGCTCACCTTGGCGGTCTTCAGCAGCGTCTCGAGCGTGCGGATACGGGCCTCGATCTTGCCCTGCTCGTCCTTGGCGGCGTGGTAGCCGCCGTTCTCCTTGAGGTCGCCCTCCTCGCGCGCGAGCTCGATGCGCTTGGCGATCTCCTCGCGGCCGATCGTGGAGAGGTTCTCCAGCTCCGCGACAAGACGGTCGTAGGCCTCCTGGGTGAGGAAGGGGACCTGTGCGTCGTTCGACACGGTGAACTCCTTGCGAATCGGATCCGGGAACAGCAGGTCCCGGATATGCCAAGACGCCCCGGCACCTGCCGGGGCGTCGCTCAACACGATGAGCCTAGGACACCCAGCAGGAGTTCACCAAACCCGTTGTCGCAGCTGAGACGACCGGCACATGCTCGGTGAACGCCCGGGCGTGCTGCTCCGATGCGGGGTAGGTGACGAGTCGCCAGCCCACGATCCCGAACTCCTCGTCCTGCGCCTCCACAATGCAGTGCACAGGCCGGTTCGTGGGCGCCGAGATCTGGAATGACACCGTCACGGTGTGATCGTCGCCGAGGTGGAAGCCCGTGCCGGTGACGTCGACGGTGTCGGCGGATCCCTGCCATGTCCACCAGCCGAAGACGCCGACGACGACCGCGGCGGCGGCGATCGTGAGAATCATCGGCAGGCGCCGTCGGGGTCCGCGGCCGTAGCGCTCGTCGAGCTGGGCGGGGGTCGTCACGGCGAGGTGCATCCGATCGTTAGGCTGGTGGTTCCAGGTTATCCCGATCCAGGCCTGGGGCCCGAACGGGGCCGTGCCCAGAAAGGCTGAGACATGATCGAGGCGATCCTTGCCGCCGTGACGGCGACTCCTACTCCGACTCCGACGGTCGACCCGAACCTGGTCACCCCGGGACCCGTGGGATTCGTGATCGTCGCGGTGATCGTCGTGTTCGCGGCTCTGCTGATCTGGGACATGCAGCGACGGATCCGCCGGGTGCGCTACCGCGAGGAGGTGCGCGCCGAGCTCGACGCCGAGGACGCCGCCCAGGGTGATGACGCGGGCGAGGGCGAGGCCGACGCTCCCCGTTCCTGACACCGCCGGGCAGAGCGGATCCACCCCGGTACGCCGGGCTCAGGAAGGCGGGCCCGGTTCAGCCGGGCAGGCCCAGCGACGGCTGCAGCGGTGCCAGCGAGATCAGCAGGCACGCGGTCCAGTGGCAGAGGAAGGCCAGCACGGTGCAGACGTGGAAGATCTCGTGGAAGCCGAACCTCCCGGGCCACGGGTTGGGCTTCTTCATCGCGTACACGATCGCGCCGCCGGTGTAGAGCAGTCCGCCCACGCAGACCAGCACCATCATCGCGACGTTGGCGTGCAGCAGGTCGACGATGTACATCATCGCCGCCCAGCCGAGCAGCAGGTACAGCGCGACGTACAGCCAACGCGGGGCGTTGATCCAGAAGACGCGGAACAGGATCCCGAGGATCGCCCCGGACCACACCAGGATCAGCAGCAGCGTGCCCTTCTGCGGCGCGAGTGCGAGCGTCGCGAGCGGCGTGTAGGTTCCGGCGATCAGCAGCAGGATGTTGGCATGGTCGATGCGCTTGAGGATCGCCTTCGTCTTCGGCTTCCAGTCGAAGCGGTGGTACAGCGCGGAGTTGCCGAACAGCAGCAGCGATGTGACCATGAACACGACGGCTGCCCATTTCGCGGGGGTGCCGTGTGCGAGCACGATGAGCACGATGCCCGCGCCGATCGCGATGGGGAAGGTGCCGGCGTGGATCCAGCCCCGCCAGGTCGGCTTGATGTCGAGCTGTGCGTCGGCGGCGGCCGCCTCCATGAGGGGCAGCTCCGGCACATCGGGGGCAGCGGGTCGGCTCGCTCTGCGCATGGTTGAACTCTAGGCGTCCGCCCATGCCGCAAGCCGCACATATCCCGTGGGCGACATGGCGGCCGGGCCCCCTCCGCGCGGTAGCGTAGGGGAGTGAGCGCACGGTCCGAACAGCCAGGGAGTGGCCCCCTCTATCGGCTGTACTCCCGACGCCTTCGGCGACGGATGGACCCGGCCACCATGCCGCACCACATCGCGATGATGATCGACGGCAACCGTCGCTGGGCGCGGCAGCTCGGCTACGCGACTCCTGCGCACGGCCATCGCGCGGGAGCCGCGAAGATGCGCGAGTTCCTGGGCTGGTGCGACGAGCTCGGCATCCGGGTGGTGTCGCTCTACCTGCTCTCCGCCGACAACCTGCTCAAGCGGGATTCGGCGGAGCTCGCCGACCTCATCGAGATCATCGGCGAACTCGCCGACGGCCTCTCTCACGAGGGCAACTGGCGGGTCAAGCACGTGGGGCGCGCCGACATCCTGCCCGCGGAGCTCGCGCGCGTGCTCGCCGAGGCAGAGGAGCGCACCCGCGACCACACCGGGCTGCACGTGAACCTCGCCGTGGGCTACGGGGGACGTAACGAGATCGTCGACGCGGTGCGCTCGATCATCGCCCAGCACGAGGCCTCGGGCGGCACGCTGGAGGACCTCGCCGCGCACCTCACCCCCGAGATGATCGGCGAGCATCTGTACACCGGCGGCCAGCCGGATCCGGATCTCGTCATCCGCACGAGCGGCGAGCAGCGGCTCAGCGACTTCCTGCTCTGGCAGAGCGCGCACAGCGAGTTCTACTTCGTCGAGGCGCTCGGACCGGATCTGCGACAGGTCGATTTCCTGCGCGCGATCCGCGACTACGCCGACCGCGACCGCCGCTTCGGCCGCTGAGCGACGGGCGGAGCCGGGAGCCGGCCGCTGAGCCGCTCCGCTGCGTGTCAGACTGACGGGATGCGTGCCATCGACGACTACATCGCATCGTTCGACGAGGATCCGGGATATCTGAACTGGGCGGCATTCGGTCCGCTGTCTCCGGCCGCGCGTGCCGCTCTGGTCTCCGACGCCGAGCTGCTCGCCACGGGGCGACCCGAAGGCATCGCCGCGACGGCGGGTCGGACGACCGAGGCGCAGACGGCGGTCGCCGGGCTGCTCGGTTCGCGTCCGGACGAGGTCACGGTGCACCCGTCGTCCACGCACGCGCTGCAGCAGGCACTGGCGGGGCTCAATGGCGCCGTGATCGCCTCGGCGGCCGAGTTTCCCAGCGTCACGATCACGCTCGAGCGAGCTGCGGCCGCGTCCGGCGGACGGCTGGCACCCCGCTGGATCGCGCCCGCCGGCACCCGGGTCACCGCCGATGCCGTCGCCGAGGCGCTGGACCCCGCCGCGACGGCGCTCGTGGTGAGCCATGTCGACTTCCGCTCCGGGTACCGCGCCGATCTCGCAGGCCTCCGCGAGGTGCTCGGCGACGATCGGCTGCTCCTCGTCGATGCCGTGCAGTCCTTCGGCGTCGTGGAGGAGGACTGGGCCGCCGCCGACGTTGTGGTGGGCCATGGCTACAAGTGGCTGCGCACAGGGCGGGGCACCGGATTCGCCCGGTTCACGGATCGTGCGCGGGAGCGGATCCGCCCCGTGCTCAGCGGCCGGATCGCGACCTCTGCGGCGGGTCTGCCTGCTGACGTGCTGCCGGATCCGGCGCTGTCGGCGCAGGCGTACGCGGTCAGCGCGCCGGATCCCTTCGCCGCCGCACGTCTCGCAGCGGGCGCCGCCGAGATCCAGGCGGCCGGAGTCGGCACCGTCGCGGAGCGCCTGTCCCGCAACGTCGACGCCCTGCTCGCCATTGCGGACCGACACGGGGTCGACGTGGTGTCCGCGCGCGAGCCCGCGCAGCGCGCCGGCATCGTGGTGCTCGCGCCTGCGGATCCGCAGGCGCTCGGCGACGCGCTCGCCGCAGCCGGCATCCAGGTGACGGTGAGGTCCGGAGCGGTCCGGGTGGCGCCCCATGCCGGTACGACGGCGGAGACGCTCGGCCTGTTCGACGCCGCCCTCGCCGGCGCCCGAGAGTTCACACGTTCTTAATCGGACAGAGGGCGTGTCCCTCCTGCGCGATGTCGGTGGGGAGTCGTACGTTCATGGCATCGGACACGGCGTCCGATCGAGTCGGCCTCAAGGATCGCGACTCGTGGCCCTGGCCGACTCGCCTACTACCGGGAATCCCCGGGTCGGGAGAGGGTCGTGGCCGCACGTACCGCACTGAAGAGCAGCACCCGCACCAGCGCCGTGAACGCCGCCAACGAAGCGGCAGGACCGAACGGAGGTGCAACGCCCGATCAGGATCTGAAGACGTACGTGCTCGACACGTCCGTGCTGCTGTCTGATCCGCAGGCGTTCTTCCGCTTCGCCGAGCACTCCATCGTGCTCCCGGTCGCCGTGATCGGCGAGCTGGAGGGCAAGCGGCACGACCCCGAGCTCGGGTACTTCGCCCGGCGAGCGCTGCGCCACCTCGACGAGCTGCGCGTCGAGCACGGCCGCCTCGACTTCCCGGTCCCGATCGGCGACGGCGGCACCCTGCGCGTCGAGCTGAACAACTCCGACCAGACCGTGCTGCCCAGCGGCATCCGCCTCGGCGACAACGACAGCCGGATCCTCGCCGTCGCGATGCACCTCGCCCAGGACGGTCAGGACGTCACGGTCGTCTCCAAAGACCTGCCGATGCGCGTCAAAGCGGCCTCCCTCGGGATCAACGCCGAGGAGTATCTCGCCGAGCAGGCGGTGGACTCGGGCTGGACAGGGATCAGCTCGATCTCGCTCTCGGGCGATGAGATGAGCGACCTCTACGAGAGCGAGGTCGGCACGAGCGAGGAAGCTATCGGGCTTCCGGTCAACACGGGGCTCATCATCCACTCGGAGCGCGGATCCGCGCTCGGACGGGTCACGGGCGACGGCGAGTACACGCTGGTCCGCGGAGACCGTGAAGTGTTCGGCCTGCACGGCCGCTCGGCCGAGCAGCGCATCGCGATCGACCTGCTGTCGGATCCCGAGGTCGGCATCGTCTCACTGGGCGGCCGCGCCGGCACCGGCAAGTCGGCCCTCGCCCTGTGCGCGGGCCTGGAGGCGGTACTCGAGCGGCAGCAGCAGAAGAAGATCATCGTGTTCCGGCCGCTGTTCGCCGTCGGAGGGCAGGAACTCGGATACCTGCCCGGCGACAAGGACGAGAAGATGAGCCCCTGGGGACAGGCGGTCTTCGACACGCTCGGATCCGTGGTCTCCGGCAACGTCGTGGAAGAGGTCGTGGAGCGCGGCATGCTCGAGGTGCTCCCGCTCACGCACATCCGCGGACGCTCGCTGCACGACGCCTTCGTGATCGTCGACGAGGCGCAGTCGCTCGAGCGCAATGTGCTGCTCACGGTGCTGAGCCGCATGGGCCAGAACTCGCGGGTCGTGCTCACCCACGATGTCGGCCAGCGCGACAACCTGCGAGTGGGCCGCCACGACGGCATCGCCAGCGTGATCGAGACGCTGAAGGGGCACAGCCTCTTCGGCCACGTCACCCTGCAGCGCTCCGAGCGCTCCGCCATCGCGGCGCTCGTGACCGAGCTCCTGGAGGGCGGAGAGCTCAGCTGAACCACGCGCCGTGGACGAGCCTGGATGCTCGTCCACGGCGCGGCTCGCTAGCGGGCCGCGCGCCGCCGCGGGACGCGACGACCACGGTGGAGGGCGAGCAGAAGGATGAGCGCCCCGGGGAGGCTGAGGGCGCCCGCGATCCACAGCGCCGTCGCCGGCGAATCCCCGCCCGTTGCGGCGAGTCGGGCACTCGGAGCGTCGCTCGCCTGCGGCACCGGCATGCTGACTTCCTGGGCCGCTCCGCAGGCTCCGCGATGGTAGTCGACGGGAAGCCCCGAAGACTGGATCCAGGTGGCGATCTCCTGCCACACGACGGGGAAGCGGATGTCGTGGACGGCCGGGCTCAGGTACTCGCCCGGACTCGAGGTCACGGTCACCGGTGTGCTGTCCAGCGGGAGCTGGTTCTCCGCGGTGCAGACGGTGCTCAGATCCGCCGGGCCTTCTGGTCCCCGGAACGCCTCCCACCGCACCGTGATCGCGCCTGTTCCCGGCAGGGGGCCCGCGACGTGCGCCGTATCCGTGGCGCTCCCGCCCCACGGGAGGTCGGTCTGGGCGACGGTGGTGACGGTCGGCAGCTGTATGCGCTGCGTCTGTTCCGGCAGCCCGAACTTCTCGTTCGACGGGATCACGAGTTCGGGAGACGTCTGCGCCGCGAGTGGGATGGACCACTGCCAGGACATCGCTCCCTCGGCGACCTCGGGTGCGGATATCTCGCCGGAGAGGACCTCGAGTGACGTCGTGTCCTGCGTGCCGGCCGTCGTGAAGACGGCCTTCACGGTTCCGCGCACCTCGGCGCCCGCGGGAAGCTCATCGCTCGGCTCGGTCGTGCCGGCCGGGAGATGGACGTAGGAGCCGATCGCGACGACCTCGATGGGCCGGCCGGAGGCATCGTTCAGCCACGGTCCGTCCGTCTGCACGGTCACCGCGTCATCCCCGCGTCCGCCGGGCCCGATCGCGTCCGCGAGGATCCTCGACGAGAGCGTGAATCGCATCGGCACGGCGGTCGTCTCGGTCGCCATGCCATAGGCGTGCGACCAGGAGTATCCGGGCGGGAGCCATGACCGGGTCGGGGGAGGTGTGCCCGCCTCGTCATAGGCGGCCACGAAGGTATAGCGCCCCTGCGGGTGGGTTCCGGGGATCGCGACCGTCTGCGACGTTCCGGGGCCCATGGCGAGTACCGCGACGGTGCCGACGGCTTCGGCATCCGCAGGGATGTCCGGGCTCTCCGTCGGGGCGGAGGCGCCCGCGGCATAGGCCGTGACGGTAAACGAGACGGGCCGATACCCGCCTCCCTCGTGCCGCGGCCAGGCGTTGTTCACGCCGTCCCCACCCGGAGCCGTCGTGAACGTCAGGGTGTCGCTGAGCTCGCCGTCGGGGCTGATCGGCGCCGTCAGGCTGGTGAGCGCCGGCCGGAAGACGGTGCTGCGGTCGCGCGCATCCTCACCCCGCACCGGGAACTCCACGGCGACGGGCCCGATGCCGGTGATCACGCGCTGGAAGCCGGATCCGTAATCCAGCGCCCGGATGCGCCCCGGCCAGGTGCTGCCCGCTGAGAAGCCACCGATGCTCATCGCACTGACGCGGTAGGGCGCGCCATCGGCGGTCGGAGGAACGCCTTCGATGGCATAGTCCACGCCGGTTCGCACGTCGGAGAGCGTGTCGGTCCCGCTGTCGACGAAGATCCCGTTCGTCAGTGCGAGCGTGCCGGTCGCCGGAACGGTGGCGTTCACGCTCAGCGAACCCCGGTACTCGTCCGACGAATCGATCGTCAGCGCGACCTCCCCGTGCGCCGCCTCGTCGATCGCCGCGGCGATCACGCTCTGCGCCTGGTCGTACATGCGCCGTGCCTGTTCGATCACGTCGCTGCGGCTCGCGTACGAGGCTGCGGTCGCGAATCCTCCTGCCTTGACGAAGGCCGTGATGGCGATCTCGACCGCGGCGGCCGTGACATCATCACCCGTGCCGCCCCAGGTGCTGGCGATGAAGTTCATCCCGCGCACCGCGTCCTCATCGGCATCGATGGCGTTCACCACGCCGGGACGCGCCGCGAGGGATGACACGATCGTGTCGCTCTGGATCCCGCGTCCGAACGAGATGTCCAGGCTGCTGTCGATGCAGTACACATTGCCGACACCGGGCTCGATCGTCGCGCCGATATGGCCGTGAGTGCCTCGAACGCCGGGGCCGAGCGCGGACACCGCGGATGCCGCGGGAGCGAAGGCCGCTCCGGTGATGATCATCGCCAGGCTCAGGCTGACGGCGGCAGCCGTGCGCCATCGCTGCGGTCTTCTCGGCGCCTCGGTCCCGCTGTCGTCGGTGGCGTTCTTCTTCTTGCGTGGCATCTCCGCGCTCCTCTCGGGTAGGAACGAGGATGCCGAAGCGAGCATGTGCGCACCGAGCCGGATACGGAACCGGTGCGGAACTCGCTGAGATCCCTTGATGTGCGGGACGTCTTCGCCGGCACTCGGCGGAGTTCGCGCCCGACTTCGCGTCGTGCGGCGCCGCCTAGGCTGGACGCATGCTCGACGATCTCCCCGTCTCCGAATACGCGTTCCCCGGACCTCTGCGCGATCAGCTGATTGACGCCATCCGGGCGGGAGAGAAGACAACGACGACGAGCCTGTTGCTCGACTACGAGCGAGAAAATGATCCGCTGCCCTCGGTCGGCGACCGTGCCGTCGTGATCGATTCCGAGGGCGAGCCCATCGGAATCGAGGAGATCGTGCACGTGCGCCTGGCGCGACTCGCCGAGGTCGATCTGCCGCACGCGATCGCCGAAGGCGAGGGCTTCACGACGGTCGCCGAGTGGCGCGAGGGGCACGAGGGGTTCTGGCACGGCACCGAGTACCGCGCCTCGATCGAGGATCCGTCCTTCACCGTCGATGACGACACGCTTGCGGTTCTGGTGCGCTTCCGGTTCGAGCCGATCTGAACGCCGCCGCCGTACGGCGCACGGCGGTGCGCGCCGGCAGGCGCGCACACCGCACGAGCCCGGGAACGACGGATGCCGCGCCCTCGAGGGGACGCGGCATCCGCGAGGCAGGGATCCGGTGTCAGCCGGCGTGCGTCATCGAGAGCAGGTCGAGCTTGGCGTCGAGCTGCTCGAGGGTGAGCTCGCCGCGCTCCACGTAGCCGAGATCGATCACGGCGTCGCGGACGGTGATGCCCTTGGCGACGGCGTGCTTGGCGATCTTCGCCGCGGCCTCGTAGCCGATGAGCTTGTTCAGCGGCGTCACGATGGACGGGCTCATGCCGGCGAACGCGGCGGCGCGCTCCAGGTTCGCCTGCAGGCCGTCGACGGTCTTGTCGGCCAGCACGCGCACAGCGTTGGAGAGCAGGCGGATCGACTCGAGCAGCGCGGTGCCCATGACGGGGATCGCCACGTTCAGCTCGAACGAGCCGGAAGCGCCGGCCCAGGCGACCGTCGCGTCGTTGCCGATCACGCGGGCGCACACCATGAGCACGGCCTCGGGGACGACCGGGTTGACCTTGCCCGGCATGATCGAGGATCCGGGCTGCAGGTCGGGGATGTGCAGCTCGCCGAGACCCGTGTTCGGGCCCGAGCCCATCCAGCGCAGGTCGTTGTTGATCTTCGTCAGCGAGACGGCGATGGTGCGGAGGGCGCCCGACGCCTCGACCAGGCCGTCGCGGTTGGCCTGCGCCTCGAAGTGATCCTTGGCCTCGGTGATCGGCAGCTCGGTCTCCGCCGCGAGCAGCTCGATGACCTTCTGCGGGAAGCCGAGCGGAGTGTTGATGCCGGTGCCGACCGCGGTGCCGCCCAGGGGCACCTCGGCGACGCGGGGGAGGGCCGACTGCACGCGCTCGATGCCGAGCCGGATCTGGCGGGCGTAGCCGCCGAACTCCTGGCCGAGGGTGACCGGGGTGGCGTCCATGAGGTGGGTGCGGCCGGACTTGACCGCGTCCTTCCACAGCTCCGCCTTCGCCTCGAGCGCCACCGCGAGGTGGTCGAGCGAGGGGATGAGGGTGTCGATGAGCGCCTGGGTGACGGCGATGTGCACCGAGGTCGGGAAGACGTCGTTGGACGACTGCGACGCGTTCACGTGGTCGTTCGGGTGCACGGTCGCGCCCAGGATCCGGGTCGCGAGGGTCGCGAGCACCTCGTTCATGTTCATGTTCGAGGAGGTGCCGGATCCGGTCTGGTAGGTGTCGACCGGGAACTCGCCGTCGTGCTTGCCCGCGGCGACCTCGTCCGCTGCCTGGGCGATCGCATCGGCGATGGCGCCGTCGAGCGTGCCCAGCTCCTTGTTGGCGAGTGCCGCGGCCTTCTTGATCCGGGCGAGGGCCGCGATCTGCGTCGACTCCAAGCCCTTGCCGGAGATCGGGAAGTTCTCCACGGCGCGCTGCGTCTGCGCACCGTACAGAGCGTTCACGGGCACGCGCACCTCGCCCATGGTGTCGTGTTCGATGCGGTACTCGATTTCAGCCACTGCTGTTCCTCCAGATGTGACGGTGTGTTGAGGGGGATGTTCAGGCGTGGGCGTCGCTGAGGCCCACGGTGACGACGGGCACGGCCGTGCCCTCGTTCAGTCGGTAGTTGGCGCCGACGATGCCCAGTGCGCCGTCGGCGACAGCCTGCGCGATCAGCTCGGAGGACTGCAGCAGATCGCGCACGGTATTGCGTAGGTGCTCCTGGCCGACGAGCTCGGCGTCGATGTCGGCCACGGTGGACCCGCCCTGCTCGGCGAGCACCTTGCGGGCGGCCGGCACGATCGGGGCGATGAGCTTCCAGATGTGCGGCGGGAGGGGCGCAGCGTCGATCGCGGTGCCGTCGATGGCGGCGCGCACGGCGCCGCAGCTGTCGTGCGCGAGCACGACGATCAGCGGCACGCCGAGGACCGCCACGGCGTACTCGAGGCTCGCGACGATCGACTCGCCGAGGACCTGCCCGGCGTTGCGCACGACGAACAGGTCGCCGAGGCCCTTGTCGAAGATGATCTCGGCGGCGAGGCGCGAGTCGGAGCAGCCGAACAGCGTCGCGAGCGGCGCCTGCCCGTCCACGAGCTCGTGACGTTTGCCGACGTCCTGGTTGGGGTGCTCGGGGTCGCCGGCGACGAAGCGCCGGTTGCCCTCGCTCATGAGTCGCCAGGCCTCATCGGGGGTCAGGGTGGTGATATCCGTCATCGTCCGCTTCCGAGTTGGTCGATCTGCGGGCTGATCTTGGCGACCAGCTCCGCCGTGCCCGCCTTGCCGAGGGCGCCATAGACGAGGACGTAGTCCTTGCCGACCTGGGTGCCGAGCGCGTAGTTGATGTTCGCCGCCGAGTCGGGGTTCGGGATCACGTATTCGTCCCAGGTGCGCCCGCCGATCTTCACGGTGCCCTTCGAGGACGTCCCGCGCAGCGGCGTGGCCGCCCAGTCGGCGTCGGCGTCGAACGCCTGGGCGATGTGCGCATAGCCGCGGGCGTCGTCGGCCTGCGGTGCCACCGTGATGTCCCACACGACCGGCTTGCCGTCGACCAGCACGGCCTTGTTCACGCGCCAGTTGTTGGGCGGCGTCGGCAGCAGCACCGGGCGGTCCAGGGTGCTCTGCGCGTTCTTGGCGGCCGTGGGAAGATCCACGGCGTTGGCTCCGGTGAAGTCACCGCGCGGCACGATGAGCACGATGAGCAGGACGACGCCGACGGTCGCGATCAGGGCCGCGATCAGGCCGCGGAACGTCTGGCTGGACCGGTACGCGGCAGAGGAAGCGGCCTTGCGGTCGGCCGTCTCCGCGGCGGTCTCGGGGCGGCCGAGCTCGGCGACGACCGGCGGCTGCTTCGGGGCGCGGCTCATCGTGCGTCCTCCTCGGCGGGACGCGAGGCGGCACCGGCTTCCGGACGCGAGGCATCCAGGCGGCGCTTGGCGCCCAGCAGCCACTCCTCGCAGCGGGCGGCGAGCGCCTCGCCGCGCTCCCATAGCGTGAGCGACTGCTCGAGGGTGGGCGCGCCCTGCTCGAGCTCCGCGACGACGCGCACCAGCTCGTCCCTGGCCTGCTCGAAGCTGAGGCCCGCGGGATCGGCGACGGTCGGCGCAGAACTCCCTGCGGAGGCGGACGGCTCGTTCGACACAGTCACGCCTCCATCCTACCGGCGCGCGTCGGAGCCCTCGGCCGGAGCGGGGTCGGATGCGCCGGCCTTCAGCGGCGCGGCGGATTCCGGTCGCGCAGGGTTCGTGGCGTCTGTGGCGTCCGACTCGGCGATCTCGCCCTCGGACAACGCGCGCAGCGAGCCGCGGTCCACCGTGAGGGTGAGCGCGGTGCCTGCCGGGGCGTCGGAGGCATCGCGCACGATCACGCCGTCGTCGCGGTGCGCGATCGCGTAGCCGCGCGCCAGGGTCGCCGCCGGCGACAGGGCGCGCAACGAGGCGCGCAGCTCGGCCGTGCGCCGGCCCGCGGCATCGACGGCGCGGCCGAGCGTGTCACGGGAGCGTGCGGCGAGCAGCCACACCTCCTGCGCGCGACGCTCGATGAGCGGATCCGGATCCCGCAGCACGGGCCTCGACCGCAGCTGCTCGAGCTGGGCGATGTCGTGCGCCACGCGCTGCGACACCCGGGTCGTCGCTCGTGCGCGCAGCTGGGCGACGAGCGCCCGCTGCTCGCCGACGTCGGGCACCACGCGCTTCGCCGCGTCGGTGGGCGTCGAGGCGCGCAGGTCCGCCACGTCGTCCAGCAGCGGATGGTCGTTCTCATGGCCGATCGCGCTGACCACGGGCGTGGACGCGGCTGCGACGGCGCGCACCAGCCGCTCGTCGCTGAAGCCGAGGAGGGTCTGCGGATCTCCGCCGCCGCGTGCGATGACGATGACGTCGACGTCGGGATCCGCGTCGAGCTTCTTGAGCGCGGCGAGCGTCTCCGGCACGCAGCGGTCGCCCTGCACCGCGGCATGCACGGTGCGGAAGCGCACCTGCGGCCAGCGCAGTTCGGCGTTGCGGTGCACGTCCTTCTCCGCGTCGGAGTTCTCACCGGTGATGAGCCCGATCACGTGCGGGAGGAACGGGAGCGGCTTCTTGCGGGACGGGTCGAACAGCCCCTCCTGACGCAGCTGCACGCGCAGACGCTCCAGGCGCTCGAGCTGATCGCCCAGGCCCACGTGCTTCATCGCCGAGACGGTGAAGCTGAAATCGCCCGCCTTGACGAAGTAGTCGGCCTTGACCGCGGCGACCACGTGATCGCCCACGGCGAGATCGGCGGGGATCCGCGCACGCACGCTCGACCACAACCGGATCGAGATCTGCGCGTCGGAGCGGGTGTCCTTGAGTCGCGCGAAGACGTTGCCGGCGCGCACGTTCCAGCTCGTGATCTCGCCCTCGACCCAGACCGTGCCCCACTGCGCCACGAAGTCGCGGATCGTCGCATTCAGCCGTGCGATCGAGGTCGGGGCGTCCGCGGAGGACTCGCGTGGCGCGACGGAGTCGGCAGGCGGGGCCTCGCCAGGGACGGAGGCGGCTTCGAAGACGGTCATCGCCTCCCCAGCGTAGCAATGGGCTTCCGCCCGATCCCGGCCTGCTGTCAGGACGCCGCCGGTAGAATCGGGGGGTGAGTTCACCCGTCGCGCTGCCCGTGCCGCAGATCCCTCGTCGCCGCCCCACGGCCGTGCGCGAGCCGCTCCAGGACCGTCCCGTCGACGGGCGCAAGCGCGTGCTGCTCGCCGCCCCGCGCGGCTACTGCGCCGGTGTCGACCGCGCTGTGGTCGCCGTCGAGAAGGCCCTGCAGCGATACGGCGCCCCCGTGTACGTGCGCAAGCAGATCGTGCACAACATCCATGTGGTCACCGAGCTCGAGGCTCAGGGCGCGATCTTCGTCGACGAGGTGGACGAGATCCCGGAGGGGTCGCACGTCGTCTTCAGTGCGCACGGCGTCTCGCCGATGGTCGTCTCCGCCGCCGAGGACCGGCACCTGCACGCGATCGACGCGACCTGCCCGCTGGTGACCAAGGTGCATCGCGAGGCCGTGCGCTTCGCCCGCGACGACTTCGAGATCCTGCTCATCGGTCACGACGGGCACGAGGAGGTCGAGGGCACCGCCGGTGAGGCCCCGGATCACGTGACCGTCGTGAACTCGCCGGCGGAGGCCGACACCGTCGAGGTGCGCGATCCTTCCAAGGTCGTCTGGTTGTCGCAGACGACGCTCTCGGTGGACGAGACCATGGAGACCGTGAACCGGCTGCGCACGCGCTTCCCCGAACTGCAGGATCCGCCCTCCGACGACATCTGCTACGCCACGCAGAACCGCCAGGTCGCGATCAAGAAGGTCGCCGCCGATGCGGATCTGGTGATCGTGGTCGGATCCGCCAACTCCTCCAACAGCGTCCGCCTCGTCGAGGTGGCGCGCGAGTACGGCGCGAAGGCGGCCTATCGTGTCGACTACGCCGACGAGGTGCAGCAGGAGTGGCTGGACGGCGTCGCGACGGTCGGCGTGACCAGCGGCGCGTCCGTGCCCGAGGTGCTCGTGCAGGAGGTGCTGCAGGTGCTCGCCGAGGCTGGATACGGTGACGTTGAAGAGGTGCGCACCGCGGAGGAGGACCTGATGTTCTCGCTGCCCAAGGAGTTGCGCCAGGACATCTCAGGCCAGCGCGACGAGCGGGCACTGGGCGGACGCAGCCGATGACCGATTCCGGCTCCGCGGAGCAGTCGCGCAGGCCGGCCTTCGGCGAATATGCGACGCCCGAGGAACAGAGCAGACGGGCGGGACGACCGCTGCCGCCGCCCGTCGTGCACACGCCACCCGCAGCCGTGCCCGGCGCGCAGCCCGCGGCTCCCGCGGAGGTGGTGGAGGAGCGTTCGGCGCACCCTGTCGATCGCATGGCGTCGATCGCGCTGCTCGCCTACGGGCTCTGGAACGTCATCACCTCGACCTTCGCGTTCCTGAACCCGTCGTCTCTGATGGCGACGATGATGCAGGCCGTGGGGATCTCCAGCACGTTCTCGAACTACTCCCAGGCGCGGACCTGGGGCATGGTCGCGGGGATCCTCCTGATCGTGGGGTGGGTCATCACCGCCGCATGGTCCGTGGCTCGGCTGCGGCGCGGCAAGCTCACGTGGTGGCTCCCGGTCACCGGCGGTGTCGTGTTCGTCACCCTGACGACGCTCTGCATGATGGTGCCGTTCTTCACGGATCCGGCGGTCATCGCCTACCTGAACCAGCAGCTGCAGAAGTAGCGCCCTGAGAGGGCGAGAGCCCGGCCCCCATCGGGTGCCGGGCTCTCGCGTTCTGCGGGGCCGTCGCGGGATCAGCGCGCGTTGCCGTTGTTGAAGTGATAATCGCCGTTGCCGGTAGTGCCGTTGCCGTTGGCGCCCGGACCGCGGCCGTCGGTGCCCGGCTCGACGTGGTTGGTCTTGGTGTGCACGATGTCGTAGTAGACGGTCTGGTCGGCCGCGTTCGGGAACACGCGGTAGGTGAACACGTTCTTGTTCAGCTCGACGATCGGGACGATGCGCTGGAACAGCACGTTGCCGTTCGCGTCCTTCGCCGCGATCCAGCGTGAGGAGCCGTCGGCGGGGACGGACCAGTCGCCGTGCATCTTCGGGCTGTTGTCGAGGTTGTACATGGTGAACGTGCCGTCGGCCTTGAAGTACGCCCAGCCCACGAAGTTCGACACGGCAGGGTTGTCCAGCGCCACGCGATTGCCCTGGGCATCGCGCGCGCTCGTCGTCTTCCACGGTGTGGAGGCCAGCGTCTCGGACGGGGTCAGGACCTGCTTCGAGAAGGACACGGAAGCGGTGGTGGTCGGAGCTGCGGCCGCGGCGGTCGTCGGGACGACCGCGACGGCGGCGAGGGCGATGGTCGACGCGGCGATGAGCTTGCGGGAGAAGGAGATGTTCATGTCCTCCACGTTAGGAATCGAGGCGCATCGTCCACATCAGCCGATCGGCTACTTCCCGCATCGCCGAGCGGATGATCGGCTTCCCGGATCCGGGGAGGCGACGCGACCATACTGAGGGGACGACAGGTCGGGATCCGGGTTCATCGATGGTCGGATCCGGGATCCGCCCGCCGATGAACCTTCGGGGCGCGGGCCTCGTTTCCCACTGAGGAGGCGACTGTGGATGACGACGACGAGCGGCTGACCGCGCTCTACGACGTGCACGCGGGTCCGATCCGTCGCTACGTCGTGCACCTCACGGGGAGTAGCGCCTCAGCGGACGACGTCGTGCAGGAGACACTGCTGCGCGCCTGGCGCACGCCGCGGATCCTGGAGCAGGAGGTGACGACGACGCGGGCCTGGATGTTCACCGTCGCCCGGCACCTCGTCATCGACGAGGCGCGCAGCGCCCGCCGCCGCCACGAGCATCCGGTCGCCGAGCTTCCCGAGCGAGCATCGGGCGATGTCACGGACCGGCTGTTCGACGCGATCCTCATCGAGGACGCGCTCGCCGAGCTCAGCCCGGAACACCGCGCGGTGATCGTGGCGGCCTACTACGGAGGACACAGCGTCGCCGAGATCGCGACCGAGCTGGGGATCCCCGGCGGCACGGTGAAATCCAGGATGCACTACGGACTGCGGGCCCTCCGGCTCGCGCTGCAGGAGAGAGGGGTGATCCGGTGAGCGCTGATCCGTTCGCGACGTGGGATGCCGCCTACGTGATGGGCGCGCTGTCCGCCGCGGACCGAGCGCGGTACGAGGCGCACCTCGCGGAGTGCGCCGAATGCCGGGACGCCGTCGCCGAGCTCGTGCCGGCCGTGGGGCTCCTGTCCCGGGTGCACGCGGACGACGCAGCCCGCATCGGCGCTGGAGCGGCGGACCCCGCCGGGCCGAAGCTGCTGTCGATCGCGCGCGCCCGAAAGCGCTCCCGGCGCCGCGCACTGTGGACCGGCGTCGGCATCGCCGCGGCGCTCGCCGTCGCCGTCCCCGTCACGATCGTCGCCGTCGCCCCTCGGCCCGCGGTCGAGGTGGCGTTGCAGGGGGCGGCCACGGTGCCGGTGAGTGCGACGGTGTCCCTGACGCCGGTCGCCTGGGGGACCAGGATCGACATGGCGTGCCTGTACGGCGCGGATGCCCCCGACGCCGGCTGGACATACGTCCTCACCGTCGTGGACCGAGACGGCACGACGACGGATCTGTCGACGTGGAAGGCCCAGCCCGGGCGCACCGCGACGCTGTCGGCGGGAACGGCCGCCGCGCTGACGGACATCCGCACGGTGGAGATCCGCACCGCCACGGGAGATGTGATCCTGCGTCACGACATCGGCGGCTGATCCGCAGACGACAGGAGCGCCGCCGGGACGGATCCCGACGACGCTCCTGGACGCTGCTGCGGCTGTGCCGCTGGTCAGCTCTGCGGCGGTGCTGGTGGTCAGCTCTTGGACTGGCCGTACGAGCCGAGCTGGCGGGTCGACTCGATGACACGCTGGGCCATCGCGGTCTCGGCGACCTTGCCCCAGGCGCGCGGGTCGTAGACCTTCTTGTTGCCGACCTCGCCGTCGACCTTCAGCACGCCGTCGTAGTTGCTGAACATGTATCCGGCGATCGAGCGGGTGAACGCGTACTGGGTGTCGGTGTCGATGTTCATCTTCACCACGCCGTTCGCGACCGCGAGGGCGATCTCCGCGTCCGTCGAGCCGGATCCGCCGTGGAAGACGAGGTCGAGCGGCTTCGCGCCCGTGCCGTACTTCGCGGCGACCTGCTGCTGGATCTCGCCGAGCAGCTCGGGGCGCAGCTTCACGCCGCCGGGCTTGTACACGCCGTGCACGTTGCCGAACGTGAGTGCGGCGATGTAGCGGCCCTGCTCGCCGAGGCCCAGCGCCTGCACGGCCTGGTCCACGTCGGCGAAGGTCGTGTAGAGCGCCTCGTTCGAGCCCTCGTGCGCGACGCCGTCCTCCTCGCCGCCGACGACGCCGATCTCGACCTCGAGGATCGCGTTGATCGCCTTCATGCGGGGGAGCAGGTCGCGGGCGATCTCGATGTTCTCCGCGAGCGGCACGGCCGAGCCGTCCCACATGTGCGACTGGAAGATGGGGTTGCGGCCCGCCTTGACCTCTTCCTCGGAGGCGGCGATGAGCGGCTCCACGAAGCCCGCGAGCGCGTCCTTGGGGCAGTGGTCGGTGTGCAGCGCGACCGTGATCGGGTAGTTCTTGGCGACCTCGGTGGCGAACTTGGCGAAGGCGAGGGCGCCGGTGGCGCGGGCCTTCACGGTCTGGCCGGCGAAGTAGTCGGCGCCGCCGGTCGTGACCTGGATGATGCCGTCGGATCCGGCTTCGGTCAGACCCTGCAGCACGGCGTGGATGGTCTGCGAGCTGGAGACGTTGAACGCCGGGTAGGCGAAGCCGCCTGCCTTCGCGCGGTCGAGCATCTCGGCGTACTGATCCGGGGTGGCAACGGGCATGGCATCTCCTGTGCTGGATGACGGGGGTCGGTGCCACTCTAGCGCCGCAGGATCGGCGATTCAGAGCGCGTGACGGCGGCCTCGGGAGGGCGGATCTTCGGCCTGGTAAAGAAGCGCGTATCTTTCGGTTTCGCAGCGCAGAAATCTGCGGATCCGTAACCGTCCCGCCCCTACGCTGGGGGCATGGTGAGCCTCACAGCCGATCTCAGCCCCCTCCACCCCGACCGCAACCTCGCACTGGAACTCGTCCGTGCGACGGAGGCCGCGGCGATCCGCGCCGTCCCGTTCATCGGACGCGGCGCGAAGGAGGCCGCTGACGGTGCCGCTGTCGATGCGATGCGCGCCTTCCTCGGAACCGTCGACTTCGACGGCCTGGTGGTGATCGGTGAGGGCGAGAAGGACAACGCTCCGATGCTCTTCAACGGGGAGCACGTCGGCAGCGGCGTCGAATGGGCGCAGCAGTACGACATCGCCGTGGACCCGATCGACGGCACCACCCTCACCGCGGACGGTCGGCAGAACGCGGTCTCCGTCATCGCGGTGTCCGACCGTGGCACGATGCTCGACGCCTCGAGCGTCTTCTACATGGACAAGCTCGTCACGGGCCCTGCCGGTGTCGGCGTCGTCGACATCCGCCTCCCCGTCGCGGAGAACATCAAGCGCCTCGCCGGCGTTCTCGGCAAGCCGGTCGACGAGATCGTCGTCTCGGTGCTGAACCGTCCGCGTCACGAGAAGCTCATCCAGGAGATCCGCGCTGCGGGAGCGGGCACCCGCCTGATGAGCGACGGCGACGTCGCCGGCGGCATCAACGCGGCCCGGCACGGGGCGCGCACCGACATGTGCATCGGCATCGGCGGCAGCCCCGAGGGCATCGTCACGGCGTGCGCGATCAAGGCGCTCGGCGGGCACATCCAGGGCCGGCTGTGGCCGCGCGACGATGACGAGCGCCAGCGCGGCATCGACGCCGGGCTCGACATGGACAAGGTCTACGAGGCCGACGACCTGGTGAGCGGCAACAACACGATCTTCGTGGCGACCGGTGTGACCGACGGCCAGCTGGTCGCCGGCGTCCGGCGCGAAGGCGACTACCTCTACACCGAGAGCGTGGTGCTGCGCAGCGCCTCCGGCACCCTGCGCCGGATCGCCTCGGAGCACCTCGTCTCCAAGTGGCTCTGAGCGGGTTTCCCGTCGCACCGGCTTCCTGAGCGAACCCGGTGCGATAACGACCTGATCGCATTCCGTGTCTTCACGGCCTCACCTGTCACAATGGAGGGGCGCCGATCGGCGTGCACGGCGCATTCAGCGCGGTTCGGAATGCGGAGCAGGGGAGCGTGGACGATGGCTGCGGAGAACATCTACCGCCAGGAGACGGTCACCGACACCGGTTCGGTCAAGATCGTCGAGATGGATGCTGCGCGCCGTACCGACGTGCTGTTCCGCGTCCGTCGCGACGAGGGTCACGAGATCAGCGCCTGGTGGATGATCGGCGCCTTCGTGCTCTTCTCCGCCACCGTGGTCTTCCTGCTCAGCGCGGTTCCGGGGAGCGCGTGACCTCCCGCTCGGCCTGATCGTTTCGCTCCGCACGATCGTTCGGCTCGGCGTGGTCCGGATCCTGACCGCTCAGGCGCGCACGCAGCTCGCCGAGGTCTGCGCGGATCCCCTCAGGATGGCCCTCAGCCGCGGAACGCCCCTCGTCATCGGATGAGACCAGATCGTCGGCGGACGAGACCAGCTCGTCGGCGGTGAACCGTCGCGTGGCACTGGTCAGGGCCGGAGGCGCGATGAGTGCTCCCGCATCGACGCCGGGGAAGCGGCGAGCCGTCACCAGCACCCTGCTTTCCAGGGATCCGGCGAAGCGGTTGTAGCTGTCGACGGTGCGCTCGAGCGCGCGACGCAGGTCGTCCGCATGGCCGGCGAGTACGCCGAGCCTGTCGTACAGCTGCGTGCCGAGGTCGAGGAGCACGGCCGCCTCGGCCGACAGCTCCTGCTGCTTCCAGGTGTACGCGACGGTCTTCAGCACCGCCCACAGGTTCACCGGGGTGGCCAGTGCCACTCGCTTGCCGAATGCGTAGTCGAGCAATGCCGGATCCTCGTCGAGCGCCGCGGACAGCAGCGACTCCGTGGGCAGGAAGCAGATCACGAACTCGGGGCTCACATCGAGGCCCGACCAGTACGCCTTCTTCGCGAGTGCGTCGACGTGCGCACGCACAGCCTTGACGTGCTGCTGCATGAGCGACCGTCGCTGCGGATCCTCGGACGCGAGCGCGCCGGCCGCCAGGAACGCGTCGAGGGGAGCCTTGGCGTCCACCGCGATCGACGCGCCGCCGGCGAGGCGGATCACCATGTCGGGACGGCCGTGGCCCGCATCGGAGTGGATCGTGGCCTGCAGGTCGAAATCGACGTGTCGGGTGAGGCCCGCGGCCTCCACCACGCGGCGCAGCTGGGTCTCGCCCCACACGCCGCGCGCGGAGGTCGAGCGCAGCGCGCCGGCCAGGGACTCGGTCGTGGAACGCAGCGCCTCGCCGTTCTCCTCGGAGCGCCGCAGCTGCTCGCTCAGCTGTCCGAACTGCGTCTGGCGCTCGCGCTCCAGCACGGTCACCGTCTGCTGCATCCGGTGCAGGCTCTCCCGCACCGGCGCGAGCGCGGTGAGCACGGCGTTCTCCTGCCGCACGCGCTCCGCGGCGTCGTGCTGCTCGCGGCGGGCGTGCTCGACGGCATCGCGGTACAGGTCGTGCTGACGGTCGCGGTCCTCGCGCACGACGGAGAGTTCCGCATCGGCGCGGGCGAGATCGGCGGCGCCGCGGCTGCGGCCGAGGAACCAGCCGACCGCAAGGCCCGCCACAGCGGTGAGTGCGGCGATGAGCAGTGCGAGCGCGTCCATGCGTCCATCATGGGCGCGGCCACCGACATCGCCGGAGAGCGCGCCCTCGGAACGCAGAAACCGCGTCAGGCGGCGGCGCGCACCTTCGCGGGTGCGGCCGGGGCGAGAGGGGCGCCGAGGCGCACTCCGATCGCGTCGGCCAGCTGCTGCACTGAGCCGGATGCGGTGCGCCGGGCTGCGTCGATCACGATCTGCGCGCAGGCGCGTGCGTCGGCCAGGGCATCGTGGTGCGGGAACGCGCCGAAGCCGGCGGCTGCCGCGGCCACAGGGAGCTTGTAGGAGTCGAGGTCGTACACCTTGCGCGCCACGCTCAGACTGCACAGCGACTGGTACGGCGGGCACTCGTCGCCGGTGGCCTCGCAGGCACGACGGATCACGTTCAGGTCGAAGCCCGCGTTGTGCGCTACGAGCACGTCGGCGCCGGCGAACGCGCAGAGCCGGTCGAGCTGCTCGCTCCAGCCGTCGGCGTTCACGACCTCGTGCGGCTGGATGCCATGGATCCGCACGTTCCACTCCTGGAAGGCATCGTGCCCCGCGGGCGGCCGGATCAGCCATCCGGTCTGCGCGACGACGATGCCGTCCCGCACCCGCACCAGGCCCACCGCACAGGCGGAAGCAGGGGAGGAGTTCGCCGTCTCGAAGTCGATTGCGGTGAAGTCCAAGGCCACGCATCAACCCTCCGTCGCGGAGGGGCCGGCATCGTCCAGGCGCGCCGATCCTGGGCGGATCCGAGCGTAGGCTCGGGCCATGGTCGAACGTGCGACGAGCTTCGGGTCCGAGACGGGCAGCTACGAGAAGGGACGTCCGGAGTACAGATCCGACGCGGTGGCCTGGCTGCTGGAGCCGCTGCCGGGCCCCGACGCGGCGGTCGTCGACATCGGCGCGGGGACGGGCAAGCTCACTCGCGCCGTGCTCGCCCTCGGCGGCACGAGCGTCGTGGCCGTGGATCCCGATCCGCAAATGCTGGAGGCGCTGCGGCAGAAGACGCCAGGAGTCGAGGCGGTCACAGGAACCGCGGAGTCGCTGCCTCTGGCCGACGGGAGCGTCGATGCCGCCACTCTCGGCCAGGCCTGGCATTGGGTGGATCCGGTTGCGGCATCTGCTGAGATCGGACGGGTGGTGCGCCCGGGCGGCGTGCTCGGACTGATCTGGAACGTGCGCGATGACCGCACCGACTGGGTGCGCCGGCTGACGGCGATCATGGGCGGCAGCGCCGCGGAGGAGATGATCGCCGACAACGCCGTGCGGGTCGCGGCGCCGTTCGGCCCCCTCGAAGAGCGGCGCTGGGAGTGGAGCCGGGAGATGACGCGCGCCGAGCTGCATGCGATGGCCAGCTCGCGCAGCCTCATCATCACGTCGTCCGACGAGGAGAAGGCGCGGATCGCCGCTGCCATGGACGAGCTGTTCGACGAGTTGGGGCTCATCGAGGGCGAGACGCTGTCGATGCCGTACGTCACCGCGGCCTACCGCGCGATCCGCGGATCCTGAGTCGACGCGGGCCCCGGTAGACTCGTACCCCGTGGCTCTCACCATCGGAATCGTAGGACTGCCCAACGTCGGCAAGTCCACCCTGTTCAACGCCCTCACCAAGAACGACGTGCTCGCGGCGAACTACCCGTTCGCGACGATCGAGCCGAACGTCGGCGTGGTGAACCTGCCCGACGTGCGGCTGAACAAGCTCGCCGAGATCTTCGGCAGCGAGCGGATCCTGCCCGCGACGGTGTCGTTCGTCGACATCGCCGGCATCGTGCGTGGCGCCAGCGAAGGGGAGGGCCTGGGCAACCAGTTCCTCGCGAACATCCGCGAGGCCGACGCCATCGCGCAGGTCGTGCGCGGCTTCGCCGACGACGACGTGGTGCACGTCGAGGGGGCGATCGACCCGAAGAACGACCTCGAGACGATCAACGCCGAGCTCATGCTCGCCGACCTGCAGACGCTCGAGAAGGCGATCGTGCGGATCGAGAAGGAGGTACGCGGCCGCAAGACCGACGCGTCGGTGCTCGAGGCCGCGAATGCCGCCAAGGACGCGCTCGAGCGCGGCCAGCTGCTCTCCACGAGCGGGATCGACCTGGCCCCGATCAAGGAGCTGGGCCTGCTCACCTCGAAGCCGGTCATCTTCGTCTTCAACGTCGATGAGGCCGTGCTCACGGACGCCGCCCGCAAGGCGGAACTCGCCGCTCTCGTCGCCCCGGCGCAGGCGATCTTCCTGGACGCCAAGATCGAGTCCGAGCTGATCGACCTGGATCCGGAGGACGCCGCCGAGTTGCTCGCCTCCACCGGTCAGGACGAGTCGGGCCTGGATCAGCTCGCCCGCATCGGCTTCGACACGCTGGGCCTGCAGACCTACCTCACGGCAGGCCCGAAGGAAGCCCGCGCCTGGACGATCCACAAGGGCGACAAGGCTCCTCAGGCGGCCGGCGTGATCCACACCGACTTCGAGAAGGGCTTCATCAAGGCCGAGGTCATCTCGTTCGAGGACCTGGTCGCGACCGGATCCGTCGTCGAGGCCCGCTCCAAGGGCAAGGCCCGCCTCGAGGGCAAGGACTACGTCATGCAGGACGGCGACGTGGTGGAGTTCCGCTTTAACGTATAGCGTTATTGACGGTCTTCGTTATATGCTTGCCTCGTGATCAGATCGTTCGGGGGCAAGGACACCGAACGAATCTGGCGCGAGCAGTACGTCAAGGGTGTTGATCGAACCGTGCAGCGGGCGACGCTGCGCAAGCTCGAGCTGGTTCACGCGGCAAAGGATGTCGACGACCTGCGGATCCCACCGGGGAACCGATTGGAGAAATTGGCCGGAGATCGTCGCGGTCAGTACAGCATCCGCGTGAATGCGCAGTGGCGTATCTGCTTCGTCTGGAGAGATGGAGGTGCGGAAGATGTCGAACTCGTCGACTATCACTGAGGCTGACGCGATCGAGCCGATTCACCCGGGAGAGATCCTGATGGAGGACTTCATCGAGGGCTTTGGAATCACGCAGAACAAGCTCGCGGTGTCGATCGGGGTGCCACCGCGACGGATCAATGAGATCGTGCACGGCAAGCGGGGGATCACGGCTGACACCGCGATTCGTCTGGCTCGGTACTTCAGCACGTCTGAGGAGTTCTGGATGAACCTGCAGACGAACTACGAGCTACGGCTCGAACGCCGGGCTCTTCGGGACAAGGTCGCCGCCATCACGCCGCTGCAGGCCGCGTGAGCGACTCCATGGACCATCGGACGCGCATTCGCTGATGCCGCCGCTCCGTCGTTGGCGACGTGGCTCTGGACACGCGTGACGAGCAGCATGCGCTGATCCGCCGCGGAAGTCCGCAGGTCCGATCCGCGTCAGCGCCCCTGGCGCTTCTTGTACGGCTTGGGCTGCCCCTTCACCACGGGTGCGCGGCCCTTCCCCTTCGACGCCTTGGCCTTGCCTCCGGACGGCGCGGCAGATTTCTGCTGAGGCGGGGGAGCGGCGGCGATCCGCTCGCGCGCCTCGGGTAGCAGGAGAATCCCGGCACTCGTCAGACGGGTGGCGCTGCCACGGGTGATGAGCGGGTGCCCGACTTCTTCCTCGAGCTTCTCGATCGCCGAATACAGAGCGGTGAGTGAGATCTCGAGCCTGGCTGCCGCACGCGGGAAATGCAGTTCCTCTGCGACGGCGACGAACCGCCGGAGCTGGGTGATGTTCATGCAAGCCCGTCCTTTCCCGCACGGATCGCGGCCGACCCCCAGCGTACTAGCGGGTGCGGGCGACGTCGTGCTTCAGCACCTGCGGCCAGGTGTCGACGTCGACGGGATCGCTCGCGACAGACAGGGTGGCGTGGGGAAGCAGAGCGGCCAGCGTCTGCGCCGTCGCGAGCGGGTGTCCCGGATCCTCGATCCACGCCAGAATCGTGGTCGGGACGTCGATGCGCTCGATCGCCTCATGGGTGGGCAGGTCGCTCATCGCGGCACCGCGCAGCAGGGAGGGAAGCAGCGCATCGGCGACGTCGGGCACGGTCTCCGGCGCGCCCACGGTCGCCGGCGGACGCGTCCCTCCGCGATGCGCGGCGACCAGGGCATCGACGCCCTCCGATTCCACGAGGGCAGCATCGTCCCGGTAGTTCTGCGCCTGCGCGGCCCGGGTTTCCCACGCGGTCGGGGGCACCATGAGGGTGAGCCCGACGAACCGGCCCGGCTCTCGCGCCGCGGCATGCAGCAGCGTTGCCGCTCCCATCGACGGACCGACCCCGTGCACCTGTTCGCCGGGAAACCAATGATCCAGCAGCCGCAGCAGATCGTCGGCGAGGTTGGACCACACGTAGTCCTCCGCGACCTTGCGGCCGGTCGATCTGCCGTGACCGCGTGCGTCGTATCGCAGCAGCCGCGTTCCGCTCAGCCCTCGGCCGAGGTCCAGATTCAGCACCCGGTCCCTGGCTCGGCTCGAGGTCAGGCCGTGCAGCTGCACGACCGGATGCCCGCCCTCGTCGCTGAGCGCGACGGCGAGTTCGGCGCCGGTGACTTCGAAGGTGGGCATCGGGTTCCTTCCGCTCCGGCGTCGCATGTCGGATCCGCAGAGGCGACGCCGATGTCAGAGTAGCGGGACGCTAGGGTACTGCCATGCGTCTGACCCACGTCACGCAGTTGCGCCTCCCATTCGGCCGGCTCTGGGGGTACGACGTCAGCGCCTCCGAACTCGGCCCGCGCCTGCCGGTCTCCTTCGACCAGCGGATCCACGTCGGCCTCGGAGACCGACCGGGATCCTGGATGGCGATCTCGTTCCACCTGCCGCGGCCCGTGACGAAGGACGCGCTCGCCGACGCGTGGCTCGCGGTGATCGCGCGGCACGGCACCCTGCGCACCGCGTTCGCTCCGGGCGAGGACGGGCAGCCCCAGCTCCACGAGCTCGCGATCGCCCCAGGATCCTGGGTCGAGCACGAGATCCTGCCGGGGCAGGCGGTGAACGACGCCGTCCGCGATGTGCTCGATGGGGCGTGCTCGCCCTACCGCCGACCCTCGTACCGGCTATGCGTCCTCGAGAACGCGACGGGGATCACGATCGTGATCGGATCCGACCATGCGCACGTCGACATGTGGTCGATGCTCGTCATCGCGCGCGACCTCCTCTCGGCAGTGGACGCGGCGCGCGACGGCCGGGATCCCTGGACCGCGCCGGCCGCGGCATTCGTCGACCACACCCGGTCGCTGCTCGAACGCGACCCGGCCCCTGACGAGGTGCGAAAACGGTGGGCCGACATCATCCGCGACAGTGGCGGAGCAATGCCGCGATTCCCGCTCCCGCTGGGCTCGCCGGATCCGCAGCGCGAGAGGGTCGAGGTGCGCGACGTGCTCGATCCGGATGACAGCGCAGCCTTCGCGGCGCAGGCGCGGGAAAGCGGCGTCTCGACGCTGACCCTCGCAGTCGTGGCCATGACGGCGGTCACCCGCACGCTCGCCGGTACGGCGCTGCGCGCGATCTTCCCGGTGCACAGTCGCTACGAGGACACCTGGCACGACTCCGTGGGCTGGTTCATCACCAACTCCGTACTGGAGTCGGCGGTCGCGGAGCCGCGTGCAGCGGCCGCCGCCGTCAAGGAGGCCGTACAGCTCGGGTCGTGGCCGCTTGCCGACGTGCTCGCGCCCTGGGGCGGGATGCCGGTCGCGCCGGGGATGTTCGCGATCTCCTGGCTCGACCTGCGCCGGTTGCCGGTGCGGATCGACTCGGTCGGACTCGACGCGCAGTACGTCGGCGCGGCGATCGACACGGACGGAGTCATGCTGTGGTTCATCCTCGATGAATCCGGCCTGCACCTGAGGTGCCGGTACCCCGACACGGCAGAGGCCCGCGCCAACGTCGGCGAATGGCTTGATCTGCTCGTGGCGCGACTGCAGGCGGAAGCGAAGACGTCCGTCCGAGGGCTGCTGCGGGCGGCGGGCCGCACCTACCGGATCGAGCGGGCGGGCCACGCGGACATCGAGGCGATCGCCGAACTGCTCGCCGATGATCCCTTCGGTGCCGAGCGCGAGGACGCCGAGCTCAGCCGATACGAGGCTGCGTACAACTCGGTCAGACGTGATTCCTCGAACTATCTCGGGGTGGTTCGAGACGACGCCGGCCGCATCGTGGCGACCATGCAGCTGACCGTCATCCCCGGGCTCTCTCGCGGAGGATCCACTCGGCTGCAGATCGAGGGTCTGCGCGTCGCTCCGGTCGAGCGTTCACAGGGCCTCGGCACAGCGATGCTGGAGTGGGCGCACGACTTCGGGCGGTCTCGTGGGGCGACCCTCGCCCAGGTGACCACCGATGAGGCCCGGGATCGGGCACGCGCCTTCTACACCGGGCTCGGCTATCAGACCGCGCACGTGGGCCTGAAGCGGCCACTCGACTGACCCGCATACTGGCCCGGTGCGTGCAGGCGTACGCTGGCCGTGTCTTCCTGAGGAGGTGCGGCCATGTCCGACACTGATGAGCGGTCCGTTTCCGCCCACATTCCGGAGCCGGGCGAACCGAGCATTCCCGAGCTCGAGGCGGACGAGAACATCGCGCCCCGTCCGGAGGAGGAGATCGCGGACCTCCTCCGCGCCGAGCCCGACGTCGATGAGGACGTCAGCTGACCCGGCGGACCTCCTGCGGCCAACCGCAGGCCTCGGCGATCCTGCCGGCCCAGAGCTTCGCAGCGTCATCGTCCGCCACGTCGATGATGGTGAGGCCGCCGATGTACTGCTCGCCGGGGGCGAACTGACCTTGTGTGATCACCGGGGTGCCACCCGAGGCATCGGCGGTGAAGGCCGCCTGCATGTCCTCGTGCACGCCTCCCGCGAAGACGAGCACGCCGGCGTCGCGCATGTCCGACACGACGGCATTGGCGAGCGGCCCGCGTTCGGCGAACCACTCGGCGCTGTGCTCGCCGACCCATTGCTGGTTGAAGTAGATGATGTACTGGCTCATCCTCGTCGCTCCCTGAATCGTCCGTGTCAGGTCCGTCCAGCGATCGTACGCCGCCGTCGATGCTCCAGCGGGACTCGATACGATGGCTCGGTGACTACCGAGAACAACAGCATCTTCGAACCCGATGGCCGCGCGATCCCTTACGTCGACGAGATGTCGGAGGGTGACGGGCCCGTTCTGGTGCTGATTCCGGGGCGTGGTCTCGAGGGCGGCGCGCTCGGTTCGGTCGCGCACATCCTGGCCGGCGAGGGGATCCGTGTGCTGCGGATCGGAAGTCGCGCCGATGATGCCGCGACGCTCGAGGAGCGCGTCCAGGATGCGAGTGACGTCATGGACCACGCCGGCATCGGCGCCACCTGGATCGGGGGCCACGGCGTCGGCGGCACTGTCGCCCGCGCGCTCTCCGCGAAGCGCACGGACCGCGCGCTCGGCGTGCTGCTGCTGGGCGTGGAGGACGTCGACGTGCCGATCGCGCCGTCGGTGCCGATTCTCATCATCCAGGGATCCGAGGACGACGTCATGCCCCCGGCGAACGGCGAGAAGCTGCGCGCGTCCGCGGTCGAGCGCGCCAGTGTCGTGACGATCGAGGGCGGGGGGCACCTGTTCCCCGTGAGCGATCCGGTCGACACGGCGTTCGCGATCGAGGACTACCTGGCCTGGGACTGATGCGAGGCGCCATTCCGCCGGCGGACGCCCGCACCGTCCTGCTCGTGATCGACATGCAGGCGGGCGTCATGCCCGACTGCTTCGACGAGCACGGGGTGCTGATGCGGACCGACGCGCTCGTGCGCCGGGCGCGCGATGAAGGGGTTCCGGTGGTATGGGTGCACCATGACCCCATCGGCGTGGGGACGCCGGATTGGGAGCTGGCGGCACCGCTGGCCCGCGCCGAGGGCGAGGCGGTCGTGCGCAAGAGCTACCGCGACGCCTTCGCGGAGACCGAACTGCGGACCGTGCTCGACGGATACGGCGCGACCCGCCTGGTCGTCGCCGGCGCGCAGTCCGACTTCTGCGTACGCACCACGACCCAGCGTGCAGCGGCGGAGGGCTACGACGTCACGCTCGTGCGCGACGCGCACACCACCGTCGATGCGACGATCGAGGGCGTTCGGATCTCCGGCGAGCAGATCGTCGCCCACACCAACATGTACTTCGCCGGGCTGCGCTATCCGGGGCAGGAGTTCGCGGTGGCGCGGCACGACGAGGTCGCGTTCGCCTGACCGCCACCACGCGCGCATGTCCGATCCCGGTGCGAGGATGGGCGCATGCCCGAGTCTCCGGAGGTGCAGGCGCTGGTCGAGTTCCTCGACGAGCGGATCCGCGGTCGTGTGATCGCCGACCTGGATGTCGGCGAGTTCCGCATCGTCAAGACTCGCGACCGCCCGCCCGGATCGCTGGTCGGTGCGCGGATCCGGCGCCTGGAGCGCTTCGGCAAGCACGTCGGCTTCGATACCGAGGCGGGCTGGCTGATGATCGGGTTCGGGCGCAACGGCTGGATCCGCTGGCAGGCGCCGGACGCCCCGCGGAGCGACGAACCTGTGCCCGAGGTCGCTCGAATCGCGCTCGACGACGGTGCGCTGATGCAGGTCGTCGACCTGGGTGACTTCCTCGCGGTGACCGCGTCGGTCGTCGATGCCCCGACTGATGTCTCGGGCATCGCGGCGCTCGGACCGGATCCGCTCGCCGCCGACTTCGACCGCGACGTGTTCGAGCGCGCCCTCGGCACCAGGCGCAAGCAGATCAAGGCGCTCCTGCAGGAGCAGACGTCGCTCGCCGGCATCGGCAACGCGTATTCGGACGAGATCCTGCATCGGGCGCGGATCGCTCCCACGGTGCACGCCGCAGTGCTCGACGATGCCGAGCGGGAACGGCTCTTCCACGCGACGGTCGACGTGCTGCGGGGCTCCCTCGCGGATCGGCGGGGCCTGCCGCCGGGCCAGCTCAAGCAGGCCAAGGTCGCCGCGATGGCCGTGCACGGGCGCGGGGGAGAGGCCTGCCCGGTCTGCGGCACGACGATCATCGATCGCGTGTTCTCCGGTGCCTCCGCTCAACTCTGTCCGCACTGCCAGCCCGAGCCCTCCACGACGTGACGCGACATGCGGGTTAGCATTCCGGGGTGAGCCCGCTTCCTCTGCGCCATCGTTGGCGCGTGCGCTCGTCCGTCGCGCTCCTTGTCGGGGTCGCGGTCGGCTTCGTCGTCACGCCGTTCCTCGGCCTCGCCGCGGGCCTTCTCGCGGCCTGGGGCGCGCTGGCTCTCGTCAGCACCGTGTGGATCCTGCTGGTCGTGTGGCCGATGAACGCCGAGCAGACGCGCTCGCACGCCACCGAGGAGGACCCCGGTCGACGCATCGCCCGGGTGGTCGCCGTGGTCGGGAGTTTCGCCAGCATCGCGGCCGTGCTGGTCGTCGTGCTGCAGGCTCGGCACGCGGAGGGGTGGACCCAGTTCGCGCTCGCGGGGAGCGCGGTGCTCAGCGTCGCCGCCTCCTGGGGGCTGATCCAGGCCGATTACATGCTGCGGTACGCGAAGCTCTACTACGACGGATCCGCCGGCATCATCTTCAACCAGAACGAGGACCCCGAGTACACCGACTTCGCGTACTTCTCGGTCGGGCTCGGCATGACCTACCAGGTCGCCGACACCAATGTCACGCGCAATGCCATCCGGCGGATCGTGATCGCGCAGACCACGATCGCCTACGTGTTCGGCGCGCTGATCCTCGGCACGATCATCAACCTCGTCACAGGCCTGGGGTGATCTCGGGGCGCTCCTCGCGTAGCCGGGGCTCCGTGCGCCGCTCCGGACGCACGCCTGCCTTATCGGCGTAGAAGGCGCGAATCCGGTCCATGTCCGCGGCCATATCGCCGGTGAGGTCGAACGTGGGCCCGAGCCCGGTCGTCATCGTGGTGCGGTCGACGAACCCGAGTGTCACCGGCATGCCGGTCTCGCGTGCGATGCGGTAGAAGCCGCTCTTCCAATACGTGTTGCCGTCGCGGGTGCCGTCGGGCGTGACGACCAGACCGAACACCGTGCCGGCGTTCACCTGCGCCACGACCTCGCCGACGACCCGCGCAGGATCCTCTCGATCCACCGGGATGCCGCCGAGGCGTCGCATGAGTGGGCCGCGCCAGCCACGGAACAGGCTCTTCTTGCCGAGCCAGTGCACCTCGACGCCGAGCCGCCAGGCGATGCCGAGCATCAGCACGAAGTCCCAGTTCGAGGTGTGCGGGGCGCCGATCAGCACGGTGGGGCGCGTCGGACCCGGTTCGCTAGCGAGCGTCCAGCGGCTGAACGTCCAGAACACGCGGGCGATGAGGCGACGGAGCATCCGTCCACGGTAGAGGGGTGCGCATGCCGTGCTCCGCATGAAAGGCAGCGGAATGGGAACGGGCGCATGACCCGGACGGGAGGTCCGGGTCATGCGCCCGTTCGGGGTGCCGCGGGTCAGGCGACCTGCGGCATCAGGGAGAACGACACGGCGCCCTCCTCATTCACGTTCGCGTCGAGGACCTTGTCGTCCAGGACGATGGCGGCTTCCCCTTCGAGGAAAACCGGGGCGCCGGGCAGATCGAGGATCTGATCATCCGGCTCCGGCGAGACGACCACGTCGGCGGCGAGGCGGGGTTCGCCCGCCTTTCCCGGCGTCTCGGCCGTGTGGATGCGCAGTCCCGCACCCTCCGTCTCGGTACGACGACGGACGAGCGTGGTGACCAGCGCAGTGGCGTTGTCGGTCAAGGTGAGCACGAGGCACTCCTTCCGGTTGCGGACATGCCGAGGTCACGGCATGTGTCCGGGCCACGATTCCCCTTCTGGATCGAGCTCTCAACCGCTGTGCGGCGATTCGGCCCGATTCGGAGGGTCTTCCCACCTGGGAGCGGGGGAACGCGATCGGCGGGCGGCGACCGGCCTCAGCGCGCAGCGGCCCGTAGCGCCTCGGCCGTCTCCGGATCCAGGCCCGGCATCTCGTCCGTCGGCACGGCGAGGGCGAGCAGAGCGCGGCTGAAGTAGTTCCGGGCTGCTGCGGCTAAGGTGATGTCGACGATCTGGCGGTCGTCGTAGCCGGCGTCCCGGAGCGCCTGAGTGTCGGTGTCGGTCATGCCGCGCGGATCGGTGGAGAGCTTGGCCGCGTACTGCACGACGGCCTGTTCGGCGGCGGAGAAGCCGTCGTCGTCGCCCCGGGCGAACGCCGCGAGGCCATCGCCGCTGAGGACCTCCGCCCGCAGAGACTTGCGTCCGTGCGCGAGCAGACAGTGCGGGGATCCGATCGCGCGGGCTGCGCCGAGCGTCGCCGCCTCATAGACGCGCACGCCGATGGACGGCACGATCGCGCGGATGAGCGCCATGAACGCCTCGTGCGCCTCGGGGTTCACCGCCATCGCGCGGGTGTAGGCGAAGACGAAGCCCGCGTCGGCGATGTCCTCGGCGTACATGTCGGCGGCGTGCCCCTGCGCGGTCTCGGCAGGGGGAGTGCTGATGATCATGGGAAGCTCCTTCGCGTCCATGCGCGGCATGCTCGCGGACGGCGAGCCCCAGCGCCTGAGCGAAGACTATGCCCGAGATGCGTTCGGCGACATGGGTGGATGCCTCAGAACGGCGCCGATGCTCCGGTACGGGCGTAGCATCGGGGGGTGACCACGGCAGCCGAATCCCCGCAGCAGACACCCGCGGACGCGACGCGTCCGACATCGGGAGCCGCTCCGGGCGGGCTGTCGTTGCTCCCGGGCCTCGACGCGGGAGACGCCGGACTGTGCATCGACGGCGTCTGTCGTCTGCCCGGCGCGAAGGACTGACCTCGCCGATCGCGACCCCCGTCGGGATCCCTCGCGGTCGCGAACGCAGGATCGTCCCCGTCGGAGGCGCCTATGGCGTGCGCCGACGGGGACGATTCGAGGTGCAGTGAAGTGGAAAAGGCTCAGTGCATCGCCGGGGCGCTGCCCTCTGGGGAGCCCACCTCGTGCGGCTGGTCCGCGGGCTTGCGGATGATGAACGCGCCCAGGATCGTCACCGTCGCGATGACCGCGCCGATCACGAACGTGCTGCGCGAGCCCGCCGCGACCGCGGCGGGCACCTCGGTGCCGCCGTTCGCGTTCACGATGAGCGTGAACACCGCGATCATCACGGCGATGCCGGTCGCACCCGCGACCTGCTGCACAGTGCCGATGACCGCGCTCCCGTATGAGTAGAACTTCGGCGTCAGCGAAGCCAGCGACGCCGTGAACAGCGGCGTGAACGAGAGCGCGAGTCCGATCGACAGCAGCGTCTGCGCGACCAGCACGATCCACACCGAGGTGTTCGTGGCGAGCGTCGTGTAGAACCACAGCGTGGCAGCGGTGAGGATCGAGCCCGGGATCAGCAGGATCTTCGTGCCGCGGGCGTCGTAGATCCGCCCGATCACGGGGCCGAGCAGCCCCATCGCGAGGGCACCGGGCAGGAGCACCAGCCCCGCCTCGGTGGTCTCCAGGCCGAGCGCCTTCTGCAGGAACAGCGGGATCACCGTGAGCGTGCCGAAGAAGGCCAGCGACAGCAGGAACATCTGCACCATCGACAGGCTGAAGTCGCGCGAGGCGAACACCCGCAGATCCAGCAGGGCGTCGTCCTTGCGCTGCAGGATCACCTGCCGCCAGAGGAACGCCACCAGCCCCACCACGCCGACGACCAGCGCGATCACCAGGGGAGCGGAGGATCCGCCACCGCCCGCGAGGGCTCCGATCTGGCTGAGGCCGAAGACCAGCCCGCCGAAGCCGAAGGCGCTCAGCACGATGGACAGCACGTCCAGCGGTGCGTCGGTGCGCTCGCCGACGTTCGTCAGCCAGCGCCAGCCGATGAACATGGCGACCAGGGCGATCGGCAGCACGACGACGAAGATCGCGCGCCAACTGAAGTGGTCGAGCAGGAAGCCCGACAGCGTGGGACCGATCGCCGGCGCGAGCGAGATGACGATGCTGACGCGCCCCATCATCCGGCCGCGGCTCTCCGCGGGAACCAGGTTCATGAGCGTCGTCATGAGCAGCGGCATCATGATCGCTGTGCCCGACGCCTGCACGACGCGTGCGATGAGCAGCACGGTGAAGCCGGGCGCGAGCGCGGCGATCAGCGTTCCCGCGGAGAACAGGGTGAGCGCGCCGAGGAACATCTGCCGCGTCGTGAAGCGCTGCAGCAGGAAGCCCGTCGTCGGGATCACGACGGCCATGGTCAGCATGAACGCGCTTGTCACCCACTGCGCCGCGAGCGGGGTGATGCTCAGATCGTCGATGAGGTGCGGGATCGCCATGCTCATCGTCGTCTCGTTGAGGATCGCGACGAAGGCGGCGGCCAGGAGCACCCAGATGACCGCCATGTCACGGCGGGGGATGAGAGAGGATCTCGCGCTGGTCGGCACGGATCCGGTTTCGATGGCGGACATATGTTTCCTCCGACTCGGCGGGGGCGAAAAAGGGGGGGATGAGCTGTACAGAGATGCCAGCGACATTCAGCGTAACCACAGGGTCGGACATTTCATTCCCCGCCGGCCGTCGGCGCTGCTCTCAGCAGCGTTGCGCCCTGAGCGGACGTTCTCGACGGCGGCGTCCCATGCTCGGCACGGGGATCTACGCTTGCGAGGTGCCGAAGGTGCAGGTGACCAGCGGCGGGCAGGGGTGAGCGGATGAGCATGATGGCCAGAGGTGGCGGAGCCCGGGGCGGAATGCGCCCCGTGGACGAGGCGTCGCAGCGCCGGCAGAACGCCGAGGCGCCGAAGATCGCGAATCTCGGCCGCCGGGTGGTCGCGCTGTTCCGCCCCTATCGCGGACGGATCCTCGTCACGGGCCTCCTGGTGATCATCTCGGCCGCGCTCGGCGTCATCCCGCCGCTGCTGGTGAAGCTCGTCTTCGACGACGCGCTGTTCCCGGCGGGCGGCGGAGGACCGCGCATCGCGCTGCTCGTGGAGCTGGTGGTCGGCATGGTCGCGCTCTACCTGCTGTCGGCCGGTCTCGGCGTCGTGCAGACCTGGCTCACCTCGACCGTCGGCAACAGCGTGACGGGCGACCTGCGGGTGCGTCTGTTCGAGCACCTGCAGGCGATGGAGCTGGCGTTCTTCACCCGCACCAAGACCGGGGTGATCCAGTCCCGGCTGCAGAACGACGTCGGCGGTGTCGCCGGAGTGCTCACGAGCACGGTCACGAGCATCCTCGGAAACACGGTCACGGTGATCGCCTCGCTGGTGGCGATGATCCTGCTGGACTGGCGGCTGACCATCATCGCGGTGTGCGTGATGCCGATCCTGGTGCTCGTGCAGCGCCGCGTCGGTCAGGTGCGCGCGCGGATCGCCGGCGAGACGCAGGAGTCGCTGAGCGAGCTCACCGCGATCACGCAGGAGACGTTGAGCGTGTCCGGCATCCTGCTGTCCAAGTCCTTCAACCGGCAGCGTTCCGAGTCGGCCCGCTACCAGGCGCAGAACCGCACGCAGATCCGGTTGCAGGTGCGCCAGGCGATGAGCGGGCAGGGCTTCTTCGCGGTCGTGATGGTGCTGATGTCCAGTGTCCCGGCGATCATCTACCTCGTGGCGGGGCTCCTCGTCGCCGGAGGGACAGGATCCATCACCGCCGGCGCCATAGTGGCCTTCACGACCGTGCAGGCGCGACTGCTGATGCCGCTCATCGGACTCATGCGCGTCGCGCTGGACGTGCAGACCTCGCAGGCCCTGTTCGCGCGCATCTTCGAGTACCTCGACCTGGTGCCGCAGATCCAGGACGCGCCGGACGCGAAGTCCGCCTCCGAGGCGCCCGGCCCCCGCGGGCGCCTCGAGTTCCGCGATGTTCGGTTCCGCTACCCGGACGCGTCGTCCGCCGCGCGCGACACCCTGCAGGGGATCTCGTTCACCGCCGACCCGGGGCAGCACGTCGCCTTCGTCGGCCCCTCGGGGGCCGGCAAGACGACGATCCTCTATCTCGCTCCCCGGCTCTACGAGGCATCGGAGGGAGCGATCCTCTTCGACGGCGCCGATGTGCGTGACCTCACCCAGTCGTCGATCATCGACGAGATCGGGATCGTGTCGCAGGAGACGTATCTGTTCCATGCGACGATCCGCGAGAACCTCGTCTATGCGAAGCCCGATGCGACCGATGAGGAGCTCGTGGCGGCGTGCACCGCCGCCAACATCCACCACGTGATCGTCGGCTTCGAAGACGGCTACGACACCGTGGTCGGAGAGCGCGGCTACCGGCTGTCGGGCGGCGAGAAGCAGCGCATCGCGATCGCGCGGGTGCTGCTCAAGGATCCGCCGGTGCTGCTGCTGGACGAGGCGACGTCCGCGCTCGACACGGTGTCGGAGCGCGTCGTGCAGGAGGCGCTGGACGAGGCGGCCAAGGGCCGCACCACGCTCACGATCGCGCACCGGCTGTCCACGGTGATCGGCGCGGACGTCATCCACGTCGTGCAGGAGGGGCGGATCGTCGAGTCGGGCACCCACTCCGAGCTGCTCGCCCAGGGGGGACTGTACGCCGACCTCGCCGCGCAGCAGGTGGCCGCAGCGAGGATCGATGACGACGTGCGCTCGGCCTGACCCGCGATGCCGCGGGGTGACAGCCTCGGGGCGTGCTGAACTCAGTCGAATCGTGCGCTGAGACGCGCCGGCGCCCGAACACAGGCCGGATCGACTGAGTTCAGCACACAGCGCCGGCCTCAGTGCACGCTCAGCCCGCCGTCCACGAAGAGCGAGTGACCCGTGACGTACGACGATCCGGCGCCCGAGAGGAACACGGCGGCGCCGGCGAAGTCGGACGGCAGCCCGTTACGGCCGATCATGGTGCGGGCGGCGAGCGCCGCGATCTGCACCGGATCCTCCTGGAGGCGGGCGTTGAGCGGCGTCAGCACGAAACCCGGCACGAGGGTGTTGCTGGTGACGCCGGTCCCGCCCCAGGCCTCCGCTTCGGAGCGCATCAGCGACTCGACGGCACCCTTCGACACGCCGTAGATGCCGCTGCCGACGAAGGCGCGGTGCGCCTGCTGCGAGCTGATGTGGATGAGTCGGCCGTAGCCTCGCTCGGCCATGCCCACGCCGTAGCGCTGACCGAGCAGGAACGGGGCGAGCGCGTTCACGGTCATCGTGGCGTCCCAGTCGGCCTCGGTGATGTCGGCGAAGGCAGGCCGGATATTGATGCCGGCGGAGTTCACGAGGATGTCGGGCTCGCCGAACGGACGTGCCGCGGCGTCCGCCACGGCGAGGATCCCGTCGCGCGTGCCGAGGTCGCCCACGACGCCCGCGGCGCGGCAGCCGGCATCGGTGAGCTCGCGCACCGTCTCGTCGATCCGGTCGGCGCCGCGGGCGACGATCACGGTGGCGGCACCGGCACGGGCGAGCGCGGTCGCGATGCCGCGCCCGATGCCGGAGCTGCCGCCGGTGACCACGGCGGTGCGACCCTCGAGGGAGAACAGGTCGGAGAGATAGGCGTTCATGACGGTCCTGATTCTGGGCGGAGCGACGCGCACGGGCGCATCGGCCGTCCGGGCAATGGCCGCGGCTACCAGCGCAGCGCGGCGGCGAGAGTGGGGTCCACGCGGGCGTCGGCGAACTCGGGGAGTGCCTCGAGGTCTTGCACGAACGCTCGCACCGTCGCGGGATACGCGGAGTCGGTGTGGCTGCCGGCGATCTCCTGGAGCGGCGGCAGGTCCATCGCGAGGATGAGGTCGAGCCTAGCGACAACGGCGGCCTGCGCGCCCGCCCGATGCAGCACGTCGATGCCCCCGCGCAACGCGGCGAGATAGTCGCGGAGCACGCGGAGGCGGTGCTTGCCCTGCGTGATGGAGGATCCGTCCTCCCGCAGCCGCCATCGCACCACCACGTCGGGGATGACATCGAAGGCGCGCGCGGCCGTGTACATGCGCTGGGCCACGATCTGGTCCTCGTAGGCGACGCCCTCCGGGAAGCGGAGATCCTGCCAGAACGCGGTGCGGCTCAGCTTCGACCAGGCCACGATGTTCGCCGACGCGGCAGGGTGCTCGAAGATCGTGGTGCCGAGGCGTTCCGGATCCGTCGCCGCCGCGACCCACGGCTGCACACGGCCCGGCGCGTATGTCTGCCCGTCCCAGCGGGAGCGCACGTACGCGCCCGCCACGAAGTCGCTCCCAGACGCGGCGAGGGTGCCGGTCATCCGCTCGAGCGCGGTCGGCGTCAGCTCGTCGTCGCCGTCGAGGAAGCCGAGGTACTCGGTGTCGACGAGTTCGAGCGCGGCGTTGCGGGCGCCGCCGAGCCCGCGCGCCTCCGTGTGCCGCAGGACGGTGAAGCGCGGATCCGCGTCTGCTGCGGCGTCGAAGATCCGGCCGGTGTCGTCGCGCGATCCGTCATCGACGAGGATCGCCCGCCAAGAGGTCTCCGTCTGCGCGCGCAGCGAGTCGAGGGCGGCAGGAGCGAAGGCGGCGATGTCGCGACCGGGGACGATCACGGTCACGAGCGGGGCGGGCACTCCGCCAGTCTAGGAGCGCACAGCGGACACGGCGTCGGCGACGAGCGCCGCGAGCTGTTCCGGGCCGTCGCCGGGAAGGCCGCCGTGGCCGAGCGTGAAGCGCACCGCGGTCTGCGCGACGGCGGGGTCGATGCCGCAAGCCAGAAGCACGTGCGAGGGCTCGTCGCTGCCGGCCGCGCACGCCGATCCACTGGACGAGACCACGCCGCGCCGCTCCAATTCGAGCAGCACCGCCTCGCCGGAGACCTCGGCGAACGTGAAGCTCGCCGTGCCGGGCAGCCGGTGCACCGGATCGCCGGTCACGCGCGCCGAGGGGACCGCCGCGAGAACCCCGGCGATGAGCCGGGCGGACTGCGCCCCGACGCGCGCGGAGGCTTCGGCGCGCTCGCCCTCGGCCCGCTCGAGTGCGGTGGCGAGACCGACCGCGCCCGCCACGTTCTCGGTGCCGGAGCGGCGGCCGCGCTCCTGCCCGCCGCCGTGCAAGAGGGGCTCGATCGGCACCCGGCCGCGCACGGCGAGCGCACCGATGCCCTTGGGGGCGCCGAGCTTGTGCCCGGCGATCGCGATCGCGTCGGCGCCGAGGCCCGACAGTGCCAGCCATCCCGCGGACTGCACCGCGTCCAGGTGCACCGGCACGCCCTGCGCGGCGGCGGCCGCGGCGATCCCCGCGATATCCTGGATCGTGCCGATCTCATTGTTCGCATGCCCGACGGCGATCAGCGCGGTGTCGTCGCGGATCGCCGCAGCGACCGCGTCCGGATCCACCCGTCCTGCCGCATCGACCGGGACCAGGGTCGCGGCCACGCCGTGGAACCGCTCGAGATAACGGACCGACTCCAGGATCGACTCGTGCTCGATGGGTGTCGTGATCACGTGGCGCCCGCCCCGGGCGAGTGCGGCCAGCACGATGCCCTTGACCGCGAGGTTGTTCGCCTCGGTGCCGCCGGCAGCGAAGACGACATCGCCGGAACGCATCCCCAGCACGCGGGCCACCCGCGCGCGGGCGTCCTCGAGCGCCGCGCTCGCCGCCTCGCCCACGGTGTGATGGCTGGACGGGTTGCCGAACGTGCGGGTGAGGAACGGGGCCATCGCCTCGAGCACCTCGGGCCGGATCGGCGAGGTCGCCGCGTGGTCGAGGTAGAGCGGGACGGACATGGTCAGTCGATCCGCATGTCGAGCCCGAGGTCCAGTGCCCGCGCGGAGTGGGTCAGGGCGCCCACCGAGATCACGTCGACCCCGGTCCCGGCGATCGCGCGCACCGTGTCGAGGTTCACGCCGCCCGAGGCCTCCGCGGTCGCCCGACCGCCGATCAGCGCGACTCCCGCGCGCAGATCCTCGAGGGAGAAGTTGTCCAACAGCACGGTGTGGGCGCCGCCGTCGAGCACCGCAGGGATCTGGTCGAGCCGATCCACCTCGACGACGACGTGCGTGGTGTGCGGCAGCGTCGCGATCGCCTCGCGCAGCGCGGGCGCGACGTCGCGACCGCCCCGGGTCAGCACGGCGAGGTGGTTGTCCTTGGCCATCACCGCATCCGACAGCGAGAAGCGGTGGTTGCGTCCGCCGCCCGCGACGACGGCGTGTCGTTCGAACGCACGCAGCCCGGGGGTGGTCTTGCGGGTGTCGGCGATGCGCACCTGCTTGCCGTCGGGCCCGGCGCCCTCCACGGCGGTGACGTAGGCGGCTGTGAGGGTCGCGATGCCGCTCAGGCGCTGCGTGAAGTTCAGCGCCACCCGCTCCGCCGTCAGCAGGCTGCGGGCGGATCCGGTCACGGTCGCGAGCACGTCTCCGGCGGCGAAGGCGTCGCCGTCCGCGAGGTGCAGATCCACGACCGTCTCCGGATCCGTGAGTGTGAAGGCGGCCGCGAACACGTCGCCGCCGGCCAGCACTCCGGGCTCGCGCGCGACGAGGTCCGCTGTCGCGGTGGCGGCGGCGGGCAGCAGCGCGGTGCTCGTGAGGTCGCCCCAGGGGGCGTCCTCTTCGAGGGCTGCTCCGACGACGCGGGTGAGGAGGGCGGGGGTGAGCATCAGACTCCGATCAGGGCGGGCGACGGTTCGAGATGGTGAGCGCCGATCGAGACCGGGCGGGCGAGCGCGGCCGTGATCATGGCCTCGGCGACCTGGAGCAGGTTGCGGTCCTCCACGGCCGTTCGGGTGAGGCCCTCCGGCGGGCGCCAGGAGCGGACCGTCGCCAGAGCCTCTTCCAGACCTTCGCGGGTGCGCAGCGGGCCGACCAGATCCCACATGAGCTCCTGCAGCGCGGGCCGGGAGAACGGATCCCCGAACGGGCGCTCGGGAACCGCGGACCGAGACGAGCCATCGCGCGTCACGAACGGCGTTTCGTCGGGGTGTCCTTCGATGCCCTTGCTCGACGCGCGGACCCACGGGGTGTCCAGCGCGGACGCTGCCCGTGCGCCGAACACCGCGCCCTCGAGCAGGGAGTTCGAGGCGAGCCGGTTCGCACCGTGCACGCCGGTGCGCGCGGTCTCTCCGACCGCGTAGAGGCCGGGCAGCGTGGTACGGCCGTCGGCGTCGGTGACCACCCCGCCCATCAGATAATGTGCGGCCGGAGTGACCGGGAGGGGCTCGCGGGCCCAGTCGAAGCCGCGCTCCCGCGTGACCCGGTCGATCGTGGGGAACCGGCGCGCGAGGTGCTCCGCGCTCCAGCCCTCGCGACGGCAGATCCCCGTGGCGTCCAGACGCACAGGGCCGCCCTGCTCCCGCGCGCGGCGCACGACCGCGCGCGTCACGACATCGCGCGGCGCGAGCTCGCCGTCGGGATGCGCGTCGAAGGCGAAGCGCCGTCCCTCGTCGTCGATGAGGGTTGCGCCCTCCCCGCGCACCGCCTCGGAGATCAGGAACGCCGGCCCGGGTGCAGCCAGGATCGTGGGGTGGAACTGCACGAACTCCAGATCCTCGACCGCAGCACCCGCTCGCCGCGCCGCGGCGATCCCATCGCCGGTGCAGACGGCGGGGGCCGTGGTGTGCTGGAACAGCCGGCCCGCGCCGCCGGTCGCGAGGATCACGGCGTCCGCTGCGAGCTCGACGATCCGCCCCGCGATGAGCAGCCCGGCCCCGCGCACCACTCCGCCGGAGACGATCAGATCGACCAGCATCGCGTGCTCGCGGACGGTGATCCCCGCCTCCCGCACGGCGCGGACGAGGGCAGCGGAGATGGCCGCCCCCGTGGCGTCGCCGCCCGCGTGTGCGATCCGTGCCGCGGAGTGGGCCGCCTCGAGCCCGCGCAGCAGCCGCCCCTGGGGATCCAGGTCGAACGGCACTCCGCGGGCGACCAGTTCTGCGATCCGCGCGGGCGCTTCGCCGACGAGCACGTCCACCACAGCGGGGTCGGAGAGCCCCGCTCCTGCGGTGAGCGTGTCCGCGGCGTGCGCGGCGGGAGAGTCGGCCACGCCAACGGCATCCGTGCCGTACACCCCGGCGATCCCGCCCTGGGCGAGCGCGGTCGCGCCGTCGCCGAGGGCGTCCTTCACGACGACCTCGACACGGTGGCCGGCCTCGTGCGCATGCAGCGCGGCGGTGAGACCGGCGATCCCGCCGCCGATCACGAGCACGTGCTGCGCCCCGGGGGCGCGGCGCTCGCCGGGCGCGGGCATCAGGCCACCGCGACCGGAGGGCGGGCCGCCAGCATGCGCTCGAGTGCGACCCGTGCCGGGTCCGCCACGTCCGCCGTCACCGTGATCCGGTTCGGCGTGCGCCCCGCGACGAGCTCCTCGAGCACCCAGGCGAGGTAGCCGGGGTGGATCCGGTACATCGTGGAACAGGGGCAGACCACCGGATCCAGGCAGAAGATCTCGTGCTGCGGATACTGCGCCGCGAGCCGGCGGACCAGGTTGATCTCGGTGCCGATCGCGAAAGTCGTGGGCTCGGTCGCCGCGTCGATGGCCTTGCGGATGTAGTCGGTGGAGCCGGCCTCATCGGCGGCGTCCACGACCTCCATCGGGCACTCCGGGTGCACGATCACGCGCACGCCAGGGTGCTCGGCGCGAGCCTGCTCGATCTGGGCGACGGTGAAACGGCGGTGGACCGAGCAGAACCCGTGCCAGAGGATGACGCGGGAGTCCTGCAGCTCGACCGAGGAGGATCCGCCGAGAGGACGGCGTGGATTCCACATCGGCATCTGATCCAGCGGCACGCCCATCGCCTTCGCCGTGTTGCGGCCCAGGTGCTGGTCCGGGAAGAACAGCACCCGCCGACCCCGAGCGAACGCCCACTCCAGCACGGTGCGGGCGTTCGACGAGGTGCACACGATGCCGCCGTGACGTCCCACGAAGCCCTTGATCGCGGCGGAGGAGTTCATGTAGGTGACGGGGATCACCGGCACGAGTCCGTCGGCGTCGGGCTGGTCCAGCGGACCGAGCACGTCGGCGAGCTGCTCCCAGCAGTCCTCGACCTGGTCGATGTCGGCCATGTCCGCCATGGAGCATCCGGCGGCGAGGTTCGGCAGGATCACGGCCTGATCCGGTCCGGAGAGCAGATCGGCGGTCTCCGCCATGAAATGCACGCCGCAGAACACGATCGCCTCGGCGTCCGGGTGCTGCTTCGCGAAGCCCGCGAGCTGGAACGAGTCGCCGACATGGTCCGCGTGCTGCACGACCTCCTCGCGCTGATAGAAGTGCCCGAGCACCACGACGCGCTCGCCGAGGGTGGCCTTCGCCGCACGGATCCGCTCGTGCAGCTCGTCCTCGCCGGCCTCGCGATAGGCGGCCGGGAGCTCGCCCTGGCGCGGCGCGCCGGTCGGGATCACGTCGCCCATGGACGATCCGGGACCGTACCCCGGGATCGTGTCGAAGTTCCAGGGCCCCGCGGCGAGATCCGTGGTGCAGGTCGATTCCGAGGAGGCGCCGGTGACGATCAGGCGCAGCGCATGGTCGACGGACGGATCGATCGGAGAGTGCAGAGAGGTGGTGCTCATGAGGTTCTCGTCTCTTCGGGGGCGAGCGGGCCGCGGTCGGCGAGCTCGACATCGGTGGCATCGCGGTACAGCCGGGCGGGCCGATGGCTGCCCGTGCGGAACGCGTTGGTGGGGATCAGGGTCCGCGTCGCGTCGACCTGACGCCGGAAATTCGCGGGATCCAGCCGGCGACCCAGGATGGTCTCGTACGCCTCGCGCAGGTCGGCCAGGGTGAACTCCGGAGGGAGGAAGCCCTGTGCCACACGGCTGTAACCGGCCTTGTTGCGCAGCCGCCACAGTGCGTACTCGATGATGCGGCCGTGGTCGAAGGCGAGCTCCGGCAGGTCGGCGGCGTCGAACCAGTCGACGTTCTCCGGATCTGATCCGACCGCGCCGACGGACTCCTCCTCGCGCACGAGCGCCCAGTACACGACGGAGATCACCCGGCTCGGGGAGCGGTCCACCGCGCCGAACGCGTAGAGCTGCTCGAGGTAGCTGGGGGTGAGCCCCGTCGTCTCGGCGAGCGTGCGGGCCGCCGCGGCGGCCAGGCTCTCCGTGTCGTCGAGCCATCCGCCGGGAAGCGCCCAGGCGCCCGCATGCGGATCGCGCGTGCGCCTGACGAGCGGCAGCGCGAGCCGCGGCGCCTCGCCGCCGTCGCGGCGCAGCGTCAGGATCACGGTCGACACCGCGACGCGGATCCCGTCCTCGTGCTCGCTTCTGGTCATGCTGACTCTAACCTCCGTGGATCATCTTATAGTCGCCGTGACCAGAACTCGCGATCATTACGGCGACCTCTCAGCCGCGCGCCCGCCGCGGCGGATAGCGTCGGGACATGCAGCAGCCGACGCGTCTCGAGGCGCGGATCGATGCCCGCGCTCGCCGGATCCTCGCGGGCGCCCCCTCGACCGGCGTGCGCGGCTTCCTCGTCGAGGCGTCCGTGTTCCTCGCCAAGCAGGGGTGGGCGTGCGTGTTCGGCGCGGCCCTCCTCGTGGCGATCGTGCTCGTGCGCACGCTGTACCCGTCCGACCTCGCCCTCACCCGCAACGACCTGCTGACCCTCATCGCGGTGCTGATCCAGGTGGCGATGCTCGCCACGCGCCTGGAGTCGGGGCGGGAACTCTGGGTGATCATGCTGTTCCACGTGACGGGAACCGCGATGGAGCTGTTCAAGACCGACGTCGGCTCCTGGGCGTACGAGGCCGACGGCTTTCTGAGGATCGGCGCCGTCCCGCTGTTCAGCGGCTTCATGTATGCGGCGGTCGGCTCGTACATGGTGCGCGTGCACCGCTTGTTCGACCTCGCCTTCGTGCGCTACCCGCCGCGCTGGGCCACCGTGGTGCTGGCGGTGCTGATCTACGCGAACTTCTTCACGCACCACTGGATCTGGGATGCGCGCTGGGCGCTCACGGCGCTCGTCGTCGTCCTCTGGCTGCCGACCGTGATGCATGCACGCGTCTGGCGGCGCACCCTCCGGATCCCACTGCTGCTGCCGTTCGCCGGCGTCGCGCTGTTCATCTGGCTGGCCGAGAACATCGGCACCGCGAGCGGGGCCTGGCTCTATCCCGACCAGGTCGGGGGCTGGCAGCCGGTCTCCCTGTCGAAGGTGTCCAGCTGGTTCCTCCTGATGATCATCTCGGTCGTCCTGGTGACGCTCGTCTTCCCGCCGCGCCCGCCCGGGAAACCGGCGGCGCGACGGGCATCCCGCACGGTAGGATGGCGCAGGAAAACTGAACACGTGGCCGCATGGTCCGCGCGGGAGAGTCCGGTGATCGCAGCCGGACACCGAAGGAGCAAGCCTCCCCGCCAATCTCTCAGGTAACCGCACCGCGCAGACCCGGCCGCTCTGAAAAGCGATTTCGAGTGAAACGAGAAATCGGGTTGAGCGAAGACGCTGAAGGCGCCTGAGCCGAAACCCTGGTGACTGGATCCCCGCGGATCTCCACCTCTCGCTCGGGATCCGCCGACGGTGAAAGCTCTGTCGCCTCTCGAAGGCGCGGGCGAAACTCTCAGGCTCATGACAGAGGGGGAGTTCTCGGATCCGTGCGCCGTGCGGATCCTCACCGATCCGCACGGGAGAGCTCCATGACAGACGCCCGCTACACCCCCCTTCGGGAGCGCCACGAGGCGCTCGGGGCATCGTTCACCGACTTCGGCGGCTGGCAGATGCCCGTCCGCTACACGTCCGACCTCGCCGAGCACCACGCGGTGCGCGAGAGCGCGGGCATCTTCGACATCTCGCACATGGCCGAGTTCACGATCGTCGGCTCCGGCGCGGCCGCGTATCTCGACTACGCGCTCGCCGGCCGGCTCTCCGCCCTCGCCGTCGGCAAGGCGAAGTACTCGCTGCTGCTCGCCGAGGACGGCGGCATCATCGACGACGTGATCGTCTACCGACTCGGCGATGACGACTTCCTCATCATCAGCAACGCCGGCAACCGCGACGCCGTGCGCGAGGCGCTGCTGGCGCGCACCGCGGGTCGTGAGGTCGTCGTCGAGGACGTCTCCGACTCCTACGCCCTCATCGCCGTGCAGGGCCCGAACGCCGAGGCGATCGTCGCCGCGATCGACGGCATCCACGATGTCTCGATCCCGTGGGCGGAGCAGAAGTACTACGCCTGGGCCTCCGCGACCTACAACGGCAAGCCGCTGCTGCTGGCGCGCACCGGCTACACCGGCGAGGACGGCTTCGAGCTGCTCGTCGAAGCCTCCGACGCCGCCGCGCTGTGGGACGCCGCGCTCGCCGCGGGCGCCGACCGCGGCCTGGTGCCCGCCGGTCTCGCCGCGCGTGACACGCTGCGCCTGGAGGCGGGCATGCCGCTGTACGGCCACGAGCTGAACCGCGAGACCAAGCCCGCCCAGTCGGGCCTGGGTCGCGTGGTCGTGGAGGACAAGGACGACTTCGTCGGCAAGGGCGCCGTCACGCCCGCCGAGGGCGCGCGCGTGCTCATCGGCCTCGCCGCCGAGGGCCGCCGGGCCGGCCGCGCCGGGTACGCGGTCGTGACCGAGGACGGCGCGGTGATCGGCGAGATCACCAGCGGTGCGCTCAGCCCGACTCTCGGCCACCCGGTCGCGATGGCCTTCGTCGACCCCGCCGTCGCCGACGGCGCCGTCCCCCTGTTCCTCGACGTCCGCGGCACCAAGATCCCCGCGACCGTCACCGCCCTGCCTTTCTACCGGAGGAAGAAATGACCGATCTCAATACCCTGCGCTACAGCGAAGAGCACGAGTGGGTCGCCGTCGACGGCGATTCCGCGACCATCGGGATCACCGACTTCGCCGCGGACGCCCTCGGTGACATCGTCTTCGTCGAGCTGCCCGCCGTCGGCACGTCCTTCAGCCGCGGCGACGTCTTCGGCGAGGCCGAGTCGACCAAGTCGGTCTCCGAGCTGTACGCGCCGGTCGACGGCACGGTCGTCGAGATCAACGACGCCGTGGTCGACGACCCGTCGCTGGTCAACTCCGCGCCCTTCGACGGCGGCTGGCTGATCAAGGTGTCCATCGCTGCGGGCGCCGTCGACGGTCTTCTCGACCGCGACGCCTACGTCGCGCACACGGAGGGCTGAGAGTGACCGCGTTCCTCGACCGCCACATCGGCACCACGGCCGACGCCCAGCGGGCGATGCTCGACGCGATCGGCATCTCCTACGGCGCCGACGAGCGTCCCGTCGACGCGCTCATGCGCGAGGCCGTCCCGGCCTCGATCCGCTCGGCCGCCGACCGCGTCAGCCTGCTGCCGGCCGCCGCGAGTGAGGCGGAGGCCCTCGCCGAGCTGCGCTCGATGGCGAACCGCAACACGGTGAACCGTCCCATGATCGGCCTCGGCTACTACGGCACCCTCACTCCGAGCGTGATCCAGCGCAACGTGCTGGAGAATCCGTCCTGGTACACGGCCTACACGCCGTACCAGCCGGAGATCTCGCAGGGCCGCCTCGAGGCGCTGATCAACTTCCAGACCATGGTCTCGGACCTCACCGGCCTGGACACGGCGAACGCGTCGATGCTCGACGAGTCCTCGGCCGTCGCCGAGGGCATGCTGCTCGCGCGGCGCGGATCCAAGTCGCCCTCGCCCTGGTTCGTGGTCGACGCCGACGCCCTGCCGCAGACCAAGGCTCTGCTGGCCACGCGCGCAGCCGCGCTCGGGATCGAGCTCGTCGAGCGCGACCTCGCCGGCGGGGAGACCCTGCCCGAGGAGCTGTTCGGCGTGTTCGTGCAGTATCCGGGCGCCTCGGGACGGATCTGGGATCCTTCCGCCGTCATCGATGCGGCGCACCTCGCCGGCGGCCTCGCCGTCGTCGGGGCCGACCTGCTCGCGCTCACCCTGATCGCCTCGCCGGGTTCGCTCGGCGCGGACGTCGCGGTGGGCACGACGCAGCGCTTCGGCGTGCCGATGGGCTTCGGCGGCCCGCACGCCGGCTACATGGCGGTGCGGTCCGGACTGGAGCGCCAGCTGCCCGGGCGACTGGTCGGCGTCTCGCAGGACGCGGACGGCCACCCGGCCTATCGCCTGGCCCTGCAGACCCGCGAGCAGCACATCCGCCGCGAGAAGGCCACCTCGAACATCTGCACCGCCCAAGTGCTGCTGGCCGTCATGGCGGCGATGTACGCGGTCTATCACGGCCCGGAGGGCCTCAAGGAGATCGCCACGGGGGTGGCCTCCAAGGCCCGCTTCCTCGCCACGCAGCTGGAGAAGGCCGGCGCCGAAGTCGTGCATGCCGACTACTTCGACACCATCACGGTGCGCGTTCCCGGCAGGGCCGACGCGATCGTCGCCGACGCCCACGCCGCAGGGATCCTGCTGAACCCCGTCGACGCCGACACCGTGAGCATCGCCGCCGACGAGACCACGACCTACGAGGACATCCTCGCCGTGGCCACGGTCTTCGGTGCGGGAGAGGGTTCGTTCGCCTACATCCCGGTCACCAGCGTGCCGGCTGCACTCGCCCGTCAGGACGAGTACCTCACGCACCCGGTGTTCCACGCGCACCGCTCGGAGACCGCCATGATGCGGTACCTGAAGAGCCTCGCCGACCGCGACTACGCCCTGGACCGGGGCATGATCCCGCTCGGATCCTGCACGATGAAGCTCAACGCGGCGACCGAGATGGCGGCCATCACCTGGCCCGAGTTCGCACAACTGCACCCGTTCGCCCCCGAGGCGGACGTGCAGGGCTCGCTCGAGTTGATCGACCAGCTCGAGGCATGGCTCGCGGACGTCACCGGCTACGACGCGGTGTCCCTGCAGCCGAATGCCGGATCCCAGGGCGAGCTCGCGGGCCTGCTCGCGATCCGCGGCTACCACCTCGCCAACGGAGACGACCACCGCACGGTGTGCCTGATCCCGTCGTCCGCGCACGGCACCAACGCCGCGTCCGCGGTGCTCGCAGGCATGAAGGTGGTCGTCGTCGCGACCGATGAGCTGGGCAATGTCGACCTCGACGACCTGCGGGCGAAGATCGCCCAGCACGCCGACGAGATCGCGGCGCTCATGATCACCTACCCGTCCACGCACGGCGTGTACGAGCACGACGTGCTCGACATCACGGCGGCGGTGCACGCGGCCGGTGGCCAGGTGTACATCGACGGCGCGAACCTGAACGCGCTCCTCGGCTACTCCCGGTTCGGTGACCTGGGGGGCGACGTCTCGCACCTCAACCTGCACAAGACGTTCGCGATCCCGCACGGCGGCGGCGGCCCCGGCGTGGGCCCCGTGGCGGCGAAGGCGCACCTCGCGCCGTACCTGCCAGGGCACCCGCAGGCGCAGCGCACCGCGCACGCGGGCGGCTACGTGTTCGAGGGCGGCCCGGTCTCCGCGGCGCCCTACGGATCCGCCGGCGTGCTGCCGATCTCGTGGGCGTACGTACGGATGATGGGCGCCGACGGCTTGCGGGATGCGACTGCGGCCGCCGTGCTCGCGGCGAACTACGTCGCCGCACGCCTGGCCGCGCACTACCCGGTGCTGTACTCGGGGGAGCAGGGCCGGGTGGCGCATGAGTGCATCCTCGACCTGCGTCCGCTCAAGGAGGCGACCGGGATCACGGTCGACGACGTGGCCAAGCGCCTCATCGACTACGGCTTCCACGCGCCGACCATGTCGTTCCCGGTCGCGGGCACGCTCATGGTGGAGCCCACCGAGTCGGAGGACCTCGGCGAGCTCGAGCGCTTCGTCGAGGCCATGATCCAGATCAAGGCCGAAGCCGACGAGGTCGCCGCAGGTGTCTGGCCGGCCGACGACAACCCGCTCGTGCATGCGCCGCACACCGCGGCCGCGCTGCTGATGGGGGAGTGGGATCACGCCTACACCCGCGAGCAGGCCGCCTATCCGACGCACGCGCTCATCGCGGGCAAGTACTGGCCGCCGGTGCGCCGCATCGACAACGCGTACGGTGACCGCAACCTGGTGTGCGCCTGCCCTCCGGTGGAGGCGTTCGCGCTGTAGGGATCCGCACGATCCGAAGAACGACGAGGCGTCCTGGGAACCGCTCCCAGGGCGCCTCGTCGTTCAGGTCACCAGTGAGTAACGGTTAACGCAGTCGGTTCGCCGGATCGGGGGTGCGGCGGTTACCCTCGAGTATCCCTACGCGCTCGACGAAGAGCGTGCAGATTGCTGTTATCTGTCCACAGGAGGACACAACGTGAAGCGCAACAAGATCGCCCTCGCGGGCATCGGACTGCTCGCGGCGGGCGCACTCGCCCTCGCTGGCTGCTCCAGCAAGAGCGGCGGAGACGCAACCCCCACCAAGGGCGGCGACTCGAAGACCATCATCAAGGTCAGCGGCAGCGAGCCCGAGAACCCGCTGATCCCGACCAACACCAATGAGGTGGGCGGCGGCAAGATCCTCGACTCCCTGTTCGCGGGCCTTGCCTATTACGACGCCAAGGGCAAGCTCGTCAACGACATGGCCGAGTCGATCAAGGTCGACGACGCCTCGAGCCTGACGATCAAGCTGAAGCAGGGCAACACCTTCTCCAACGGCGAGAAGGTCACGGCCGACAGCTTCATCAACGCGTGGCAGTACGGTGCGCTGTTCTCGAACAAGCAGCTCAACCAGTCCTGGTTCAGCGACATCGAGGGCTTCAGTGACTCCGCCGACTCCCCGCTGACCGGTCTGAAGAAGACCGATGACTACACGTTCACGATCAAGCTGGCCAACCCGGTCGCCGCGGACTTCTCGCAGCGCCTCGGCTACTCGGCCTACTACCCGCTGCCCGCCGCGTCCCTCAAGGACATGGCCACGGCCGGCGAGAACCCGATCGGCAACGGACCCTACAAGTTCGCCAAGGCCGGCGCCTGGCAGCACAAGGTCGAGCTCGACCTGGTCAAGAGCGACACCTACAAGGGTGGACGTCAGGCGAAGAACGGTGGCGTGAACTTCATCTTCTACGCAACCGCTGACGCGGCTTACGCCGACCTGCAGAGCGACAAGGTCGACGTGATCGACCTGATCCCGGCCGCAGCGCAGCAGACGTTCGAGTCCGATCTGGGCGACCGTGCGGTCAACCAGCCGGCCGCGATCTTCCAGTCGTTCTCGATCCCGGGCAACGCCGCGCACTTCACCGGTGACGAGGGCAAGCTGCGTCGCGAGGCGATCTCGATGGCGATCGACCGTGCTGCGATCACCAAGACGATCTTCAACAACACCCGCACCCCCGCCAGCGACTTCACCTCGCCGGTCATCGCGGGCTGGTCCGACTCCCTCAAGGGTGCGGACGTGCTGAAGTTCGACGCGAAGAAGGCGAAGGACCTGTGGGCTCAGGCCGACAAGATCTCGCCGTGGGAGGGCAAGTTCCAGATCGCGTACAACTCCGACTCCTCGCACCAGGCGTGGGTCGACGCCGTGTCGAACCAGCTGAAGAACAACCTCGGCATCGACGCCTCCGGCAACCCGTACGTCGACTTCGCTGCTCTTCGCAAGGACGTGAACGCGCGCACCATCCAGACCGCGTTCCGCACCGGCTGGCAGGCCGACTACCCGGCGCAGTACAACTTCCTGCAGCCGATCTACGGCACCAAGGCGTCGTCGAACGACACCGACTACTCGAACCCCGAGTTCGACAAGCTGGTCGCGAAGGGCGCCTCGGCGACCGACCAGTCCGAGGCCACGAAGGACTACGCCCAGGCCCAGGAGCTGCTGCTCAAGGACCTCCCGGCCATCCCGCTGTGGTACTCGAACGTGAACGGCGGCTTCGCCAAGGGCGTGAACAACGTCCAGTTCGGATGGAACTCCGTTCCGCTGTACTACGAGATCACCAAGGGCTGACCAGCCCGGGGATCACACCCGCGAGGCGGTGACGACCACGTCACCGCCTCGCGCGCTGTTGAAAACAGCCACCGAATTAGTGTCGTGCGCGTCGAACACGTGCCACGATTCTCAGTGAGGCGTCGCACCCGCACGGATCGTGCTGGGTTCCCGAGGCGCCTCCTCATCTGAAAGGAGGGGCGAATGGTCGGTTACATCCTCAAACGCCTCTTGCAGGTGATCCCCGTCTTCATCGGGGCCACCCTGCTCATCTACTTCCTGGTCTTCGCCATGCCAGGCGACCCCATCGCTGCGCTCTTCGGAGACAAGCAGCCGAGCAAGCAGCTGCACGACGCGCTCGTCGCGCAGTACCACCTCGATCAGCCGTTCATCGTGCAGTACTGGTACTACCTGACCGGCATCTTCCGCGGCGACATGGGCACCACGTTCTCCGGACGCTCCGTGAACGACGTGCTCGCGGCGACGCTGCCGGTCACGGGCCGTCTCGCCGTCATGGCGATCGGGATCGAGTTCACGCTCGCGATCATCATCGGAACGTTCTCCGCGCTGCGCAAGGGCAAGATCTTCGACAACACGATGCTGGTCATCTCGCTGGTCTTCATCTCGCTGCCGATCTTCGTCATCGCGTTCCTGGCGCAGTACTTCCTCGCGGTCAAGCTGCAGTGGTTCAGCCCCACTGTCGGCGCGACCAACGACTGGGGCGACATGTGGCTGCCCGCGATCGTGCTGGGACTCAGCCTCTACGCGGTGAGCATGCGTCTGATGCGCGGATCCGTCATCGACACCCTCAACCAGGACTGGGTACGCACCGCGTACAGCAAGGGACTGCCGCGGCGCCGGGTCATCCCCGTGCACGTGCTGCGCAACTCGCTCATCCCGGTCATCACCAACTCCGCGACGAACTTCGGCGTGCTGCTGGTGGGCGCGACCGTCACCGAGGGCATCTTCAACATCCCCGGTGTCGGCAACACTCTCTTCCAAGCCATTCGACAGCACGAGGGCTCGACCGTGGTGTCCTTCGTGACGGTGTTCGTGATCATCTACGTGCTCGTCAACCTGGTCGTCGATATGCTCTACGGCCTGCTCGACCCGAGGATCCGCTATGTCCGGTGACACCAGCGCGACGCACTACGTCGCACCCATCAAGGACGGCACGATCGCCGTCGACGTCGTCAAGATCGCGGAGAAGCCCTCGAACCTGTGGCGCGATGCCTGGGCGGACATGCGGCGCCGGCCGATGTTCTGGATCTCCATGGTCATCGTGCTCGTGGTCCTGCTGATGGCCCTCTGGCCGACGCTGTTCACGCAGACCCCGCCGAACAGCAACTGCCAGCTGTCCGACTCCAACGGAGGACCTGCCGCCGGGCACCCGCTCGGCTTCACGTTCCAGGGTTGCGACATCTACGCGCGGACGGTGTGGGGTGCGCGCACCTCGGTCTCCGTCGGTCTCATCGCGACGATCATCGGGTCGGTCATCGGCCTCATCATGGGCGCCCTGGCCGGGTTCTACGGCGGCTGGCTGGACGGGCTGCTGTCCCGCGTCGGCGACATCTTCTTCTCGATCCCCTACATCCTCGCCGCGGTCGTCGTGATGAGCGTGTTCGCGCAGTTCCGCAACGTGTTCACGCTCGCGTTCGCGATCGGCGGATTCGCCTGGGCCTCCACGGCCCGTGTGGTCCGCGCCGAGGTGCTGAGAGTGCGTCAGGCCGACTTCGTGATGGCCTCGAGGGCGCTCGGGAAGTCGCGGTTCGGCACCCTGATCGCCCACGTCATCCCGAATGCGATCGCACCGCTGCTCGTCGTCACCACGCTGAGCCTCGCAGCCGCGATCGTCGCGGAGGCGACGCTGTCGTTCCTCGGCGTCGGGCTCGGCAGCGACACGATGAGCTGGGGCAACGACATCAGCCAGGCGCAGCAGTCGCTGCGGGTGGCGCCGATGGCCCTCATCTACCCGTCGATCGCGCTGACCATCACGGTGCTCGCGTTCATCATGCTGGGCGAGCTCGTGCGAGACGCCCTCGACCCGAGAGCGAGGGCTCGCCGATGAGTGCATCAACCGACACTCCGCTGCTCCGGATCCGCGACCTGAAGGTCGCCTTCGACACCCAGAAGGGCTCGAGGGAGGTGCTGCACGGGATCAACCTCGAGCTGTACCCGGGTGAGACGCTGGCCATCGTGGGCGAATCCGGATCCGGCAAGTCGACGACCGCATCCGCGATCGTCAATCTGCTGCCCGGCACGGGTCATGTGACCGCGGGAAGCATCACCCTCGACGGTCAGGAGCTGACCGGGCTCACCGAGGGTCAGATGGAGAAGATCCGCGGGCGCGAGATCGGCTACGTGCCGCAGGACCCGATGTCCAACCTCAACCCCGTGTGGTCGATCGGCTTCCAGGTCAAGGAGGCGATCCGTGCGAACGGTCTCGCCACCGGGCGCAAGGAGATCGAGGCCCGCGCGGTCGAGGTGCTGCAGCAGGCGGGACTCGCGGACGCCTCCAAGCGTCTGCACCAGTACCCGCACCAGTTCTCCGGCGGCATGCGCCAGCGCGCGCTGATCGGCATCGGCCTCGCGGCCGACCCGAAGCTGCTGATCGCGGACGAGCCCACATCGGCGCTCGACGTCACCGTGCAGCGCGTGATCCTGGATCACCTCGCGTCGCTGACGAAGGAGAAGGGCACTGCGGTCCTGCTGATCACGCACGACCTCGGCCTCGCGGCCGAGCGCGCGGAGAAGATCATCGTCATGCAGAACGGCGAGATCGTCGAGGCCGGGCCCAGCCGGGAGATCCTGGAGAACCCGCTGCACCCGTACACGAAGAAGCTGGTGGCCGCGGCCCCGAGCATCGCGTCGCAGCGCATCCAGGCGGTCCACGAGCGACAGGGCATCGAGACCAGCGAGGACATCGCCGGCATCCCGCCGACCGTGTCCGTGCGCGACCTGACCAAGGACTATAAGATCCGTCAAGGTCAGTTCCGCAGCATCCCGTTCCGCGCCGTCGACGCGGTCTCGTTCGACATCCCCAAGGGCAAGACGCTGGCGCTGGTCGGCGAGTCGGGCTCGGGCAAGTCGACCGTGGCGAAGATGGTGCTGAAGCTGGAGGATGTCACCTCGGGCTCGATCGCGATCGACGGCGTCGACATCTCCAGCCTCTCCGGGCGGGAGACGCTCGCGCTGCGCCGGCGCATGCAGCCGGTGTTCCAGGATCCGTACGGATCCATGGATCCGCTGCGCAACATCGGAAACACGATCTCGGAGCCTCTGGACATCCACGGCGTGGGTGACAAGGGCTCTCGCCAGGAGCGCGTGCTCGAGCTGCTGGACCAGGTCTCGCTCCCGCGCGAGCTGGCGACGCGGTACCCGAACGAGCTCTCCGGCGGTCAGCGTCAGCGCGTCGCGATCGCGCGTGCACTGGCGCTCAAGCCCGACATCGTCGTGCTCGACGAGGCGGTCTCCGCGCTCGACGTGCTGGTGCAGGATCAGATCCTGAAGCTGCTCGCCGAGTTGCAGAGCGAGCTCGACCTCACGTACCTGTTCATCACGCACGATCTCGCGGTCGTGCGCGTCGCGGCCGACCTGGTCTGCGTGATGGAGAAGGGCAAGCTCGTCGAGCAGGGCACGGTGGACGAGATCTTCGCCAACCCGCAGCAGGAGTACACGGAGCGACTGCTCCAGGCCATCCCTGGCGTCTCGATCGCCCTGGGCGGTCGCAGCGCGTGAGTTCGATGGACCAGATGCCCGTGGGGGCGCGGACGTACCGCGCCTCCACGGGCATCGCCGTGCTCCTGGTGTGCGCCGTGCTGGCCGTCTTCCTGCTCGGCGATGCGGTGGTGCGCGGCAGCTGGGCGCAGATGCTGCTGTATGCGCCGTGGGTGCTGCTGGTGCTGTGGCTCATCTACGTGATCAGCGTGGTCTCCCTGGTGCGGGTGGACGGGGACGGCGCGACCGTGCAGAACTTCCTGCGCCGCACGACTTTCGGCTGGCGCCGGGTGACCGAGCTCGACCTGCGCTGGCAGCTGGACTTCGCGCTCGATGACGGCCGGAAGCTGGCGTGCTGGGGAGGCCCGGGACGCATCCAGTCGCCGCGGCTGAGCAGGCGCTCGGGCGAGGTCAAGGTGCCGCAGAGCCTGCAGGCGCTCACCGAGGTGCGCACCCGCTGGGAGAACGCCGTGGAGCGCCCGCAAGGCGCCGCGGGCGTGGGCGCCGATGCGCCGATCCGGCGCAGCTGGGACGGGCCCGCGATCGGCGCTCTCGTCGTGATCGCGGTCGGAGCCGTGATCGCGATCGTGGTCACGCGCTGACGTGGCTCGGCTTCCGGCCGCGCCCCGAAGTCCTGAGTACCTTACTGACCGCGAGACTCCATCTGAGTAACGAGACAGCAAGTCTGAACGGCAGTCTCGCTACTCAGATGGAGTCTCGCGGTGCTTAGCGGGTTCGCGCCCGGAGCGCGTCGCGCAGCGAGGCGAGCATGAACGGATCTGCCGGGGCGACGCGGGGGACCCGCGCCGTGCCCAGGATCTCGAGGAACGGATCTATGTCGCGCAGCTCGGACCAACCCCAACGGATGCGCCCGGCGACGTGACGCTGCAACCGCGCTTCGCGGCGCTTCTCGTTCAGGATCGCCTCGGCAGGATCACCGAACTCTCCGGTGTACTTCACGTCGCCATCGGCTTCGCCGACGAGATTGCGCGATCGCCAGAAGAAGTCGGCCCGGTCCGCGATGCCGTCAGTCACGAAAGTCACCTGGAGCTCGGGCAGTTCGTATCCAGCACCTTCGATCGCTGCGAGGCTGAGCGACTCGAGAGGGCTCTCCGGAACGCCTGTCGCCCGCGCGAGCGCCCAACGAGCGCGGCGTCGACCGCGCGAGGAGAGGCGCGACTCGTTGATCGCAGGCAGCTGCGCCGGAGCGAGGTCACGTGAACGGCGTAGCAGCGCATCGGCATAGGCCAGACCAGCAGCGGGAGCTACGGTACGGGCGACATCGACGATCGTGTCGCCGGCAGAGGTGAGAAGGATCCCGTCGATCTCATCGATCGTTCGGGCATCCGCGGACGTGAGTACGCGTACGGGGCCGCAGATCCTGCTGGTGCGATCAGGATCCAGGATGAGAATCGGATCCTGCTGGCGCCCGAGGAAGACTCCTCGCAGTGCGGCGGCCGTGATCCCGCAGAATACTGAGGCGGGGTGGGTGAGCGCGACGGCATACGCGCGGGCGAGATAGCGATCCCAGGGCGGGATCTGGCTCCATCGAGATGTTTCGGCGAAGACACCGGGGATCACCCGGACGACTTCACCGCGGCGCCAGGCCCGAAGGAGAACAGTGGAGCTCACCATCTCGCTGGAACGCAGCAACTCAAGAGGTGGGGCGGCGAGTCGCGGTGTGATTCCGGCGTTCAGCATGTGCCGATCCTGCCGCTCGGGGCGGTCCCTCGGAGTCTGCTGGCCGCAGTCGGTGCACAGTTCCCGCAGGCGCGCGTCTGTGTGGAACCGATCAAGGACCTCCTCATCTGGCCGCGAGATTCCAACTGGGTAACGAGACTTCGCACATGGCCTGCAGTCTCGTTACTCAGTTGGAGTCTCGCGGATCCGGATCGCGGATCTGGATTCGGGATCCGGGGGCCCGGTCGGCGCCAGCCAGACGCACGGCGCCGAGTCAGTGCGTCGGCAGGCCGAACAGGGCCGGCCACATGGCCGCCGCCCAGGGGTAGCCGACGAAGACGGCCGCATCGATGAGGAAGTGCGCGACCAGGAACGGCAGCAGCCGGCCGGTGCGCAGGAACAGGAAGCCGAACAGCAGCCCCATCCCGAGGTTGCCGATGAACGCACCGGGTCCCTGATAGAGGTGGTAGCTCGCGCGCAGCACGGACGTGGCGAGGAGGATCGTCCACGGACCCCAGCCGAGCTGGCGCAGCCGGGCGAAGAGGTAGCCGAGCACCACGAACTCCTCCTGCACGGCGGCCCGAGCCGCGGACAGCAGCAGCACCGGGACGGTCCACCAATACGCGCTCTGCGCCCCCGGATCCACCGCGACGAACCAGCCGTTCATCCGCCCGAGCACGTACAGCGCGAGCCCCGGGATCCCGATGGCGAGGACGAGCAGGAGACCCCCTCCGACGTCGCGGCCGATTCGTGTTCCGTCCAGGCCCAGCGCGCCGAGGCGGGGGCGCACCGGGCGCCAGAGCAGGAAGCACACCAGCAGCACCGGCACCACGGAGAACCCGATGCCGAGCAACTGGTAGAGCAGGTCGAACAGCTCGCGGCTGGACTGCGAGGGGTTCAGCGTCGCCGTCTGATCCGCCAGCGGCGTCGACAGGGACAGGCGATCCAGCAGCTGCACGATCGCGTACACCGCGGACTGTCCGAGACCGAGGCCGAGCACGATCGCGATCTCCCACCCGATCCGCGCCCGCGACGGCGCGTCAGGCGGGGGAGGGGGCAGGGCGATCCTCATGGGTCGAGCGTACGGCGAGGCGGTATGCATGCGCCCCGCAGAGGATGCCCAGGAGCGGTGATGTATCCTGAAGAGTCCGGAATCCCGGGCGAAACCCCAGCTGCATTGGATTCCTTCATGGCGCACGCCCTCCGTTCCGATCTCCGCAACGTCGCCATCGTCGCGCACGTCGACCACGGCAAGACCACGCTCGTGGACGCCATGCTCCGCCAGACCGGATCCTTCGGCTCCCACGAGCACATGGAAGAGCGCGCCATGGACTCGAACGACCTGGAGCGCGAGAAGGGCATCACGATCCTCGCCAAGAACACGGCGATCACCTACAAGGGCGAGCACGCCGGCGGCAAGGACATCACGATCAACGTGATCGACACCCCCGGTCACGCCGACTTCGGCGGCGAGGTCGAGCGCGGCCTGTCCATGGTCGACGGCGTCGTGCTGCTCGTGGACGCGTCGGAGGGCCCGCTCCCGCAGACGCGCTTCGTGCTGCGCAAGGCGCTCGAGGCCAAGCTCCCGGTGATCCTGCTGGTGAACAAGACCGACCGTCCCGACGCTCGCATCGCCGAGGTCGAGGAGGAGGCGCACGACCTGCTGCTGGGCCTCGCGTCCGACCTCGTTGACGACGTGCCCGACCTCGACGTCGATGCGCTGCTCGATGTGCCGGTCGTGTACGCGTCCGGTCGCGCCGGAGCCGCATCCCGCAACCGGCCGGAGAACGGTGCGCTGCCGGACAACGACGACCTCGAGCCGCTGTTCGAGGCGATCCTCGAGCACGTGCCGGCCCCGGCGTACGACGATGAGGCTCCGCTGCAGGCGTGGGTCACCAACCTCGACTCCTCGCCGTTCCTCGGCCGCCTCGCACTGCTGCGCGTCTTCAACGGCACGCTGAAGAAGGGCCAGACCGTGGCCTGGGTCCGTTCCGACGGCTCCACCAGCAACGCCCGCATCACGGAGCTCCTGAAGACCCGTGCGCTCGAGCGCTACCCCGCCGAAGAGGCCGGCCCCGGCGACATCGTCGCGATCGCCGGCTTCGAGAACATCACGATCGGCGAGACCATCGCGGATCCGGAGGACGTGCGGCCGCTCCCGGCCATCACGGTCGACGACCCCGCGATCTCCATGACCATCGGCACCAACACCTCGCCTCTGATGGGCAAGGTCAAGGGGCACAAGCTCACCGCCCGGATGGTCAAGGACCGCCTGGACCGCGAGCTCATCGGCAACGTCTCGCTCAAGGTCGTCGACATCGGCCGCCCGGACGCGTGGGAGGTGCAGGGCCGCGGCGAGCTCGCACTCGCGATCCTCGTCGAGAACATGCGCCGTGAGGGCTTCGAGCTCACGGTCGGCAAGCCGCAGGTGGTCACGAAGAAGATCGACGGCAAGACCTACGAGCCGTTCGAGCACCTCACGATCGACACCCCGGAGGAGCACCTGGGTGCGATCACCCAGCTGCTGGCGAACCGCAAAGGTCGCATGGAGAACATGACCAACCACGGCACCGGCTGGGTGCGCATGGAGTTCATCGTCCCCTCGCGTGGTCTCATCGGCTTCCGCAGCGAGTTCCTCACCACCACCCGCGGCACCGGCATCGCGAATGCGATCTCGCACGGCTACGAGCCCTGGGCGGGCCAGATCACCACGCGTCAGAACGGCTCGATCGTCGCCGATCGTCAGGGCGTCGTCACTCCGTTCGCCATGATCGCCCTGCAGGAGCGCATGTCGTTCTTCGTGCAGCCCACGCAGGAGGTCTACGAGGGCATGGTCATCGGCGAGAACTCGCGCGCCGATGACATGGACGTGAACATCACCAAGGAGAAGAAGCTCACCAACATGCGTTCGGCCACGGCCGACAACTTCGAGTCCATGACGCCGCCGCGGCTGCTGACTCTCGAGGAGAGCCTCGAGTTCGCCCGCGACGACGAATGCGTCGAGGTCACGCCCGAGGTCGTGCGCATTCGCAAGGTGACACTCGACCAGACCATTCGCGCCCGCGAGACCGCGCGCCTGAAGCGCCAGGACGCCAACGCGTAACCCACGCCGGTCCGAACGGCCCGTCTGCTCCGGCAGACGGGCCGTTTCGCGTTTCGGGCGTTCGCACGTCGTGCACGCACCGTGTGCAGCGTGCGGCGCGGCTCAGCGCAGCTCCGAGATGAGCACCGCGGAGGTCCCGGGCTCGAGCGCCTCGAACACGTGCGACGCATCTCCGGGATAGGAGAGGTAGTCCCCGGGGTGCAGCTCCTCGGCTGCCTCGGAAGGGCCGATCAGAGCGCGTCCGCTGATCAGCACGACGTGCTCGGTGGTGCCGACGTGGTGCGGCGTCGAGCGGCGGGGCTCGCCGGGCTCGGCCTGGATGATGTAGAGGTCTCGACGGGCGCCCGGCGGGCAGGCCGCGATGAGCGTGGCCAGATACGGCGCGGCAGCCGACGGCACGCCGGCGTGCTCGCCGGCCCGGATCAGGGTCGGGGCATTCGTGCGCTCCTCCACGAAGGCGGCGAAGGGCACGCCCAGGGCGTCGGCGATGGCCCAGAGGGTCTCGACGCTGGGCCCCGAGGATCCGCTCTCCAGCTGCGAGACGGTGGCCTTGGACACGCCGGCGCGGCGGGCGAGTTCGGAGACGGAGATCCCCGCCGCCTCGCGCTCGCGACGCAGAGACCGGGAGATGCGGGCGCGGAGATCATCCATGCGGCCAGTATTCCAAACATTCGTTCGCCTTGACAAACGATTTGCGGATGTTCAGAATGATCGTCATGCGTTCAGAGGAGCGAACGATCGACCGCGACCCCGAGGACGCCGTCGCCGAGGTGCGCGTCGCGCGCCGGGAGGCGATCGGCGTCGCCCTCGCCACCAGCGCGTACGGGATCTCGTTCGGCGCGCTCGCCGTCGCGAACGGGTTCGACGTGTGGCAGACCTGCGTGCTGAGCCTGCTGATGTTCACCGGCGGATCGCAGTTCGCGTTCGTGGGCGTGATCGGGGCGGGCGGGCTCGCCGCCGCGCCCGCGGCGATCGCCTCCGCACTGCTTCTGGGAGTCCGCAACGTCGCCTACGGCATGCGGATGTCTCCGGTGATCGGGCGCGGTGCCGCGCGGCGCGCGCTCGCGGCTCCGTTCACGATCGACGAGTCCACCGCCGTCTCGCTCGCACAGCGCTCGCCGCGGGCGCGCCGCGTCGGATTCTGGATCACCGGAGTCGGCATCTATCTCGGCTGGAATCTGATGACGCTGCTCGGCGCGCTGCTCGGAGACGTGCTGGGGGATCCGAAGACCTATGGGCTGGACGCGGCTGCGGCGGCGGCGTTCCTCGCCCTGCTGTGGCCGCGTCTGCGCACGCGGCAGGCCATCGCGGTCGGCATCGCGGCCGCCGCGGTCGCCACGGCGCTCACGCCGGTGCTGATCCCGGGGCTGCCCGTGCTCGTGGCGGCGTTCGTGGCGATCGTCGTCGGCTGGTTCAACTGGTTCGGGTCGCAGGCCGCCGGCCCGGCGGCGGGGGAGGAGTCGGCATGACCCTGTGGAACGCCGTGCTGCTGGCCGCCATCGGCTGCCTCGCGCTCAAGGGCGCGGGCTATCTGGTGCCGGCGTCCGTCCTCGAGGCGCCGCGGCCCGCGCGGATCACCGACCTGCTGACGGTCGCGCTGCTCGCCGCGCTCGTGGCCGTGCAGACGCTGGCCGCGGGCCCGCACATCGTGGTGGACGCTCGTGTGCCCGCGGTGCTCGTCGCGGCGGGGTTGCTGGCGCTGCGGCAGTCGTTCCTCGTCGTGGTGATCGCCGCCGCGGTCGTCGCGGCTCTCCTGCGGCTCCTAGGGTGGGCCGCGTAAGCTCGAGCCGTGCGTGGAACGTGGCTCAGCAGAGCGCTGTCGTGGGTGGCTCTGTTCGTGGTCGGCGCCGTGTTCGGTCTGGCGACGACCGTGACGCATTCGACCTCGGTGTGGGGGCTCCCGTGGGTCGGGCTGGTGCTCGGCGCGATCGCCTGCGGAGGCATGCTCCTCGCCGTGCGGCTGCTGCTGCACGACCGCTGGGGTGCGCTCGCGACGGGGCTCGGCATGCTCGCCGGCATGGTCGCGATCTCGGGCCGCGGACCCGGTGGATCGGTGATCGTGCCGAATGATCTGCTGGGCGTGACCTGGACCTGGACCATCGCCGGCATGGTGCTGCTGGTCGCCGCGTGGCCGGACTTCTCGCGGATCCGCCGTCTCCAGCAGGAGCAGGCGGCCCGTGCGCGGATGGCGGAAGAAGCGCCCGCCGACGGGTCGTAGACTGGGTCCGTGACATATGTGATCGCTCTTCCCTGCGTCGACGTGAAGGATCGTGCCTGCGTCGACGAGTGCCCCGTGGACTGCATCTACGAGGGTGAGCGATCGTTGTACATCCACCCCGACGAGTGCGTCGACTGCGGCGCCTGCGAGCCCGTGTGCCCCGTCGAGGCGATCTACTACGAGGACGACCTCCCCGAGGAGTGGGCGGACTACTACAAGGCGAACGTCGAGTTCTTCGACGAGATCGGATCCCCGGGCGGCGCCGCCAAGGTCGGCGTGATCCATCACGACCACCCGGTCATCGCCGTTCTCCCGCCGCAGGGCGAGTAGCGCGGTGAGCGTCCGCGACCTCGCCGACTACCCCTGGGACGCGGTCACCCCGTTCCGCGAGCGTGCGGCCGCGCACCCGGACGGCATCGTCGACCTCGCCATCGGATCCCCCGTGGATCCCACCCCCGAGATCATCCGACATGCCCTCGCCGAGGCCACCGACGCGCATTCGTATCCGCAGACCGTCGGCACCCCGGCCGTGCGCGAGGCGATCGTGGACTGGTACGCGCGACGCCGGGGCGTGCCCGACCTGCGCGTGGACAACGTGATTCCCACGATCGGCTCCAAGGAGCTGGTCGCACTGCTGCCGACGCTGCTGGGGCTCGGCGCGGGCGACATCGTGGTGCAGCCGCGCGTCGCATACCCGACGTACGCCGTCGGCGCCCAGGTCGCCGGCGCGACGGTCGTGAGCGAGGACGACCCCGCGCGCTGGCCGGAGGGCGCCAAGCTCATCTGGATCAACACCCCGGGCAACCCGGACGGGCGCACCTGGACCGTCGACGAGCTCGCCGCGGCCGTGCGCCGCGCACGTGAGCTGGGCGCGATCCTCGCGAGCGACGAGTGCTACGCCGAACTCGGCTGGGACGGGCCGTGGGCGAGCGAGCCGGTGCCCTCGGTGCTGGATCCGCGCGTCACAAGCGGCACCAGAGCGGGTCTGCTCAGCGTCTACTCGCTCAGCAAGCAGTCGAACCTCGCCGGTTACCGCGCCGCCTTCGTCGCCGGCTGCGCCCGCGTGGTGGGGGAGATCCTCACCGCCCGCAAGCACCTCGGTCTGATGCCGCCGGCTCCCGTGCAGCACGCGATGGCCGTCGCGCTGCGCGACGACGAGCACGTCGCAGTGCAGAAGGAGCGCTACCGGCAGCGCCGTGACGTGCTGCGGCCGGCGCTCCTCGACGCGGGCTTCCGGATCGACGGCTCGGAGGCGGGGCTGTACCTGTGGGTCACCCAGGGCCGCGACGCGTGGGAATCCATGGGCGCGCTCGCCGATCTCGGGATCCTGGCGGGTCCCGGACCCTTCTACGGCGACCACTCCGCACAGCACGTCCGGCTCTCGCTGACCGCGCCTCTCGAACGGATCGAGGCGGCCGCGGCGCGCTTGCGCGGGGCAGCTTTGTAGCATTCCACAGGTGTTTCGGCGCCACTCTTGGTCGTTTTCACAGTAGGTGCGCACGCGGACTAGGCTGTATGAGCGACGCGATCGCGGGCCCATCGGCGCCGATCGCGCATCCCCCACACGAGACAGACGCATGAGGAGGTCTGCGTGAGCGCAGCGGGCGAGCGGCCTACGAAGGCGACGCTGACAGTAGGCGACAAGACCGCGGAGTTCCCGATCCTTCAGGGCACCGACGGGCACGCCAGCATCGATTTCTCCACCCTGACCAGGCAGACCGGCCACACCGGCCTCGATTACGGATTCGTGAACACGGCCTCCACCAAGTCGGAGATCACGTTCATCGACGGTGACCAGGGGATCCTGCGCTACCGCGGGTACCCGATCGAGCAGATCGCGAACACCTGCTCCTACCTCGAAGTCGCGTGGCTGCTCATCTACGGCGAGCTGCCCAGCGCCTCCGAGCTCGCGGAGTTCGATGACAAGATCCGCCGGCACACGCTGCTGCACGAAGATCTCAAGCATTTCTTCCAGGCGCTTCCGGACAACGCGCACCCCATGGCGGTGCTGTCGTCAGCCGTCGCGGCGCTCTCGACCTACTACGAGAACGAGTCCGACCCGCACAACCCCGAGCACGTCGAGCTGAACACGATCCGGATGCTCGCCAAGCTCCCGGTGATCGCGGCGTACGCGCACAAGAAGAGCGTGGGCCAGGCCTTCCTGTACCCCGACAACTCGCTGAGCTTCGTGGACAACTTCCTCAAGCTCAACTTCGGCGTGCACAGCGAGCCCTACGAGATCAACCCCGTGATGTCCAAGGCGCTCGAGCTGCTGCTGGTGCTGCACGAGGATCACGAGCAGAACGCATCCACGTCGACGGTGCGGCTGGTCGGCTCGACGGGGGCGAACCAGTTCGCCTCCGTCTCGGCCGGCATCCAGGCGCTCTCCGGCCCGCTGCACGGCGGCGCGAACGAGGCGGTGCTGACCATGCTCGGCCAGATCCGCGAATCGGGCCAGAGCGTGCAGCGCTTCGTCGAGCGCGTGAAGAACAAGGAAGACGGCGTGAAGCTCATGGGCTTCGGGCACCGCGTGTACAAGAACTACGATCCGCGCGCGAAGCTGGTCAAGGCCGCCGCGGACGAGGTGCTCGCCGAGCTCGGCGTCACGGATCCGCTCCTCGATCTCGCGCGGGAACTGGAGGAGGTGGCGCTTGCGGACGACTACTTCCAGGAGCGTCGCCTGTACCCGAACGTCGACTTCTACACCGGCGTGATCTACAAGGCGATGGGCTTCCCCACGCGCATGTTCACGGTGCTGTTCGCGATCGGCCGCCTGCCGGGCTGGCTGGCGCAGTGGCGCGAGCTGAACCTCGACCCGCAGACCAAGATCGGCCGCCCGCAGCAGCTGTACACGGGCTCGCCGGAGCGCGAGTTCCGCCGGTCCTGACCGGGCGGGCGACGCACGACGACGAAAGAGGGGGGATCCGGATCGGATCCCCCCTCTTGTTCGTTTCCGCCGCTGTCCGCGGTGAGGACGGTCAGCGCGCGGTCGAGGTGCCCTGCGGGCGCGAGGACCGGCGACGGCGACGCGAGGGAACCGTATCGCCGACCCCGAGCGGGCGCGGCGCGCGGTGGGATCCCTGGCCCTGGCCCTGGCCCTGGCCCTGGCCCTGGCCCTGGCGCTGGCCGCGCGGCTGGGCGGACGCCGCGGGCTTCTTCTTCGCGGGGCGCTGCTGCTGTGGCGGCTGAATCGGCGCGGGCTTCACGAAGGCGGCCTTCTCGCCGACCAGCTCCGCGACGGCCGCGGAGGAAGGCGAGACCGGCTCGATGTCGACGCTGATCCTGGCCTTGCGCAGGAGGTCCTTCGTGTCGCGGCGCTGCTCCGGCAACAGCACGGTCACGACCGTGCCCGCGGCGCCCGCACGCGCGGTGCGGCCGGAGCGGTGCAGGTACGCCTTGTGCTCGGCGGGCGGGTCGACGTGCACGACCAGATCGACGTCGTCCACGTGCACGCCGCGGGCCGCGACGTCCGTGGCGACGAGTACGCGCACGCCGCCGTCCGCCGGGTCGGCGGAGAACGCGGCCAGGTTGCGCTCGCGCGCGCCCTGGGCAAGGTTGCCGTGCAGGTCGACGGCGGGGATGCCGGCGGCCGTGAGCGCCTTGGCGAGCTTCTTCGCCTGGTGCTTGGTGCGGGTGAACAGGATCCGGCGTCCCGTACCGGAGGCGAGAGTCTGCACGAGCGTCTTCTTGGCGTCGGCGTCGGCGACCTCGAGCACGCGGTGAGTCATCTCACCCACGGGCACGCTCTCCTCGTCGACCTCGTGGCTCACCGGGCGGGTGAGGAAGCGGCGGGCGAGCACGTCGATGCCGTTGTCCAGCGTCGCGCTGAACAGGAGGCGCTGACCCTCGGACGGCGTGGCCGAGAGGATCCGGGTGACGCCGGGCAGGAAGCCGAGGTCGGCCATGTGGTCCGCCTCGTCGAGCACGGTGACGCGCACGTCGCCGAGACGCACGACGCCCTGCTTCATGAGGTCCTCGAGGCGGCCGGGGCAGGCCACGAGGATGTCCACTCCGCGCCGCATTGCCTCCTCCTGCGGGTGCTGGCTGACGCCGCCGAAAACGGTGGCGACACGGAGGTTCGCCGCCTGGGCGAGAGGGGTGATGGTCGCGGCGATCTGCGAGGCGAGCTCGCGCGTCGGCGCCAGCACGAGTCCGCGCGGGTACTGCGGGCGGGCCTTGAAGCCCGTGAGGCGGGCGACTAGGGGAAGGGCGAAGGCGATCGTCTTGCCGCTGCCGGTGCGTCCGCGGCCGAGCAGGTCACGGCCGGCGAGGGCGTCGGGCAGCGTGTCGCGCTGGATGGCGAACGCTTCGGTCTTGCCATCGGCGGCGAGGACGGCGGCCAGGGGCGCGGGCACGCCGAGATCGAGGAAGGAAGTCATGGGTGTCTCCTGGGCCGGTGTCCGGCCACGGGGTCAGGGCGTCGCAATGAACGTGTCGCAACGACGCATCAGGTCGCCGCTCACAGAACCGGATCGCGAGGGGGAGCGAACTCCGCGCCCAGGGATCCAGGATGGCGACGAGATGCCGGATGATCCGACATCCCCTACATCCTATCCTGGATCCCCTGACAGTCGGTTCAGGCCTCGACGAGCTCGGGCAATGCCGTCGCCGATGTCGTGACGTGGGGGCGGGTGCGCACCGCCCACACGATCGCGCCCGCGAGGATCGTGGCGACCGCGACGAGCCCCCATGCGGTGGCGAAGCCGGAGCCGGTGCCGTGCGTCGCAGAGCCGAACACGATCGCGCCGGTCGCAGCTGAGCCGATCGCGGATCCGATCGTGCGGAGGTTCGCGTTCACGCCGGTCGCGACGCCGGTGACCGCGGCGGGCACGCTCTGCACGACGATGCCGGCCGAGGCCGCGTAGGCCAGCCCGCAGCCGATGCCGAAGCCCGCGCCTGCCACGGCGAGCTGCCAGGGCGTCGAGTGCGCCAGGGCGGCGCTCGCGCCGGAGACACCCATCAGCAGCGCGCCGATGACGAGCAGGGTGCGCAGCGACAGGATGCGGTTCAGTGCGCCGGTGGCGAAGCCGACCCCGCTCATGCCGATCAGCATCGGAACGAGCATGAGCCCGGCGTCGCGCACGGTGAGACCCGTGCCGCCCGCGGAGGCCGACAGCTCGAGGAACTGCGGCAGGTAACCCCAGAACGCGAAGACGCCGGCCCCGATCAGGAGCGATGCGGCGTTGACCGGCCAGATCGCGGGGGAGGCCAGCATCCGCAGGTCCACGAGCGGCTCGGCGGAGCGCAGCTCCGACACGATCCACGCGGCGAAGGCGAGCACGGCGACGCCGAACAGCGCGAGCACGGCCGGCGAGGTCCAGCCCCAGCGCGAGCCGGTGCTGAGCGGGACGAGCAGTGCGACCAGCCACGCCGAGAGCAGCACCGAAGAGCGGGTGTTGACCCGCCCGAGGGCGCGGGTGCCGGTGTCGCGCACCGCGGCGAGGGTGAGGAAGGCGCCGAGTGCGGCGACCAGGAACGGCACCGCGAACGTGCCGCGCCAGCCTACGAGGTCCGCCAGCGGGCCTGCGAGCACGGTGCCCGCGGCGCCGCCGATGCCGATCACGGCGCTCACCACGCCGATCGCTCCGGTCACGCGCTCACGGGGGAGTGCGTCACGCAGCAGCCCATAGGCGAGGGGGAACAGCGCACCGCCGATGCCCTGCAGCACGCGGGCGACGATGAGCACCTCGAGGGTCGGGGCGACCGCGGCCAGCACGTCCCCCGCCGCGGTCGCGCCGAGGGTGATCAGGAAGGTGGTGCGCCGTCCGCGCAGGTCGCCGACGCGGCCGAGGGTGGGTGTGGCGACCGCGGCGGCGATGAGCCACGCGGTCATGGTCCAGCTGGCCGCATCGGCGGTGACGCCGAACTCCGCCTGGATGAGCGGCACGAGCGGGATGACGAGGTTCTGCAGAAGAGCGATGGAGGAGACCGCTACGGCGATCGCGACCAGGACCGAGGTGGATGAGCGGGACATGAGTTCCCTTCCGAAGCCTGGAGAAGAGGGGTAAAGTGGAGGAAGGCCTCCGAACGGAGGATGCCTCCGGATTGAGATTACCGGAGGGTCCCTCCGGTTTGCAAGAGGTCTTCTGAGACTTTTCGGAAGGACGGCACGATGGGCGGCCAGAACAGGGCGACGGCGACGCTGGAGGAGCGGCGACCGCGCCGTGCCGACGCCGCGCGCAACTTCGACGCCCTCGTCACCGCCGGGCGCGAGGCTTTCGCCGAGGATGGCTCGGGAGCCTCGCTCGAGGACATCGCGCGCCGCGCAGGGGTCGGCATCGGCACGCTGTACCGCAACTTCCCGACCAGGGACGACCTGATCGAGACGCTCTACCTCCGCGAGGTCGCCGCTCTCGCCGACGCCGCGGACGAGGTGGCGGACCTGGAGCCCTGGCCCGCACTGGAGGCCTGGCTGGGGCGTTTCGTCGAGTACGTCGGCACCAAGCACGTCCTGCTGGACGGACTGAACCGGGAGTCGTCGGTGTTCGCGGAGTGCCGCGGCGTGATGCTGGGCGCGGGGGAGCCGCTGCTCGCCCGCGCGCAGGAGGATGGCGCCGTGAAGGCCGATCTCGCGATCGCCGACGTCGTCAAGCTCATCGCCGGTGTGAGCGCGGTCGCCTACGACGACGAAGAGCAGCGCCGTCGCGTGCTCGGCCTCGCGATCGGCTCGCTGCGGACCTGAGCTCTGCCCGAGAGCCCGTCACTCAGGCGTGCAGCGCCTCGTTGAGCGTCACGCCCACGCCGGTGCGGCGCACGGCCTCGACAGCTCCGGAAAGGGAGTTGCGCCGGAACAGGATCCCGTTCTCGCCACTCAGCTGCGCGCCCTTGACGACAGGGCGGCCCCCGTCGGCCAGCGGAGCGCCGTCGGCGAGCACGATCTTCGTGCCCGCCGTGACGTACAGGCCCGCCTCGACGATGCAGTCGTCGCCGAGGGAGATCCCGATGCCGGCGTTCGCGCCGAGCAGGGTGCGCGCACCGATCGAGACGCGGTGGGTGCCGCCTCCCGAGAGCGTGCCCATGATCGAGGAGCCACCGCCGATGTCGGATCCGTCGCCGACGACGACGCCCTGCGAGATCCGGCCCTCGACCATCGAGGCGCCGAGGGTGCCCGCGTTGAAGTTCACGAAGCCCTCGTGCATGACGGTGGTGCCGGGGGCCAGGTGGGCGCCCAGGCGCACCCGCGAGGCGTCTGCGATGCGCACTCCTTCCGGCAGCACGTAGTCGGTGAGCCTCGGGAACTTGTCCACGCCGGTGATCTGGATCCCGGCGCGCTGCAACAGCGGGCGCAGCCGTGCCGCATCGGCGGGGAGCATCGGACCGGCGCTCGTCCAGGCGACATTCGGGAGGTGCGCGAAGATGCCGTCGAGGTTCACCTCGTTGGGGCGCACCAGCAGGTGCGAGAGGGCGTGCAGGCGCAGATACGCGTCGGCGGTCGAAGCCGGAGCCGCATCGAGGTCGATCGACAGCTGCACCGCCTCGACGGTGACGTTGCGGCGCTCGTCGGCACCGGCGAGCGCTGCGATCGTCAGGGCGGTCGCGGCGCGATCTCCGGCGGACGGCTCGACGGCGCCGATCTCGCCGTACCAGGCGTCCAGGACGGTGCCGTCGCCGGCGATGGTGGTCAGGCCGGATCCGTGGATCATGCGCGCGTCGGTCATGCGTCCACGGTATCGAATCGGCACCCCCAGCTTCCCCTTCATGACGCGGCGCTAGGGTGGGGACCATGCCGCTCGATCTCACCGCCTCCGCGGCGGACATCACCCGCGCGATCTGCGACATCCCCAGCGTCTCGGGGGAGGAGAAGCCGCTGGCGGACCTGATCGAGGAGGCCATGCGCGCGCTCGGCCATCTCGAGGTGCTGCGCGAGGGCAACACGATCGTCGCCCGCACGAACCTGGGCCGCGCGCAGCGCGTGGCGATCGCCGGGCACATCGACACGGTGCCGATCAACGCCAACGTGCCGACGCGTGATGTCGAGATCGACGGCGAGGCTCTGATCTGGGGGCGCGGCACGGTCGACATGAAGGCCGGGGTCGCGGTGCAGCTCAAGCTCGCCTCGGAGCTCACCGAGCCCGTGGTCGACATCACTTGGATGTGGTACGACAACGAAGAGGTCGAGGCCGCCCGCAACGGGCTCAAGCTGCTCGCCGATCACCGGCCGGATCTGTTCGAGGCCGACTTCGCGATCCTCGGCGAGCCCTCGAACGGCGAGGTCGAGGGCGGCTGCAACGGCACGCTGCGCGCTGTCGTGCGCACGACCGGGGTGCGCGCGCACTCGGCGCGCGCCTGGATCGGCGAGAACGCGATCCACCGTGCGGCGCCGATCCTCGCGCGTCTCGCGGAGTACCGTCCGCGCGAGATCACGGTGGACGGCCTGGAGTACCGCGAGGGGCTGAACGCGGTGCGGATCACCGGCGGCATCGCCGGCAACGTCATCCCCGACGTCTGCGAGGTCGAGGTGAACTACCGCTTCGCCCCGAGCAAGTCCGCGGCCGATGCGGAGGCGCACGTGCGCAACGTGTTCGCCGGTTTCGCGGTCGAGATCACCGACGTCGCCGAGGGTGCTCGTCCTGGCCTCGACGCGCCGATCGCACAGGAGTTCGTGGCGGCCGTCGGCGCGACCCCGAAACCGAAGTACGGGTGGACCGATGTGGCGCGGTTCTCCGCGCTGGGCATCCCCGCGGTCAACTACGGACCGGGGGATCCGCACCTCGCGCACCACGACGAGGAGCGTGTGCCGCTCGCGCAGATCACGGCCACCGAGCGGGGCCTGCGCTCCTGGCTCAGCGGTGTCTGAGCTCGCCGCGGCGGCGGTGCATCGCCGGCAGGGCGCGACGACCGCACCGCGCTGGGCCGCCCGGCTCTATGCACGTACGCCCGCCTGGGCGGGTATCCTCGCGATCTACGTCGGGGCGCGCCTGATCACCACCGGCCTGCTGCTGTGGGCGACCGGGCTGTCCGGCGCGCCGGGCTCGCGGTTCGGCCACGGCGCGTCGATCGCCTCATTCGTGACCGGGTGGGACGCGCAGTGGTACTGGTACATCGTCGTGTACGGGTACCCGACCACGCTGCCGCTCGGGCCGGACGGACACATCACCCAGAACTCGTGGGCGTTCCTGCCGCTGTACCCGTGGGTGTCGCAGGTCGTGGCGCTGCCGTTCGGTGCAGGCGGCTGGGGCGTGGGCGCGGCGCTCGTCTCCCTCGTGGCGGGATACCTCTGCTGCCTCGTGCTGTTCCGCATGATGCGCGGGCGGATCGGGCGGATGGCGGCGGTGTGGACGGTCGTCTTCTTCGCCTCCGGCCCCCTCGGCGCGCTGTTCCAGGTCGGCTACGCCGAGGTGCTCAACATGCTGTTCCTGCTGCTCGCGCTGGACGGCCTGATCCGCCGCCGCTACGTGCGGCTGTATCCGCTGATCGTGCTGATGGGCTTCACGCGCCCGGGTGTGCTGGCGTTCGCGCTCACGCTCGGCCTCATGCTCGTGGTGCGCTGGATGCGACGGAAGTCGGATCCGCTGACGGGATCCGAGATCGCGCACTACCTCGGTCTCGGGGCGCTCGGCGTCGTCGTGGGTTTCGCGTGGCAGGCGATCGCGGGCGTGGTCACGGGCGTGCCGAACGCCTACCTGGAGACCGAGCTGAGCTGGCGCGGATTCTGGATGCCGCAGGACGGGCACACCGCCTTCTCGCCCTTCGAGGGGTGGCTGAGCGCGATGCCGTACTGGGCGCAGCTGCTCGGGCTGCCGGGATGGCTCGGCCTCGTCATCCTCGCCGTGCTGGTGGCGCTGTTCGCGGCGGTGCTGATCGCGGGGCACGGCGTGCGCCGGCTCGGGCCGGAGATCCGGCTCTTCTCGGCGAGCTACGCCCTGTACCTGCTGGCCGTGTTCTTCCCGCAGTCCAGCACGCTGCGGTTGATGTTCCCGCTCGCGCCCCTGTGGGGCGGCGTCGGTTGGCACCGTTCCTGGTGGCTGCGGACGACGGTGCTGGTGGTGTGCATCGCGCTGCAGGCGCTGTGGATCGCGAACGTCTACGGCCTCGCGAACACCTTCTGGCGCGTGCCCTGAACCTGCTCGATCGTCTCGCGGCCTCGCCGCGCCGCGGTAAGCGGTGTCCCAGCACCCACTAATATGGGAGTCGTAGACCACCGAGGAAAGGGAGCACCGCGATGGCAGCGATGAAGCCGAGGACTGGCGACGGACCCATGGAGGCCGTGAAGGAGGGCCGGCTGATCATCGTGCGCGTTCCGCTCGAAGGCGGCGGGCGTCTGGTCGTCTCCGTCAACGACGCAGAGGCGAAGGAACTTCACGACGTGCTCAGCAACGTCGTGGCAGCAGCCTGAGTTCCGACTCGCACGATCAAGACCAGATCTCTTCAGATCTTCGAAAGGCCCGCTTCCTGCGGGCCTTTCGTCATTCGGCGATGCCGGTCAGCTGCAGCATGCCTTCGCCGACCGTGCTCAGCGCGGCGAGTACGGCGGGGGACTGCTGGGTCTCCTGGATGAGCGAGCGGTAGGCGACCGTGACGTCGTCGCGCTGCACCGGATCCGCGACCCTTCCGCCGGCGAGCACGCGCGGCACGAGCACGGTCCCTCCGGCGCGCACGAGCCGCAGACCGTGCTCGACGTACTCGATCACGTTCTCCGGATCCGCGTCGACGAGGACGATGTCGTAGGCGGCCTCGTTCATCCGAGGCAGCACATCGGCGGCCCTGCCCGCGATGAAGCGCGCGCGGGTGGGGGCGATCCGTGCGTCCTGGAAGGCGCTGCGCGCGGCGGCCAGGTGCTCCGGCTCGTTGTCGATCGACGTGAGCACGGCCTTCGGGGCGCCGCGCAGCAGCCAGAGCCCGGAGACGCCGGCGCCGGTGCCGATCTCGACGATCGAGCGCGCGCCGGTGGCTGCCGCGAGCACGGCGATCTGCGCGCCGACGGCGGCGCTGATCGGCTGCGCGCCGAGTTCGACCGCATGTGCGCGCGCCTTGGCGATCTCATCCGGCTCGATGATTGCTTCGCGCACGTATCGCGCGTTGGCGTCCTGCTCGCTCACTTCGACTCCCTGGCGGTCGCTCACTGCACCGCATGCCCCCAGCGTAGGCGTCCTCCGTGTCCGCAGTGGCCAGGCGCGGCGGTACCCTTATGACATGTTCTTCGGCATCACCTTCGAGAAGCTGATCGTGATCGGCGTGATCGCGGCCCTTCTCGTCGGCCCTGAGCGGCTCCCGCGCTACGCGGAGACGTTCGCGCGCCTGGTCAAGAAGGCGGGCGACTACATGCGCGGCGCCAAAGATCGCATGCGCGAGGAGGTCGGGCCGGAGATCGATGAGCTGGACTGGCGCAAGCTGGATCCCCGGCAGTACGACCCGCGCCGCATCATCCGCGATGCGCTGATGGATGACACCCCGGCGCCGCCGCGTCCGGCAACCCCGGTCGCGGCGGTCGAGACCGCTCCGGCGCCGGCGGCTGCGGGTTCGGCAGCAGCTCTGCTGGCCACGGCGACCGCGATGAACGCCGCGTCCGCCGGGGGAGAGACAGCCCCCACGTCGAAGGCGCCGAAGGTGTTCTCCGCCGAGGACCTTCCGCCGTACGACAGCGAAGCCACCTGATCGTCCGGCCCAGGCTGGCTGTCTAACCCAGGCTGACGGGAAGGCGCCGCCCGGAGAGACCACGGCCCCCTCGATCGATCGCGTCCGCGACAGCCAGGATCGCGCGTGCCGAGGGATCCTGCGGGTCCGCGAGCACCACGGGCACTCCCGCGTCCCCGCCCGTGCGCAGCGCGGGGCTCAGCGGGACCGAGGCCAGCAGCGGAACCGGATCCGCATCCTGCGAAAGGGCGTTCGCGACGGCCTGCCCGCCGCCGGATCCGAACAGATCGAGCACCGTGCCGTCGGGCAGCGTCAGCGCGGCCATGTTCTCCACGACCCCGATCACCCGTTGCCCGGTCTGCCGGGCAACGAGAGCGCTGCGGATCGCCACGTCGGACGCCGCTTCCTGCGGCGTCGTCACGACCAGCACCTCGGCATGGGGGAGCAGCTGGCCGAGCGTGATCGCGATGTCGCCGGTGCCCGGCGGCATGTCGATGAGCAGCACGTCCAGGTCGCCGAAGAACACGTCGGTGAGGAACTGCTGCACTGTGCGATGCAGCATGGGTCCGCGCCATGCGACGACGGATTCCCCCTCCCGCAGGAACATCCCGATCGAGATGGTCTTCACATCGTGCGCGACCGGGGGCAGCATGAGGTCGTCGATCCGGGTGGGCTGGGTGCCGGGGGCGATCCCGAGGAGGCCGGGGATCGAGAAGCCGTGCACGTCGGCGTCGATGAGCCCGACCCTGCGTCCGCGGGCCGCCAGAGCGACCGCGAGGTTGGCGGTGAGCGAGGACTTGCCCACTCCGCCCTTGCCGCTCGTGACGGCGATCACGCGCGTGAGCGACTCCGGGCCGAAGGGCATCTGCCGGGGCGCCCTGCCGTCCCGCAGGCGCTCGGTGAGGGCGCGACGCTCCTCCGGCGTCATCACCCCCACGGCGACCTCGACCGCGTCGATGCCTGGCACGGCGGCCGCGGCCGCGTGCACATCGGCCTCGATCCGGGTCGCGGCGGGGCAGCCCACGATGGTCAGCGCGATGCCCACGTGCGCGACCGTGCCGGCGACCGTGATGTCGCGGAGCATGTCGAGGTCGGCCAGCGGGCGGCGCAGCTCGGGGTCGGTGACGGCGCCGACGGCGCGGCGGACCGCGTCGGCGAGGTCGACGGTCACGGGGTCTGCTCCGCCGGATCCTCGTCGCGGAGTTCGGCGAGCATCGCCCTGAGCTCGGCGCGCAGCACCTCGCGGGTGACGCTCTGCGCGGAGCGCTCCTCGAGCGACATGCGCAGGGCGACGATCTCCCGGGCCAGGTACTCGGTGTCGGCGAGGTTGCGTTCCGCGCGCTGTCGATCCTGCTCGATCTGCACGCGGTCGCGGTCGTCCTGCCGGTTCTGCGCGAGCAGGATCAGCGGGGCGGCGTAGGAGGCCTGCAGCGAGAGGATCAGCGTGAGCAGGGTGAAGTTCGTCGCGGCCGGGTCGAACTGCCACTCCTTGGGCATGGCGATGTTCCACCACAGCCAGACGATGACGAACACCGACATCCCGATGAGGAAGCCGGACGTGCCCATGGCCCGCGCGAACGCCTCGGAGAACCGCCCGAAGGTGTCGCTGGATCCCGTCGACGTGCCGCGCCCGAGCATGCCGGACCGGCCGCGGGGCAGATCCAGCCCACGACGGCCCGACTTCGCCATCATCCGCTCGCTCCCTGCGTCGGCACGGACTGCGCGGACCCGGGACGGTCATCGGCGTCGTGCGAGCGCCAGTCGTCGGGCAGCAGGTAGTCGAGCACATCATCGACGCTGATCGCGCCGACGAGCCGGTGCGCCTGATCCACGACGGGCAGCGAGACGAGGTCGTAGCTGGCCAGCATGCGCGCGACCTCGGCCGCCGAGGCGGTCGCGGGGACGGGTTCGAGGGTGTCGTCGACGATGGCGCCGAGCCGTTCGTGCGGGGGATAGCGCAGCATGCGCTGGAAGTGCACCACGCCGAGCAGACGTCCTGTGGGCGTCTCGAACGGCGGCAGCGTGACGAAGACCGCGGCGGCCAGGGCAGGGTGCAACTCGTGCCGGCGGATCAGGGCCAGGGCCTCGGCGACCGTGGCATCCGCGGAGAGGATGATCGGCTCGGGGGTCATCAGACCGCCCGCGGTGTCGGGGCTGTAGCGCAACAGCATGCGCACGTCCTCGGCCTCCTCCGGCTCCATGAGCTCGAGGAGGTGCTCCAGGCGGCCCTGGGGCAGCTGCGCGAGCAGGTCGGCGGCGTCGTCCGGCTCCATCTGATCGAGGATGTCCGCGGCGCGTTCGTCGCCGAGACGGTCCAGGATGTCCATCTGGTCGTCCTCGGGCATCTCCTCGAGGGCGTCGGCGAGCCGCTCGTCCGGAAGCTCCTCCGCGACCTCGATGCGACGCTGCTGGGGCAGGTCGAGCAGGGTGTTCGCGAGGTCGGCGGGGTGCATCTCGGAGTAGGTGGCGACGAGCTGCTCGGCGGACTGCGCCTCACCGGGACGGTTGTGCTCGTGCACCTGGTTCCAGGTCGCGAACGTGGTGGGACCCTTGGCGAACGGCGAGGCGCTCGTCTTGGGCTTGCGCAGGAACAGCTGGCTCACGGACCACTCGCCGAGCCGGTTCGGCTCGATCGCGACGTCCTCGATCACCGCCGTGCCCGAGGCGTCGGAGAAGTCGACGCGCCGGCCGATGAGCTCGGCCATGATGCGCACCTCGCCGTTGCGGGGCTTGAACCGGCGCACGTTCATCAGCCCGGACGTGATGACCTGTCCGGTGCTGATCGATCCGACCCGCCCGATCGAGAGGAACACCTGCCGGCGGCCGGGGATCTCGCAGACCAGGCCGATCACGCGCGGGGCCGCGCTACTTCGGTACACGACGACGACATCACGGACTTTCCCGATCCGGTCGCCGGCGGGGTCGAACACGGCGCACCCGGCCAGGCGCGCGACGAAAACCCGCTGTGTGCTCATGGTTCCAGCGTAGTGTCCTGCGCCTTGGGATCCGGGGTGGGTGACGGCATCCGGCGGTCTCCGGGCAGCCGCGTGGAACAATGGTCCGATGAGCATGCTGAACGCGTCGGGCCCCGCGGGCGAGATCGGCGAGACGGTCGCCACGGTGACCGAGTACGAGGCCGCGCAGAAGCTCGTCTCGCAGCTGATCGCGGGGGAGATCCCGGCCAGGGCGATCGCCATCGTCGGGGTCGGCGTGCAGACCGTGGAGCGGGTCACCGGCCGCCTCGGCTATGCGAACGCGGCGCGCTCCGGCGCGGTCAACGGCGTGCTCATCGGCCTCTTCCTCTCTGCGATCTTCGTGCTGGGCAACCCCGCCGTGCCGATGCAGGCCTTCGTGGGGATCCTGTTCGTCGGCGTCGCGATCGGGATGATCCTGAGCCTCATCACGTATTCGATCGTGCGTCGTCGCCGCGACTACGCGAGCGTGATGCAGCTCAAGGCCGATCATTACGAGGTCACGGTGCTGTCCGATTCGGTCGGCAAGGCGCGCCAGGTGCTCGGCCGTGCCGTCACCCCGATCCCGCAGTCCGCCCCTGCCGCCGGCACGACCGCGGCAGCGCCGCCCCAGTACGGAGAGCGGGTCGAGGAGCCGCCGCGGTACGGCGAGCGCATCGCGCCGCCGCGCCCGCCGATGCCGCCGGCACCGCCGACCGCCTCGGTGCAGCCCGCACAGGACGGTGGCCCGGCGACGGACGGTACCCCGGCGACCGACGGTACCCCGGCGACCGACGGAGCTCCCGCCGCCCCCGCGGAGAGCCCTGCCCTCGAGACGCCGCCCTCCGCGGCCACGCCCGTGGACGGCGAGAACCCGGCGGGCGACGGCACCTCGCGATGACGGGACGGGCCGAGGAGCGGTTCCGGATCGCGGTTCCGCTCCCTGCCGGTACAGCCGAGGTGTCGGCCGCGTTCGGCGCTGCCGACGGGGACCTCGCTGCCGGGGCCGATGCGCCGATCGTGGCGATCGCCCATGGCGCGGGCGCGGGCATGGATCATCCGTTCCTCATCGGTTTCGCCACGGCGCTGCGCACCGCGGGCCTGCACACGCTGCGGTTCAACTTCCCGTACGTCGAGGCGGGACGGCGCATGCCGGGCTCGGCGGCGCACGCGATCCTCACCTGGCGCGCCGTCGTCGCCGCGGCGAGCGAGCGCGGATCCGGATCCGTCGTCGCCTGCGGCAAGTCCTATGGTGGGCGGATGGCGTCCATGGCCGCCGCCGAGGAGGCCGGCCTCGCCGCGACGGGGCTCGTCTACCTGGGCTATCCGCTGCACCAGCCGGGCAAGCCGGAGAAGCCGCGGACCGAGCATCTGCCGGCGGTGCCGCAGCCGCAGCTGTTCGTGGAGGGCACGAACGATCCGTTCGTGCAGCCGCTGTCGCAGCTCGAGGAGGCGGTGGCGTCGTGTCAGGACGCGCGGATCGCCTGGATCGACGGCGGCGGGCACTCGTTCGAGGTGAAAGGCCGCAAGCGCCCTGCCGCGGAGATCGGGGCGGATCTCGCGCCGCTGGTCGTGGAGTTCGCGTGGTCGGGTTTCGGCAAGGGCGCGTCGGAGATCGGCGCATCGGGGCGCAACGAAGGGGGAGACGCATGAGCATGGCGCAGGAGCTGGACGCGATCGGCATCGCCCGGCTGCGCGAGATCGGCAGCCTGAAGTGGTCGGTGTTCCCCGAGGCGATCGGCGCGTTCGTCGCCGAGATGGACTTCCCGCCCGCGCCGGCGATCGCAAGCGCGATGAAGGGCGCGATCGATGACGGCCTGACCGGATATCTGCCGGCGGCCGTGCGGGCGCGCATGAGCGAGGCGACCGCGCGCTGGCAGAAGGATCGCTACGGCTGGGACGTGCCGGCCGATCGGATCCGCCCCGTGCCGGATGTGCTGACCGCACTGCGCGCGACGATCGACTTCTTCACCGAGCCCGGCTCGAAGATCGTGCTGCCCACGCCCGCGTACATGCCGTTCCTGACGATCCCGGCGATGCATGACCGCGAGATCATCGAGGTGCCGATGCTCGTCGAGGGCGGGCGCCACGTCTACGACCTGGACGGCATCGACCGGGCGTTCGCGGACGGCGGCGGCCTGCTGATCCTGTGCAACCCGTACAATCCGCTGGGACGTGTGTTCGAGCGCGCGGAACTCGAAGCGGTCGCGGAGGTCGTCGCGCGGCACGGCGCGCGCGTGTTCTCGGACGAGATCCACGCGCCGCTCGTCTTCGCGCCGCACCGCCATGTTCCCTACGCCGGCATCAGCGCCGTGACAGCGGGACATACGATCACCGCCGCCAGCGCCTCGAAGGCGTTCAACCTGCCCGGCCTCAAGGCGGCGCAGGTGATCCTGACGAACGACACGGATGTCGAGACCTGGGCGCGGCCGGAGGTCGCCTGGGCCGAGCACGGCACGGCCAACCTCGGCGTGATCGCGACCACGGCGGCCTTCGACGACGGCCGCGACTGGCTCGACGGCACGCTCGACTACCTCGACGGCAACCTCCGGCTCCTGGGCGAACTCCTCGCCGAGCACATCCCCGGGATGGGCTACCGCGCCCCGGAGGGCACGTACATCGCCTGGCTGGATGCGCGCGGGCTCGGCATCGAGGGTTCGCCGGCCGCGTTCTTCCGCGAGCACGCGGGCGTCGCCATGACCGACGGCATCGCCTGCGGCGCCGCCGGGGAGGGCTTCCTGCGTTTCATCCTCGCCACGCCGCGCCCGGTCATCGCGCAGGCCGTGCGGCAGATGGCTGCCGCGCTGCGCGAGCACGCCGTCGGCTGACAGCCGGAGCATCCCCGCCGAAGAGCCTCGGCCTCAGCCCAGATCCGGATCGGCGAGCAGCCGTCGCATGGTGCGCAGGCCGAGAGCGGCCATCACGGGATTGGTGCGCTCGTAGTACCAGCCGAGGCCCATCGCCTGCTGCAGCGCCCACGCAGCTCCCCGGCACCATTCCTGGTCATCGCTGCCCAGAGCCGCACGGAGCCGGCGCCGGTCGTCGAGTCCGAGCAGGTGCCACGCGACCACGAGATCGAGCGACGGATCCGCCGCTCCGAAGGACCCGCCGTCCAGCACTCCGGCGAGCCGATGATCGTCCGAGACGAGCAGGTTCGGCGGGATCAGGTCTTTGTGCGACATGACCTCCGTGCCGGGGTGCGGGATCTGCGACAGCCGCTGCCAGAGCGCACGCGCGGACGGGACATCCAGCAGATGTCCGCTCTTCGCGAAGCACTGCGTCATCCACTACTCGTGCGCGTGCAGCTCGCCGCCGCGCCCTCGGCCGTCGAACGTCCGCCCCCGCAGGGGTGCGAGACGCAGGGCCCCGATCAGCCGCGCCAGATCGTCGGCGAGCAGGGGGAGCGGATCCTCATCCGCCAGCGCCTCGGAGGCGGTGCGACCGGGGATCCAGGCCTGCACCGACCATGACGAAGGGTAGCACTCGTCCCGGTCGACGACACCGCGCACGACGGGTGCGGGGAACGGGGAGCACGTCGCGAACTCGTCGAGGGCGCGCGCCTCCGCGGCCACGTCCTCGAGCGCCGCGGACTGCAGCGGGAACCGGGCGACGTGCGCGTCGCCGATCCGGAACAGCGCGTTCATCGTGCCCGGTGTCGACAGCGCCACCACCGGCTGCCCCGCCAGCGCGGGAAAGGCCGCCGCGATCCTCTCGGTCGCGGCGGCCTCGTCCAGCCGGAGCTGATCCGGGTGCATGTCCTCGGTCAGGACGCGGATCCCTGCACGCGGGCGATCCACGCCTCGACCTCGGCGGAGGTGCGTGGGATGGCGGCCGAGAGATTCACCGGGCCTTCGGCGGTGATGAGGATGTCGTCCTCGATGCGCACGCCGATGCCGCGGTAATCCTCGGGCACGGTCAGATCGTCGATCTGGAAGTACAGGCCGGGCTCGATCGTGAACACCATGCCGGGCTCGATCAGGCCGTCGTAGTACATCTCGCGGCGGGCCTGGGCGCAGTCGTGCACGTCGATGCCGAGATGGTGGCTCGTGCCGTGCACCATGTAGCGGCGGTGCTGGCCGCCCTGGTCGGCGTCGAGGGCCTCCTCGGCGGAGACGGGCAGCAGACCCCACTCGGCGGTACGGCGGGCGATCACGTCCATCGCGGCCGCGTGCACCTCGCGGAACGGCACACCGACCTCGGCCGCGGCGAAGGCGGCGTCCGCGGCCTCGACCACGGTGTCGTAGATGCGGCGCTGCACCTCGCTGAACGTGCCGTTCACCGGCAGCGTGCGCGTGATATCGGCCGTGTAGAGGCTGTCGGCCTCGGCTCCGGCGTCGATGAGGATGAGGTCGCCCGGAAGCACGGCGCCGTCGTTGCGGGTCCAGTGCAGGTAGCACGCGTGCGGGCCGGATGCGGCGATCGTGTCGTAGCCCTCCCAGCTGCCGTCGCTGCGGGCGCGCTGGTGGAAGACGCCCTCGACGATGCGTTCGCCGCGCGGGTGCGCGACCGCCCGCGGAAGGTCGCGGATGATGTCGTCGAAGCCGTCCGCGGTGATCGCCACGGCTCGGCGCATCTCCGCGACCTCGTACTCGTCCTTGACGAGGCGCAGCTCGGAGACGAACCGGGTGAGCTCGTCGTCCTGGTCGACCACGAGGTCTTCCTCGCCCGCGGCGAACTCGTCGAGATGCGCGGTGGTCACGCCAAGGTCTGCGGCGACGCCGGCGAGAGCGGGACGCGGTCCGATCCAGAACTCGCCGATCGTCGCGTCGGAGTAGAACTCGCTCGTGGTGCGGTCGGCGCGCTCGCGGAAGTACAGCGTGACGTCGTGGCCGTCCGCGGTGGGCTCGAACACGAGCAGCGAGTCGGGCTCGGAGTCGACCGCCCAGCCGGTGAGGTGCGCGAACGCCGAGTGCGCCCGGAACGGGTAGTCGGTGTCATTGCTGCGCTGCTTGAGGGATCCGGCCGGGATCACCAGGCGCTTGCCGGGGAAGGCCGCGGAGACGGCGGCGCGACGTGCTGCTGCGTAGGGCGCCTGCGCGCGCGGAGCGGGCAGGGACTCGGGGCGTTCGGCCCAGCCCGTCGAGATGGTGTCGAGGAAGCCCTGCGGGAAAGGCTGGCGGCGGTTGGTCGTCGTCGAGGTGGTCGCGGTGGCGGCATCGCCCGGCTGCTCGATCGTGTCGTGCTCGGAGGTCATGGATCCATCCTCTCACCGGCCGGTGCGGGAAGTATCCGGGCGGCAGGCGACAAGGGCCCGGATCGCCGTGTCGGCGATCCGAGCCCCTCCTGTCGATCCGGATCAGATCACTGCACGGCCTTGAGCGCGTTCACGATGCCGTGACCGTAGTAGCTGTTCAGCTCGGCGGTGCCGACGCAGGCGGCTCCCTCGTCGTACTGCGGAGCCGAGCACTCGGTCGGCGTCGCGTCGTCCTCGAGCTTCTGCACGAGCTGGGCCGGGGTCAGCTCCGGGTGCGCGGACTTCATCAGCGCCAGCACGCCGGCGACGTGCGGGGAGGCCATCGAGGTGCCGCTCTTGAGGCCGTACTTCGCGCCCGGGATCGTGGAGAGGATCCTCGATCCGGGCGCCGCCACGTCGATCTCGCCGAGACCGCGGTTGGAGAAGTACGACAGCTGGCCGTCCTTGGTCAGCGAGGCGACGGTCACGACACCGGGGACCTGGGCCGGGATGTCCTTGCAGCCCTGGTTGATGGTGCGCGGCGTCGGGGTGGCTGCATCGTCCGGGCTGCCCTCGTCGAGGGTGTTCACCGTCAGGTCGAGGCCCGAGTTGCCGGCCGCGGCCGCGCTCACGACGCCCTTGGAGTTGGACCAGTTCACGGCGCGGGCGACGGCCTCGCGGACCGCTGCCTGGTCGGGCTGATCGTCGCACCAGAACTCGAACGGGTCGATGTAGTAGCTGTTGTTCGTGACGTCCATGCCGCGCTGGGCCGCCCACATGAAGCCGCAGACCGCGTACTCCGGGTAGATGAACCCGTCGTCGTTGACGACCTTGACCGACGCGAGGCGCACATTCGGGGCGACCCCGACGATGCCCACGCCGTTGCGGGCCGCCGCGATCGTGCCCGCGACGTGCGTGCCGTGGTCGGACGTGGTCGGGTACCACCCGCCATCGGTCTGGTCAGGGCGGCCGCCAGTTGTGCAGTTGACCGAGTCGGCGACGTCGATGTTCGCCTGCAGGTCGGGATGGGTCGGGTCGATGCCGGAGTCCAGCACGCCCACGAGCACGTTGCGGCTGCCGTCGGTGATCTGGTGCGCCTGATCCGCCTGGATCATGGTCATGTCCCACTGCTGGCCCTCGAGCGAGTCGGACGCGGAGGCGGGCACCGGCTCGGTGGGCTCATCGCCGTTGACCGGCTTGTTCTTGCCCTGGTTCCATCCGGAGGCTCCGGGACCCCACGGCGCCTGCGGGCCGGTGACCTTGTCCTTCACCTCGACGGTGCGGGTCGCGCCGACCGACGCGACGACGTTGCGGCCCTTGGCCTTCACGGTGTCGCGGAACGCCGCGCGATCGGACTGCGCGATCACGACGCCGATCTCGGGCCAGCTCTGCACGACGACGCCGCCCGCGTCGGTCACCGCCTTCTCGGCCTTGCGGGTCTGGCCCGGGTTCGCCTGGCCGGTGTTGACGACGTAGCTCATGACCGTGCCGTCCGGCGGAGTGATCGGGACGGGCGTCGAGGGCTCGCTCGTCGCCGCAGTGGCGCTGACGGAGCCCGCCAGGACCAGTCCCAGCGCCGCGACGGTGCAGGCGATGGTGCGGAACGAGCGGTGGGGGGTTGGCATCCTCATTGGTGAGGGTCCTCTCGTGGGGGTGGGTGCCGACAGGTCGGCGCGGGCGGATGGCCCTGCATCGTTTCTACTGGGCGCTCCCAGCCATTTCAATGCTTGCTGATAGCCGGATATCAGGGTAGGAGCGCGGCACGGCGCGCGGCGCAGGACCCATAGCCCGCCGGGCTACCGTGGAGGGATGACCGAAGCCGCCCCTGACCGCCGATCCGTTCTGACCTGGCCCTGGGCGCTGGGGATCGACGCCGTGCTGGTGATCGTCTTCGCCGCGATCGGCCGGGCGAGCCATGATCACACGGTCGACGCCGTGGGCGTACTGGAGACGGCGTGGCCGTTCCTGGTGGGCTTGGCGGCGGGCTGGCTGATCCTGCGGGCATGGCGGGCGCCCTCCGCCCCGCTGCGCACGGGGATGGGGCTTGTCGTGATCACGGTCGCGCTCGGGATGATCCTGCGCGTCGTGACCGGCGGCACCACCGCGGTCGCGTTCATCATCGTGGCCACGATCACTCTGCTCGTGTTCCTGGTCGGCTGGCGCGGGATCGCGGCGCTCATCGCCCGGGGGCGCGCTCGCCGCTGAGCCGCCGCGCCGCCCGGGCGCGCTTCGCGGATCGGCGCGCACGCACGCTCCGCTAAGGCGTCGCGGGCTCCAGCTGGGTGATCAGGGCGCGGTGGTCGCTGCCGCCCGCGCCGGCCGGGAGCACGGCGGATCCCGTGGCGCGCCAGTGCGCGGTCGCCATGACGTGGTCGATCGGGGCGCCGAGCAGCGCCGGCACGGATGTCGGCCAGGTGCCGACGCCACCCGAGCCGGAGTGGGAAGCCGCGTCGTGGCAGGCGCCGAGGTCGCCGCCGCCGGTGCCGAGCCCGCCCATGTGGTCCAGGGTCGCGTTGAAGTCGCCGGCGAGGATCACGTTCTTCCCGGCGGGGCACTGGTCGGCGACCCATCGCAGATCCTGCGTCCAGTCCGCCATCTCGTCCTCGCGCGGAGCGACGGTGTGCACGGCGACGACGATGGGGCCGTCGCCGTCGACCGGCATCACGACCGCGCTCGGGACCGAGGAGGTGTTGCTGGATCCGTCGGCGGAGGAGGGGATGACCGCGTAGTCGCCGAGGGCCGGCGAGATGAGCACCGTGGTCTGCCACGAATCCGGTCCCTGGGTGACCTCGGGCCGATACTGCACGTGGTGCACCCACATCGGGTGCCCTGCCTCGCGCAGTGTGAGCGCGATCTCCTCTCCCACGGCCTCGGTCGTCTCCGGGAGCGCCACGATATCGGCCTTCTGGGCGACGATCGTGGTCGCGATCTCGTCGGCCGAGACGGCCTCGCCCGCGGTGTTCCAGGCGAGCACGCGCACGCTCGTCGCGGTCTTGTCCGGCAGGGAGACGGCGGTGTCGATGCCGCGCAGCGCGAGGATGGCCGCCGAGGCGCCTCCGCCGAGCAGGGCGACGAGTGCGATCGACGCCGCGAACCCGCGCAGCGGGCGGGCGAACAGGAGCAGCAGCGCCAGCACCAGGATCCCGGCGAACACGAGCACGAGCACCGCGCGCGAGGCCACGATCTGCGTGATCGGGAACGTCTGCTCGAGGTGGAAGAACTGCGGCCAGGTCACGATCGCGGTGGCGATCGCGAAGAGCACGGTGAGGAGGATCCCGATCAGTCGAAACATCGTCTTCGAGCCTAGGCGAGCGGATCTGTGAGACATCTGGTGCGCAGCCGGGGATCCGCCCGACCGCCGCCCCGTGGCCGCGGCGGTCCGAGAGGCGGGGGATCGCTACGCTCGGAGGATGACCGATGCCGATCCGACGTCACGCCCCGCCCTCTTCGACGGGCCGATCGATCTGCATCTGCACTCGAACCGCTCGGACGGCACGGAGGATCCCGCGACCGTCGTCAGACGGGCCGCGGACGAAGGCCTGGGCACGATCGCTCTCACGGACCACGACACGACGGCCGGATGGGGCGATGCGGCCGCTGCCGCGACGGAACGCGGCATGACGTTCATCCCCGGCATGGAGCTGTCCTCGAAGGACGGCTGGCGCAGCGTCCACGTGCTCGCGTATCTGTTCGACCCCACGGATCCGGATCTCCTCGCCGAGACGGCGCGCATCCGCGACGACCGCATCGGCCGTGCCGAACGCATCGTGCGCAACATCGGCCGTGACTATGCGCTGCGCTGGGAGGATGTGCTCGAGCAGACCGATCCGGGGGCGACCGTGGGCCGGCCTCATATCGCCGATGCGCTGATCGCGCGAGGGATCGTGGGCGACCGCGGAGAGGCGTTCGACGGGATCCTGCATCCGCGCCAGGGGTACTACGAGGCGCACTACGCGCCGGATCCGCTCACGGCGATCGAGCTCGTCGTCGGCGCGGGGGGAGTGCCCGTGATCGCGCACCCGGCCGGGCGCGAGCGCATGACCGACGCCACCCTGCGGCGTCTCATCGACGCGGGCCTGGCCGGACTCGAGATCGATCACCGCGAGAACACCGCCGAGGGGCGCGCCTGGCTGCGCGGCATCGCCGCCGAGAACGACCTGATCGTGACCGGGTCCAGCGACTACCACGGCGCGGGCAAGCCGAACGTGCCCGGAGAGAACACCACGGATCCGGCCATGCTGCAGCGCATCATCGACCGCGGATCCGGTTCCGCCCCGGTCTACCCGATCCGGGCCCGGTAACTGCCCGCGAGACTGCAACTGGGCGACGAGACTGCGCCTGTGAAGTGCAGTCTCGTCGCCCAGATGGAGTCTCGCGGTCAGAGGCGAGCGCGGGGCGGGAGCGAGCGCGGGGCGGGCTCAGGCTCCGGGCTGCGGCGCGCTGCCCGCGGCGGCACCGCCGGAGGGACGGCGACGACGGCGACGACGACGCTGCGCGGCGGGCTTGCCGTCGTGATGCTCGGCGCCCTGGCCGTCGTGCGTTCCGGATCCCTCGGCGGCACGGTCGGCGTCACCGGATCCGGCCGCCTTGGCGGCGGGAGCCTCCGCGCCCTCGGTGAACGTCGAACCGACCTCGTCCTCCGCGTTGCGGCGGCGGCGGCGACGGCGGGTGGTGCCCTCGCTCGTGCCCTCGGCGGCCGCGTCGGCGGCACGCTGCGGCTCGCGCTGCTTGCGGGCCGGCTTCTCGGAGACCGGTGCGGTGACCAGGCGTCCCTTGGTGCCGGCCGGAATGTTCAGGTCCTCGTAGAGGTGCGGGCTCGACGAGTACGTCTCGATGGGCTCGGGCTGGCCGAACTCGAGGGCGCGGTTGATGAGGGCCCACTTGTGCAGGTCCTCCCAGTCGACGAACGTGACCGCGATACCGGTCTTGCCCGCGCGGCCGGTGCGGCCCGCACGGTGCAGGTAGGTCTTGTCCTCGTCCGGGATCGTGTGGTTGATCACGTGCGTGACGTCATCGACGTCGATGCCGCGGGCGGCGACGTCGGTCGCGACCAGCACGTCCTTCTTGCCGGCCTTGAACGCGGCCATCGAGCGCTCGCGCTGATCCTGACCCATGTCGCCGTGCACGCCGCCGACATTGAAGCCGCGGTCGCCCAGCTCGTCGACCAGGCGCTGGGCGGCGCGCTTGGTGCGCGTGAAGATCACCGTCTTGCCGCGGCCCTCGGCCTGGAGGATGCGGGCGATGACCTCGTCCTTGTCCAGCGAGTGCGCGCGGTAGACGAGGTGCTTGATGTTCGCCTGAGTGAGGCCCTCGTCGGGGTCGTTCGCGCGGATGTGGATCGGGTTCGTCATGAACCGGCGCGCCAGCGCCACGATCGGTCCCGGCATCGTGGCGGAGAAGAGCTGCGTGTGGCGCACCGCGGGGACCTTCTGGAAGATCTTCTCGATGTCGGCGAGGAAGCCGAGGTCGAGCATCTTGTCGGCCTCGTCGAGCACGACCTCGGTCGCGTGGGACAGGTCGAGCAGACGCTGCCCCGCGAGGTCGATGAGGCGCCCGGGGGTGCCGACCACGATCTGCGCACCCGCCTTGAGCTGGTCGATCTGGCCCTCGTAGGCCTTGCCGCCGTAGATCGCGACGACGCTCGTCGAGCGGTTGCTGGTCAGCAGATCCATGTCCTCGTACACCTGCACCGCGAGTTCGCGGGTGGGCACGACGATGAGCGCCTTCACACCGGGCTCGGGGTCGAGTCCGAGACGCTGCACCACGGGGATGCCGAAGCCGAAGGTCTTGCCGGTGCCGGTCTTGGCCTGGCCGATGATGTCCTGGCCGGGAAGGCCGAGCGGGATGGTCTGCTCCTGGATCGGGAAGGCGTCGACGATGCCCTTCGCCGCGATGGCGTCCACGATGTCCTGATCGATGCCGAGATCGGCGAAAGAAGTCACAGTCTTTGATTGCCTGTCCGGCGGGCCTTGCGATCGCGGCGCCGCCTCGTTGATGGGGTCCACGCCGAATCCGTATGCACAGGCGCGGGGCTCCGATCCGTCGCCGGAGCGGGATCCAGCCTACCGGAGCGGGCACGCGTACCCGGGATCGGAGTGATCGGCGTGCGCGGCGCCCCCGGTCGGGCGGGACGTCTCGACTAGGCTGGGCGGGTGGTGAGGTGGTTCTGGCAGCGCGATAAGGCGCCGCGGCGCGCGCTGGTGCTCCGCTCCCGGGGCGATGCGGGTGACGCGACCCGCGTCGACTTCGCCGAGCTGGCGCCCGAGCTGAACACGTTCCTCGGTCAGGCCGCCTACCTTCAGCTCGGCTACTTCGAGACGCTGACCCGCCTCATCCGTGCGACGGACGATCTCGCGGAGAAGGAGATCCTCTCCCGCGCCGCCGGGGCGGCCCTCGCCAAACACCACGGCATCGTCGCGATCATCGCCGCGCACGGCGACCGTCCGACCGAGGTGATGCTGCCGTTCCGCGAGCAACTGGACGCGTTCCGCCGCAAGACCCTGGGCCCGCGCATCGCGGAGACCATGCTCGCGGTGTACCTCACCGCCGGCATGCTCGACGACTTCTACCTCGCGCTCGCCTCCAGCTACGGCGAGACCGGGACGAAGGTCGCCAGGATCCTCTCCGAGGCTGATGACCGGCACGAGATCGTCGGGATCGTGCAGGCCACGATCGCGAGCGACGAGCAGTGGCGCTCACTCCTGTCGATGTGGGGGCGCCGTCTCGTCGGCGACACCATCCTCGTCGCCCGCGCGGCGCTGCGGCCGCACCTGCCCGGCGCGGAGGACGACAAGCTCGAGCCGGTGTTCACCGAGCTCATGGGTGCGCACGCCCGCCGCATGGACGCGATGGGCCTCGCCTCCTAGCGGGCGGAAGCCCGGCGCTCTCCGCGCAGCGTGCGGGCGCGATCCCTGCCCTCGGAGGCGGTCACGCTCGGCTCAGACGCCGAGTTCGGCGCGGCGCACGGCGTCGCCGTGACTCCGCACGCGGGTCAGGATGACGCCGGCTGCCGCGGAGATCACGATCGCGCCGCCGAGGGCGATCAGCCACAGCCACGCGCTCGACTCCTTCAGGCCCGCCCACTGCCCGAGAGTGTAGGCGGCGGCCGCGACGGCCGTCGCGATCGCCGGCACGAGAGCCACACCGCGGAGTTCGCGCTGCGGGATCGTGAAGTGCACCACGACACCGAGCGCGCAGGCGGCGATCAGCGCGAGCAGGATGTACACGCGGCTCAGTTCCTGCGTCAGGCCACGAAGCCGACGCGGCGGGACTCCTCGGTCCCGAGCTCGACGTAGCCGAGGTTCGCGGTCGGCACGATGTAGGAGTTGCCCTTGGTGTCGCTCAGGGTCACGTGGCTGGCACCCTGATCGAGGGCGCCGGCGATCTGCGTGCGCACCTCGTCGGCGGAGGCCGAGGTCTCGAAGCTGAGCTCACGGCCGGTGTTGATGATGCCGATGCGGATCTCCACGGGAATGCTCCTTGAAAGGTCGTGCTCTTGAAAGCCGATGTCCCGTCACTCTATCGCGGGGTCGAGCGGGCGGGACCGCGTGCCGGGCGGTGTTCGCCGAGGGCGATTCCCCGCCGGTGCCGCGGATCGCGGGCGGCGATGTCGGCCGCGGCGGATAGCGTGGGAACATGCCCGCACAGCCCGCCCCGACCCCTGCGCAGGCAGCCGTGATCGGCGCCCCGGAGACGGCGGTCGGCACCGTGATCGGCGCACCGGGCACGGGAAAGACGCACGCGCTCGTGGAGCGGGTCGCCGCGCTCGTCGACGGCGGTCTCGCCCCGGAGCAGGTGCTCGCGCTGACTCCGAACAGACAGGCGGCCACGGCCCTGCGCGACCGGATCGGCGTCCGCGTGCGCGTCGCGACGCCGGGCCCGCTCGCCCGATCGCTGGGCTCGTTCGCGTTCCAACTGGTCCGCGGCACCATGGTGCACGCGGGGCAGGAACCGCCGGCGCTGCTCACCGGTGCCGACCAGGATCGCATCATCGCGGATCTGCTCTCCGGCGATGCGGAGGACGAGGCCGAGGGGATCCGCAGCCGCTGGCCGGAGAGCCTGCCGGCGGCGGTGCGCTCGTCGAGAGCGTTCCGCTCCGAACTGCGCGCCTTCCTCGCCGAATGCACCGAGCTCGGCGTCACCCCGGCGGAGCTGGGGCGATCGGAGCGCCCGGCCTGGCGTGCCGTCGGATCCTTTGCACAGTCCTATCGGCGGGTGCTGGATCGCGCCCGCGCCGCGCACCGCGACGCCGCGGATCTGCTCGCGGAGGCCGCCGCCATCCTGCACACCGCCGCACAGGAGATGCTGGGCCCGCTCGGACGTCTGCGGGTCGTGCTCATCGACGACGCGCAGGAGCTGACCGCCGGCGGCGTGACGCTGGTCGAAGCTCTGCGCGCTCGCGGCATCGCGGTGCTGGCGTTCGGGGATCCGGACATCTCCTCGGGGGCGTTCCGCGGCGCCGGCCCCGAGCTGTTCGCGCGCCTCGCTGCGATGCTCGGCGACGTGCACGTGCTGGACGAGTCGCATCGGCAGGATCCGCCGCTCACCGCGCTGACCCGCACCGTGGTTCAGACGATCGGCGCGTCGGGACGGATCGAGCACCGCCGCGCGCCGGGAGCGGCAGAGGATGGCGCGCCGAGTGACGCCGTGCAGGCGTTCATCGCGCCGTCGCCGCACGAGGAGCACGACCTCATCGCACGCACGCTGCGCGAATGGCACCTGCTGCAGGGCATCGGGTGGGAGCGCATGGCCGTGATCGCCCACGACACCCGCCAGGTGGCGGCCCTGGAGGCCGAGCTCGCCGCCCGCGAGGTGCCCACCCGCGCGGCCGGCGTGCAGCGCCCGCTCGGCAGCGAGACCATCGTGCGCGACATCGTCGGGATCGTGCGGCTCGCGCTCACCGAGCCGACGGAGCGGGATCCGCAACTGCTCGCCGAGGCGCTGCGCACGCCGTTCGGCGGGCTGGACGGCGTGGGGCTGCGCCGGCTCCGGGCGCGGCTGCGTCACCTCGAACTGGAAGCCGGCGGGTCCGCACCCGCACGGCTGCTGCTGCGTGACGGTCTCGCGGAGCCCGCGCGGTTCGCGAGGATCGACACGGCCGAAGCGCGTACCGCGGACCGGTTCGGCACCGTGCTGCACGAGGTGCGCGAAGCCCGGCTGCGCGGCGAGACGATCCACGAGCTGCTCTGGCGGGTGTGGGACTCCTGCCGCGCCCCCGACGGCCGACGCCTCGCGCTCGCGTGGCAGGAGGCCGCGGGCTCTCCTTCCGGTGCCGAAACCGCGCGCGCCCTGGACGCCCTGGTCGCGCTGTTCGACGCGGCCAAGCGCTCGGTGGAGCGCGCGCCGGAGAAGGGCCCCGAGGCGTTCATCCACGACATCCTCGACAGCGAGGTGCCGGAGGACTCCCTCTCCGCCCCGGAGCGCCCCGCCACGGTCACTCTGATGACGCCGGCCACCGCCCTCGGCACGGAGTTCGATGCCGTCGTGATCGCCGGCCTGCAGGACGGGGTGTGGCCGAACGTCCGGCTGCGCGGCGGGCTGCTGGAGACCTGGCGGCTCGGCGAGGCGGTCGCCGCGGCGCGCTCCGGTGAGCCGGAGCACGAGCACTCCACACTCGACCGGCGTCGTGCGGCGCTGCATGACGAGCTGCGTCTGTTCGTGCGGGCGCTCTCCCGCGCTCGCCACCGGCTGCTGGTGACCGCGGTCGACGACGACGATCAGAGTCCGAGCGCGTTCTTCGGCTTCCTGCCGGATCCGCTGCCCGCCCAGGAGCGGCATGCGCATCCGCTGACCCTCCGAGGCCTCGTCGCCCAGCACCGCAGGGTGCTCACGACCTCGCCGGATCCGGCTGCGCGGTCCGAGGCGGCCGGGCAGCTGCGACTGCTGGCCGAGGCGGACGTGCCGGGAGCGGATCCGGATGAGTGGTTCGGCGTGCGAGGGCCGTCCGATGAGCGTCCGCTGCGGGATCTGGAGACCGGATCGGTGTCCGTCTCGCCGTCACGGCTCGAGGCGTTCGAGGAGTGCGGGGTCAACTGGGCCGTGGCCGCGCTCGGGGGAGACACCATGGCTCCGCCTTCGGCGGGCATCGGCACGATCGTGCACGCGGCGATGGAGTACGTGCCCGACGGCGACCTCGAGGCCATGCGGCGCATCCTCGAGGAGCGCTGGGGCGAGCTCGACTTCGAAACGCCGTGGATCGATGCCAAGGAGCGCCGCAGAGCGGACCTGTACCTGCAGCGCCTGCACGACTACCTGACCGAGGTGCAGCGCGAGGGAGGCCGAGTGATCGCCTCCGAAGGCGGATTCCGCTTCGCCGTCGACCTCGCCGCCGAGCCGACCGCGCACCCCATCGATCCCGAGGAGCCGGCGCAGCAGGCGATCGTCAGCGGCTACATCGACCGCGTCGAGGCGTATCCGGCGGGTTCCGGTGAGCACGAGGCCGCGCGCGGGCGCACCTGGAGCACGATGGCGGACGGCGCCGGGGGAGAGCGCGTGGTGGTGGTGGATCTGAAGACGGGCAAGTACGAGCCCGGCACGGAGGCGCTCGTGACCGAGCACGCGCAGCTGGCCGCGTATCAGCTCGCAGTCGAACAGGGTCAGGTCGAGGATGCGGATCCGGCCGCGCTCGCCGGTGCTCGCCTCGTCCTCGTCGCGCAGACCATCGGGCAGAGCCCCTACCGCGTGGCGCACCAGCATCGGCTGGGCGACGAGGCGCGCGCCGCGTTCCTGCAGCGCGTCGCCGAGGCGGGCCGCGGCATGGCCGCGTCGAGCTTCACGGCGCAGGTCGAAGCGCACTGCGCCGACACGCAGGTGCGGATCAGCCCTTGTCGCATCCACACCATCCCGGCGGTGAGCGCATGAGCGGCGCGGGCGGGCCGGCCGTCGCAGGCCCCGCCGTGGTCAGCGACGGCGCGATCGAGGACGGCTGGGGCCCCGGCCACGGCATCGCCGCCACCGACATCTCCGCTGCCCTCGGCCTGCCTACGCCGACCCTGGCGCAGCAGCGCGTGATCGAGGCGCCTCCGACTCCGGCGCTCGTCGTGGCCGGCGCCGGCAGCGGCAAGACCGAGACCATGTCGGGCCGCGTGGTCTGGCTCGTCGCGAACGGTCACGTCGAGCGCGACGAGATCCTCGGGCTCACGTTCACCCGCAAGGCCGCCGGCGAGCTCGCGGAGCGCATCGCGCTGCGGCTCGACCGCATCGACGAGTACGGACGCAGGGGCCTGCTGCCGCATCTTGCGGAGATCGTGCGCACCGGCGCGCTCGACCGGGTGGGGGCGGCGACCAGTCCCGCGCAGCGCGCCGCCGTGCAGCGCGAGGTGCTGGACGAGCTCGCGATACGGTTCGGCACCGGGTGGGATCCGACGGCCCCCCGCGCTGCGGAGGATCTCATCATCCGGCCTCGCGTGTCGACGTACAACGCCTTCGCGGACGGCATCGTGCGCGAGCACGCGGCGCACATCGGCCGTGACCCCGATGCGGCGATGCTCAGCCAGTCGGCGTCATGGCTCATCGCCCGCTCTGTCGTGCTGCGTGCTGAGTTGGATGGCCTCGACGAGGTGGACCGCTCGTTGAACGGCGTGATCGATGCCGTGCAACGTCTCGCGGGGGACGTGCTCGATCATCGGGTCGACCTGGATGCGATGGTCCGCATCGCCGCTCGGACTGCCTCCGACTTCGAGCCCTATCGCGGCAACGCCGATGTGGCCAAGGCCGTGGACAACCTCCGCACGATGCCGATCCTCGTGGATCTGGTGCGCGAGTACATCGCGGAGAAGGGACGCCGCGGCGTGCTCGACTTCGCCGACCAGGTCGGCGGTGCGTTCGACATCGTGCAGGCGTCGCCCGAGGTGCGTGCCGAGCTGCGCGCGCAACACCGCGTGGTGCTGCTGGACGAGTATCAGGACACGTCCGTGATCCAGACGCGGTTCCTCGCCGCGCTGTTCCGCGACGGTGCCGTGATGGCGGTCGGTGATCCGCACCAGTCCATCTACGGATGGCGCGGTGCGAGCGCGGACAACCTCTACGCCTTCGGACGCACGTTCGCCGAGGAGCGGACCGCCGAGACCTACAGCCTGATGACGAGTTGGCGCAACGACGAGCGGATCCTCGATGTCGCGAACCGCCTGCTGCTGCCGCTGCAGCGCCCGGGCCTGGACGTACCGGCTCTCGAGCCGCGGCCCGGATCCGGCACGGGACGGGTGCAGGTGCGGTACGGCGAGACGGCGGACGACGAGGCCGAGGCGGTCGCGACCTGGTTCGCCGAGCGCCGGGCCGCGCACGACGAGGCACAGGAGGGGCGCACGCAGGATGCCCGCCCGCACACCGGCGCGATCCTGTTCCGGTCCAAGCGGCACATGCAGACCTTCGCGGGCGCCCTCGCCGCACAGGGCATCCCGCACCGGATTCTCGGTCTCGGCGGACTGCTGGCGACGCCGGAGGTGGTGGACGTGGTCTCGGCGCTGCGGGTGATCCACGATCCGACGGCGGGATCCGCGCTGATCCGGCTGCTCGTCGGCCCGCGCTTCGCGATCGGCGTCGCGGACATGGCGGCGCTGTACGACCTGGCGCGCGAACTCGCGGTGCGAGACGGCGCGCTCGCTCCGCTGACGGACGAGCTGAAGCAGCGGCTGCGCTCCTCGCGCGGCGCCGACGAGGCCGTGTCGATCGTCGATGCGGTCGATTTCGTGCGCACCGCCCGCGACGACTACCGGCTGATCGAGCGGATCAGCCCTGCCGGCCGCGCGCGGCTGCGCGCGGCGGGAGAGATGCTGGAGCGACTGCGCCGGGCGGCAGGGCAGCCGATCCTCGAGCTGATCCGCGCGATCGAGTCCGAGCTGCGCTTGGACATCGAGCTCGCCGTGAACGAGACCCGGGGGCCTGCGAGGGTCGCCGCGACGCAGCTGCGCGCGTTCGGCGACGAGGTGCGCGCGTTCCTCGTCGCTGACGACCGTGGCACGATCTCGAGCCTGCTCGCCTGGCTCGACAAGGCCGAGATGACGGACGAGCTCATGCCCCGCACCGAGCCGCCGGAACCGGGCGTGGTGCAGCTGCTCACGATCCATGGCTCGAAGGGGCTGGAGTGGGACGCGGTGGCCGTTGTCCGCCTCGTGGAGGACGAGCTGCCGGGCCGGATCGCCGATGCGCAGGGCTGGTTCGGCTTCGGCGTCGTACCTTTCGCGCTGCGCGGCGACAGCGATGCGCTGCCGCGGTTCGCCTGGGATCCGCAGGCCGCCAGGGACGTCGCCGGCGACGATCCCCGCAAGCGCGAGAAGGCGGCTCTCGACTCGCTCGCCGCGGGCATCACCAAGGCCTACCCGCACGGCGGTGCGCTGCGCCGGTTCAAGGACGACTATCGCGACTACCAGCGCGCCGAGGAACGACGGCTGGCGTACGTCGCCGTCACGCGGGCGCGCACGGATCTGCTGCTGACCGGCTCGCACTGGTCCGGGCAGAAGAACATGCGCAAGCCGAGTCCCTACCTGCTCGAGGCGATCGAGGAGCTCGGACTCGATCCGCTGCCCGAACCGCAGTCGGAGGACAACCCGTACGAGGGGGCGGCACGCACGAGCGTGTGGCCGATGGATCCACTCGGCGGACGCCGGGAACGGGTCGCAGGCGCCGCCGAGGAGGTGCGCCGGGCGATGGCCGATGCGACCGCACCGGCGCCGAGCGCGGAGCTCTCACGGCTGCTCGCCGAGCGGGCGGCGCGGCAGCGCGGCACGATCGCGGACGCGCCCACGCGCGTGCCGGCCTCGCGCTTCAAGGACTACGTCACCGACTACGGCGGCACGATCCGTGCGATCGCCCGTCCCATGCCGGAGCGCCCCTACCGGCAGACCCGGCTCGGCACGCTCTTCCACGCCTGGGTCGAGCACCGCTCCGGATCCGTGGGCGTCGGCACATCGCTGGATGATGCGCTGTGGGATCTGGACGACGACCAGCTCTCCCTGGCCGGCGGCGGTGCAGCCGCGGCAGAGGGCGATGCGGGGGACGAGATCGCCCGCGCGGACGCCGAGGACCTTGCACGACTGCGGGAGATCTTCGAGCGCAGCGAGTGGGCGCCACTCCGGCCGATCGCCGTGGAGACGGAGATCGATTTCGCTCTGCCCGTCGGCGACGGCGAGCCCGCGCGCATCGTGATCTGCAAGCTCGACGCCGTCTACCGGCGCGAGGATCGCGGCGGGCGCATCGAGATCGTGGATTGGAAGACCGGCCGACCGCCCGCGACGGCGGCCGAGCGCGAGGAGCGCATGCTGCAGCTCGCGCTGTACCGGCTCGCCTACCATCGCCGGTTCGGGGTGCCACTGGACGAGATCGACGTCGCGCTGTTCTACGTCGCTGACGACCTCGTGCTGCGGGGCGACACCGTCTACTCGGAGGAGGCGCTGGTCCAGCGCTGGAATGCGGCCCGCGCCGCGCGGTGAGCCTCGGCGACGTCGGAGTCGGAGCCGGCGATGCCGCCCTCGCTGGGCAGCAGCGTGCCGGGCCGCTCCGGGCTGTCTTCATCGTCCCGGTCCGCGGATCCCTGCGGGCTGGTGCCGCTGGGGCCGAACGACGCGCGCAGATCACCGAGATCCTCGGTCGCGTTCGGATCCAGATGCTCGATCGAGCCCGCCGCGGTCAGGTCCTCCCGGGCTCCGTCGTGGGGCGCCGCATCCTCCTCGGGCGCCTGGGATGCGCCTTCGTCGTCCTCGTCCGTGCGCGCGGCACCGCGTGGCCCGAACGCGGAGGTGTCGTCCATCGAGATCCCCGCGAACGCGCTCGCGTCGTAGGTGTCGGTCTGCATGGAGGTGTCGATGCGGGTCGCGCCGGTCGCCGGCACCCGGTCCAGGGCGGACATCGCCTCGTCCACGCCGGCGCCGGCACCCGCGCGCGGGGCCAGGTCGTCATGGATCCCGTCGGCGAGAGCGTCCAGGAGCTGTGCCGCGTCGTCGACGATGTCGGCGCGATGCGTGTCGTGCCCGTGCAGCAGCCAGCGCGCGAGCTCGAGCTCGGCAAGCAGTCGGGCGCGCGTGGCGAGGCCGGCATCGGGAGCGCGCAGCGTGGCGGACGCATAGGCGTCCAGCACATCGGAACGCGCATCGGCGGCCAGGGTCAGCCAGGCGAGGTCCACGGCGGGGTCGCCGATCGACAGCGCATGCCATCCCACGATCCCGGTGACCCGTGGGCCGCGCTCGTCGTCATCCGCGAACACGAATGACTCCGCATGAGCGCCGCCCAGGGTGACGGCGGACTCGAAGCGCCACAGATCGTCGGCGTCGACCGCCTCGCGCCAGCGCACCGTGAGGCGAGCCGAGACGCGGCCGGTGGCTGCGGCGCGATCGATGAGCAGGCGCACCTCGTCGCGCGCCTCGGCGGCCGTCCGCTCCGCAAGACCCGCGCTGCGGACGACCGACGCGGGAAGGGCGTGCACCCCGGCGATGGCCTTGCCGATCGCGACGGCGGCGCCGGGGCCGGCCGGCACATCGGCGGCGTCGATCTGGAAACCGGGCAGCAGCGTCGTGACCAGCGCGCGCGTGTCCCCGACCCGGCCGTCGCCGAGGTGCTCGGGGGCGGCGAAGCGCAGCATCGAGCGGGCCCCGGCGGTGAGGGCGCGCAGCGCCAGGCTCTCCTTGGCGAGTTCGGAGGCCGTCTCGTCGTCGTTCGACGCGCGGATCACGACCTCCGTGCCGTCGGCCAGCGTCGCCACGGCGGAGTCGAATCGGCCGTCGCCGCCGGATGACAGGGCCCGTGCGCCGACGACATCGGCTCCGGGCACCGCCGCCGTGACCGCCGCGGCTAGAGTGAAGGGTGAGCGAGCCATGTCACCAGGGTAGGTCGAGCCTCGTCCGCACAGGGCCCGCCACGCCTGTGAGAAGGGGAGTCGAGACCGTGCCGGAGACCGTCCCCGAACCGAACGCCGATGACACCGTGGTCCTGGACGCCGCCGTCCTGGATGGCGTGGTCGCCGAGGGCGCAGTGCTCGACGGAGCCGCCCCCGAGGGCGCAGCAGCCGACAAAGGTGCCCCCGAGCGTGCGGCACTCGACAAGGGTGCGCAGTGGCGCGACGACCCGCAGACGATCACCCGTCTCCGCGCCGATCCCCGCACCGGAGTGCTCGTCGTGCGTGAGCGCCGCGTGCCCCTGGACGACGGCCTCATCCTCCTCTCCGCCGGTGACCCCGTCCTCGCTCGTACGCGGGAATGGGCTCTCTTGGGACGTCGTGCCGACGGATCCGGTCTGCTTCTCGCACTGCAGGATCCGGAAGATGACACGGACGCGGACGGATCCTGGGCGCCGCGTTGGAGCGACCTGCGGGACGCTCTCCCCGTGGTCGACGAGGTCGACGCGGAACTGGTCGTCTCCGCCATCGCCCTGGCCGGATGGCTGCATGACGCCGGATTCTGCCCCGCCTGCGGCAGCGCGGCCGAGCTGAGGCAGAGCGGCTGGTCCCGGCACTGCCCCTCGTGCGGGCGGGAGCACTTCCCCCGTACGGACCCCGCCGTGATCGTGGCCGTGCAGAGCGCCGACGGCGAACGCCTGCTCCTCGGCGCCAATGCGCAGTGGAAGGGCCGCTTCTACTCCTGCTTCGCGGGCTTCGTCGAGGCGGGGGAGTCACTCGAGACCACGGTGCACCGCGAGCTGTTCGAAGAGGCGGGCGTGCGCGTCCGCGACGTGGAGTACTTCTCCTCTCAGCCGTGGCCGTTCCCCCGCTCGCTCATGGTCGGGTTCCACGCCACCGCCGTGGACGAGGAGGGAGTGCAGGGCGACGGCGAGGAGATCATCGACGTGCGCTGGCTCACCCGCGCGGAGGTCGGATCCGCTCTCGAGGGGAACGGACCCGTGGGACTGCCCGGCGCGGCATCGATCGCGCACCGTCTCATCGTCGACTGGCTTCGGCGGTGAGCGCGCTCGACGGCCTCGACGAACGCCAGCGGGAAGCCGCGTCCGTGCTGCGCGGACCGGTCGCCGTGCTCGCAGGTGCGGGCACCGGTAAGACCCGGGTGATCACGCACCGCATCGCGCACGGCGTCGAGACAGGCGCCTATACGCCGTCACGCGTCATGGCCGTGACGTTCACCGCGAAAGCGGCGGGGGAGCTGCGCGGCCGACTGCGCGCGCTCAACGTGCAGGGCGTCGCCGCACGCACGTTCCACGCCGCCGCCCTCTCTCAGCTCGGCTTCTTCTGGCCGCAACTGGCAGGAGCCCCCGCCCCCGCGATCGTGGACAACAAGGTGCGCCTGCTGGCCCAGGCCGCGGACATGCTGCGCCTCCGGCCCGACACCGCCACGCTGCGCGATCTGGCCTCCGCGATCGAGTGGCGCAAGGTCTCCATGCTGTCCATCGAAGAGGCGGCGCGGCGCGGACGGTCCGTCGGGCGGTTCGACGAGAACCAGGTGGCCGAGCTCTCCCGCGCCTACGAGACGCTCAAGGATGACCGGCATCAGCTCGACTTCGAGGACGTGCTGCTCGCGTGCGCGGGCATGCTCGAGGCGGAACCCCGGGTCGCCGCCGCGGTGCACGAGCAGTACCGGCACTTCACGGTCGATGAGTTCCAGGACGTCTCCCCGCTGCAGCACCGTCTGCTCGAGCTGTGGGTCGGCGACCGCGGGGACCTTTGCGTGGTCGGTGACGCCTCGCAGACCATCTACTCCTTCGCGGGCGCCGACCAGCATTACCTGCTCGACTTCGAGCGCCGTCACGCCGATGCGACGGTGGTGCGGCTGGAGACCAACTACCGCTCCGCGGCCGGGGTGCTCGGTGTGGCCAACGCGCTCATGAAGGGACGTCCCGGGGCGCTCGAGCTCGTGCCGGCCGCGGCCCCCGAATCCGAGGAGCCGCCGGCGATCCCCGTGCATGACCCGGTCGTGGTGGCGTTCGACGACGACGCGGAGGAGGCTCGCGGGGTCGCTGCGGCGATCGCCGCGCGCATCGCCGAGGGGGTGTCACCCGAGGAGATCGCGGTGCTCTACCGTGCCCACTCGCAATCCGGGGCGCTTCTGCAGGCGCTCGCCGCGGCCGGGGTCGCGGCCACGGTGCTGGGAGGGAAGCGCTTCTTCGACCTGCCGGAGGTGCGTCAGGCCGTGCAGGGCCTGCGCGCCGCCGCTGTCGCGCCGCAGCAGCACTCGTTCCTCGGCGCCGTGCGCGACGTGCTGCGCGGCCTCGGCTACACGGACGATCCGCCCGAGGCTGGCGGAGCACTGCGCGACGCCTGGGAGGCCCGCCGCGCCGTGCTGCGCCTCGCCGAGGACGCTCCGGCCGGCACCACCATGCGCAGCTTCGCGGACGACCTCTTCGCCCGGGCCAAGGATCAGCACGAGCCGGTGCTGCGGACCGTGACCCTGTCCACGCTGCACGCCGCGAAGGGCCTGGAATGGCCGCACGTGTATCTCGTGGGCTGCTCGGAGGGTCTGCTGCCGATCTCGTACGCGACGGGCTTCGACGCGATCGACGAGGAGCGCCGGCTCGCGTACGTCGGAGTCACGCGGGCCGCGCGAGCGCTGACGATGACGTGGTCGCGGGATGCGGATCGCGCAGGGCGGCGCCCGTCTCGCTTCCTTGCGGAGATCGGCAGAGGCAGTCTGCGTGAAATTCCACCGTCCGCGATGATCGGCGCCCGTCGCGGGTGATCCGCATCAGCCGGCCCGAGCCGTCGCGTACGGCCTGGGATCGCGTGCTGAGCAGGTCGGCGATCGCCTCCGCGGCGGACGCGATCCCGCCGAGCGGGACCCGGCCCGGATCCCGCTCGAGCAGCTGGACATGCAGGGCCGCCCAGGACGGATCCCGTTCGCGGTCGTGCGAGTCGCGGCAGGAAAGGCACGGGGTCCGCCCTGGCACCACGAGGGGTCCGACGGTCGATCCGCCGGCATCGAAGGCCAACGGCAGGTGCGGCAGATCGTCTGCCAGCATCGCCGCGGCGTCGCGCGCGGCTACGGCCCCGTGCCGGACGACCACCGCGACCGTGTCCGTGTCGTCCACGACATCGACGCCGGCATCCGCGAGCGCCTCCTCGAGGCGGAGCAGCGTGCGGGCCCCGACCACGGGCGACGGCGCCAGCCGTGTCGCGGCCCGGGGGACCACCTCGACGAGCACCGGCTCCAGCTGGGCGTGCAGTCTTCGGGCGGCGGGCAGCGGCGCGCCGACTCCGTGGGCGACGACCTCGAACGCGCGGGCGGGGATCCCGTGCGCGAGCTCCTGCAGCATGCGGGGGATCCACGGCGCTTCCACGTGCAGTGTCAGCGCCGGGTCGGCGCCGAGCTGCACGGTGTCGGCGTCGCGCCAGAGCACGGGGTGCGCCGGATCGAGTCGGATCGTGGACATGCCCCGATCATGACCGGTCCACGACCTTGCCTGGAGGCCGGATGCGCGATCGGTGGAGAACTCGGTCAGACCGGCTTCTCGTCGGACCCATCGCCGGAGCCGTCCGGTTCGCCCGATCCGTCATCCTCGGAACCGTTCACGGCCCCGGGATCATCCGACTTCTCCGGATCGCCGAAGTCCTCGCCGTTCAGCAGCCGCTCGAGCGCCTCGTCCATCTCGTCGGGCGCGGGCTGCTCGCCCCGTGCGCGCGACTGCAGCCGCGCCACGAGCGCGGCCGGATCATCGATGTCGGACGCATCCGGCATCAGGTCGGGATAGTCCCACAGCGCGTCGCGGGCCTCCACGCCGACCGCCTCGGTGACGGCCCGCCACATCGCGGCGGCCTCGCGCAGCCGGCGCGGCCGGATCTTCAGCCCGACCAGGGCGCCCAGCGCGTCCTCTGCGGGGCCTCCCGCCGCGCGACGGCGGCGGGCCGCCTCGGCGATCCGAACGCTGTCGGGCAGCCGCGAGGTGGCCTGGGTGGTGACCACGTCGACCCAGCCGTCGATGGTGGCGATGAGGTTCTCCAGCCGCTCCAGCGCCTCTCGCTGTGCATCCGACAGCTCTGGCAGCAGCGCCCCGCCCTCGATCGCCTCGCGGAGCTCCTCGGGGTTCGACGGATCGAGCCGGCCGGCGACGTCCTCGAGCTTGTCGACGTCGACCGTCACGCCCTTCGCGAACTCGGTGATCTGCGTCATCACGTGCAGGTGCAGCCAGCGCGCGTGCCGGTACAGCCGGGCGTACGCGATCTCCCGGGCCGCCAGGTACAGCGCGATCTGATCCTCCGGGATCTCCAGCCCTTCGCCGAATGCAGCGAGGTTCTGCGGGATGACAGCCGCGGTGCCGGCCGGCAGCACGGGGATGCCCACGTCGCCGCCGGAGACCACCTCGAGCGACAGGTTGCCCAGCACCTGACCGAACTGCATCGCGAACACCGAGCTGCCGATGCCGCGCATCAGGCGCCCTGCGCCCTGAACCATGCCCTGCATCTCTTCGGGGGTCTGGCCCTCGAGCGCGCTCATCAGCGCGTCGGCGATGCTCGTGGACACCGGGGCGGCGACCTCCTTCCATACCGGAAGGGTCTGCTCGACCCACTCGCCGCGCGTGAGGGCGCGCGGGGCGGAGCCGAGCTCGGAGATCGTGGTCGCCTCGCCGACCCAGAGATCCGCGAGGGCGAAGGCGTCGGCGATCGACGCGCGGGAGCCCGTGTCGATGCCCTGACCATCACGGTTGGCGATGTGCAGCGCCTGCCGCAGCGTGGTCTCCCACGGGTCGCCGTTCATGGCGCCCTGCATCTGCTGCATCATCTGCTGCATCATCGCGGGGTCGAGGTTCAGCCCCTGCATGCCCTGCAGGGCGCTCAGGTCGAAGTCATCCGCCGACCCGCCGAGCATACGGCGGAGGAACTGCAGGAAGTCGTCGGAGTTCGGGTCGTTCTCAGCCATCGGGAGCCCTCTCAGCACGTGTATAGCCCGTGCTGACTACGCTAGTTGCACCACCACAGGATGCGCCGGGAACGGACCGCTCCGCTGTACGCCGCTCGCGAACGAGCATCAGACCCCCGGCCTGGAGGCCCTGTGACGATCAGTCCCGCGCCGAGCGATCCCGAGCAGACCGGGCGCGGAGGATCCGACGCGGGAGCGACGCGCGGGCGGCGGCGTGCACCCCGGGGCACCCGGATCGGGCTGATCGCGTTCATCGTGTCGCTCGTCGCGCTGCTGGTGCTGACCTTCCTCCCGCTGCCGTATGTCATCGAGCAGCCGGGACCGGTCTTCAACACTCTTGGCGAGGTCAAGGACGCGAAGGGCAAGTCCGTGCGGCTGATCTCCGTCACGGGCGCCGACACCCATCCCACCCAGGGTGCGCTGGATCTCACCACCGTGCAGGTCGTGGGCAACCGGGAGAACCCGCCGTCGTGGATGCAGCTCGTGCTGGCCTGGTTCGACCCGTCCAAGGCCGTGGTGCCGGTCGACGCCGTCTTCCCGCAGGGCGTCACCACGACGCAGCGCGATCAGGCGAACCAGCTGATGATGGTCGACTCGCAGCAGGAGGCCACCGCCGCAGCCCTGCGTGAACTCGGCCACGACGTGCCGGTCACGATCCAGGTCGCCTCGGTCACCGACGACGGCGCCGCGCACGGGATCCTGAAGGCGGGAGATGCGGTCATCGCCGTCAACGGCGCGAATCCGTCGGACACGGACGCGGTCCGGGCGGAGATCCAGCAGTCGGCGGGATCTCCTGTCACGCTCACGATCGAACGCGATGGCACGAGGCAGGACGTCTCGGTCACCCCGAAGAAGCAGGTCCAGAGCGGAAGCAGCCGCTGGCTGCTCGGCATCACGCTGCAGCAGAAGTACGACTTCCCGATCGATGTGAAGCTGCAGCTGGACAACGTCGGCGGTCCGAGCGCCGGCATGATGTTCGCGCTGGGCATCATCGACACGCTCACCCCCGGGGCCCTCAACGGCGGCAAGCAGGTCGCAGGCACCGGCACGATCACCGCGGACGGCACGGTCGGCCCGATCGGCGGCATCCGGCAGAAGCTCTACGGTGCGCGCGCGGCCGGCGCGGACTACTTCCTCGCGCCGGGGTCCAACTGCGACGAGGTCTACGGCCATGTCCCCTCCGGGCTGACGGTGGTGCGCACCGACACCCTGGAGCAGTCGCTCGATGCGCTCAAGGTCATCGCCGACGGGGGAGACGTCGCCGCGCTGCCCACGTGCACGGCGGCAGACCTGAAGAAGTAGCCCGCGCGTTCGCGACGGGCGAAGCCGGGGCGCCCGCGGCTCGGGATCTCGACAAAGCGCCGACCTAGGATGGGACGGTGACCACCTCACCCGCACCGGCCGCGCCCCGTACTGCCCGACGCATCGTCCTCGCGACGGTGGTGATCCTCGCCGTGCTCATCGCCGCGTTCTTCGTGTTCGCATCGATGTACACCGATTTCCTCTGGTACGACCAGCTGAACTTCGCCGGCGTGCTCACCACCCGCTGGATCGCGACTGCGACGATGTTCGTCGTCGGCTTCCTCGGCATGGCGGTGCCGATGTTCATCGCCATCCAGCTGGCCTACCGGATGCGGCCCGTCTACGTGCGGCTGAGCTCGCAGCTGGACCGGTACCAGGAGGTCGTCGAGCCGCTGCGTCGCCTGGCGATGTGGGGGATGCCGGTCTTCTTCGGCCTGTTCGCCGGCTTCGCCGCCGCGGGGCAGTGGGAGACCGTGTGGCAGTGGGCCAACGGCACCGCGACGGGCCAGAAGGACGCCCAGTTCCACCTGGACACCGGCTTCTACCTGTTCGACCTGCCCTTCTACGAGGCGCTGCTCGGCTTCATCTCCGCGGTGCTGATCCTGTCGCTGCTGGTGTCGGCGCTCGTGCTGTACCTGTACGGCTCGGTGCGGATCGGCCAGGGGGAGCTGCGCATCTCCAAGGCGGCCCGTGTGCAGCTGGCCGTGATCGCCGGCGTCTACCTGCTGACCCAGGCGGTGAGCCTGTGGATGGACCGTTACAAGACGCTCACCACCACTGAGGACAAGATCACGGGTGCGGCCTTCACCGGCGTCAACGCGGTGATCCCCGGTCTGTCGATCCTCGCGATCATCGCCGCGCTCGTGGCCGTGCTTTTCTTCGTCACCGCGGTGATCGGGCACTGGCGCTTCCCGCTGGCGGCGACCGCGCTGCTCATCGTGGCGGCCCTCGTGCTCGGCATCGCCTATCCGTGGGCGGTGAACACCTTCCAGGTGAAGCCGAACCAGAACCAGCTGCAGGCGCAGTACTACGAGCGCAACCTGACCGCCACCAAGGCGGCCTACGGGATCAACGGCGTGGAGACCACCCCGTTCAAGGCGCAGACCACGGCCGAGTCGGGGCAGCTGCGCAGCGACGCCGACACGACGGCGTCGATCCGCATCATGGATCCGAATGTGATCGGGCCGACGTTCCAGCAGCTCGAGCAGTACCGGAGCTATTACAAGTTCCCGTCGAAGCTCGACGTCGACCGCTACACGATCGACGGCAAGACCCAGGATGCGGTGGTCGCCGTCCGCGAGATCGACACGGACCGCATCGGCAGCCCGACGTGGAACAACAACACCCTCGTCTACACGCACGGCTACGGCCTCGTCGCCGCCGCCGGCAACAAGCGCACCGACGACGGGGAGCCGGTCTTCCTGGAGCGGGGCATCCCGACCTCGGGCACGCTGACCGACGCCCAGAAGTTCGAGCCGCGAGTGTACTTCGGCGAGAACTCGCCGGCCTATTCGATCGTGGGAGCGCCGAAGGGCACCGCGCCGGTCGAGATCGACTATCCGCGCGGCAAGGACTCCAGCGAGAACCAGACGAAGACGACGTTCACGGGTGACGGCGGACCGCGGGTCGGCAACTTCTTCACGAAGCTGCTGTACGCGCTGAAGTTCCAGTCCGAGCAGATCCTGTTCTCGGAGAGCGTGAACGAGGACTCCCAGATCCTCTACGACCGTGCACCGAAGGATCGAGTGCAGAAGGCGGCGCCGTACCTGACGCTGGACAGCGACCCGTACCCGAGCATCGTGGACGGCCGGATCGTGTGGATCGTGGACGGCTACACCACGAGCTCGAGCTACCCGTACTCGACCACCGTCAACCTGCCCAAGGCGATCAGCGACTCGGTCAACACCCAGCCCGGCTTCGTGACGGACGACATCAACTACATCCGCAACTCGGTCAAGGCCACCGTCGACGCCTACGACGGCAAGGTCACCCTGTACGCGTGGGATCCGACCGACCCGGTGCTGAAGACCTGGCAGAAGATCTATCCGTCCACGCTCAAGCCGATCAGCGACATGTCGGCGCAGCTCATGAGCCACGTGCGTTACCCCACCGACCTGTTCAAGGTGCAGCGCGCGATGCTCGGCACCTATCACGTCAACGACGCGGCCTCGTTCGCCCGGCAGGACAACCTCTGGGAGACCCCGAACGACCCGCAGAGCGATTCGGCCAACCCCGAGCTGCAGCCTCCGTACTACCTGACCATGAAGATGCCCGGGCAGGAGCAGTCCCAGTTCTCCATGTACACGAGCTTCATCCCCGCGTCGCAGGGATCGAACAGCCGGAACGTGCTGATGGGCTATCTGTCCGTCGACGCGGATGCCGGTTCGACCGCGGGGAAGAAATCGGATTCCTACGGCAAGCTGCGCATGCTGGAGATCGACGCCGACACCACGGTGCCGGGCCCCGGCCAGGTGCAGAACTCGTTCGACTCGGATCCGACCGTGGGCCAGCAGCTCAACCTGCTCAAGCAGGGGCAGTCGAAGGTGACCCACGGCAACCTGCTGACGCTGCCCGTCGGCGGCGGGTTCCTGTACGTGCAGCCGGTCTTCGTGCAGTCGTCCGGTGGCACCCAGGTGCCGCGTCTGCAGAAGATCCTCGTCGCCTTCGGCGACAAGATCGCCTTCGCCGACACGCTCACCGAGGCGCTGGACCAGCTGTTCGGCGGCGACTCGGGCGCCGCGGGCGGTGACAACAACATCACGCCCACTCCGACGCCGACCCCCGGGACGGGGACCGGCACCACGCCGCCCACCGGCGACGCGGCGTTCCAGTCCGCCCTGGCGGACGCGAAGGCGGCGATGGTCGCGCGCGACGCCGCGCTGAAGGCGGGGAACCTCTCGGAGTTCGCCGTGCAGGACCAGAAGCTCACCGACGCCGTGAACCGGCTGATCGAGCTCGAGGGGAGCGGCAGCACCACCACGAAGTAGCGCTCGATTCGCGCACTGCCGATTCCCGTGTTAGGCTATTCCTTGTGCCGCGGGGTGGAGCAGTTCGGTAGCTCGCCGGGCTCATAACCCGGAGGTCGCAGGTTCAAATCCTGTCCCCGCAACAAGAGAAGGCCCCCTGATCAGGGAAATCTGATCAGGGGGCCTTCGTCATGCGGCGATCGTGAGTCGTTCCGAGGGCCGCGATCCGGTGCCCAGGCGATCCGCATGCCGGTATCGGAATATCGTGCGAGGGCCGCGCCTTACCCTCCTTGTGAATCTTTACGAACCCGCCGTCTTCGGCGCCCTGCAGCTGTCCAACCGCGTGGTCATGGCCCCGCTCACCCGCACTCGTGCCCGGGCGGATGGCGTGGCGACGGCGACCATGGAGGAGTACTACCGGCAGCGGTCCGGGCAGGGGCTCATCCTGACCGAGGGCACCTGGCCGTCCGCGGAGGGCAAGTCGTATCCGGGGCAGCCGGGCATCGTGACTCCCGAGCAGATCGACGGCTGGCGGCGGATCGCCGATGCCGTGCACGCGGCAGGCGGCACGATCGTCATGCAGCTCATGCATGGCGGCCGGATCTCCCATCCCGACATCTCGGGCGAACCGCGCGTGGTCGGCCCCAGTGCGCTCGCCGCGCCGGGGGAGACGCACACCCCTCACGGCAAGGCCGAGCTGCCGGTCGCGCACGCGCTGACCGAGGAGGAGATCACCGAGGTGATCGCCCAGTTCGCCGACGCGGCCCGCAACGCGATCGCTGCCGGGATGGATGGGGTGGAGGTGCACGGTGCGAACGGCTATCTGGTGCATCAGTTCCTCTCACCGGCGTCCAACACCCGTGAGGACCGCTACGGCGGCTCTGCCGAGAACCGAGCACGCTTCGCCGTCGAGGTCACGCGCGCCGTCGCCGACGCCGTGGGCGTCGAGCGGACCGGGATCCGGCTGTCGCCGCAGCACAACATCCAGGGGGTGCTGGAGCAGGACGACGCCGACGCCTGGGCCGTGTACACGGCGGTCGCCCAGGGCCTCGCGCCCCTGGACCTGGCCTTCATCGACGTCCTCTACGCGCAGCCCACGGCGGAGATCGTGCAGCACATCCGTCGCGCGGCGGGCGCGCCGCTCATCGTCAACTCCGGATTCACCGCCGTGACCGTCAAAGAGGAGGCGGAGATGCTCGTGGCCGAGGAATGGGCGGATGCGGTGGCCGTCGGTCGGCCCGTCATCGCCAACCCCGACCTGGCGACACGGTGGGCGCAGGACGCCGGGCTCAATGCGCCGCGACCGGAGCTGTTCTACGGCGCCACGGCGGAGGGCTACATCGACTACCCGGCGCTCGAACCCATCGCGTGACAGTGTCCGGAGGGCGGCGCCGCGGGTGCCGTCCTCCGAGGCCGCTCAGTGCGCGCGCACCTGCGCGACCGCCGCCTCCTTGTCGATCATGTTCATGACCTCCCCGATCGTGTTCACGAGCGGGGCGGGCACGATTACGAGCGTGTTCTTGTCGACGCCGATCTCCACCAGCGTCTGCAGGGTCCGCAGCTGGAGCGCGAGCGGGTGCGACATCATCGTGTCGGATGCGGTGCCTAGCTGGGCGGCGGCGAGCGCCTCGCCCTCGGCGGCGATGATCTTCGCCCTCTTCTCGCGCTCGGCCTCGGCCTGCTTCGCCATCGCGCGCTTCATCGAGTCGGGCAGCAGGATGTCCTTCAGCTCGACGAGCGTCACCTCCACGCCCCAGTCCACCGTGGTGACGTCGAGGATCTCGCGGATGTTCACGTTCAGCGCCGCTGTGTCGGAGAGGGTCTCGTCGAGGTGGTGCTGGCCGACGACCTTGCGCAGTGTGGTCTGCGCGATCTGGTCGATCGCGGAGCGCACGTTCTCGATCGCGATCACCGACTTCACCGGATCGACCACCCGGTAGTACGCCACGGCTGAGACGCCCACCGTCACGTTGTCCTTGGTGATGATGCCCTGCGACTGGATCGGCAGTGTGACGATCCGCAGCGGAACCTTGATCATGACGTCGACGATCGGGAAGATGAACCGGATCCCCGGCTCGCGCAGGTTGTGCAGGCGCCCGAACCGCAGCACCACACCGCGTTCGTACTGCCGCACGATGCGCGCGGACATGAAGAACACGATGACCGCGAGGATCACGACGACGATGAGGACGACGAGCGGGGTCATGGGAACCGCCTCCTCCGGCCCCGGTGACGTGCCGCGGGCCAGTGCCTCCATTGTCCTCCTGCCCGTGGCGCGCATCGCCGGTTCGGGTCACTTCGGGTGGGCGTTCTGTCCATGCCTCGAGGTGAGCGATGATGGAGCGATGACCGCCGTCACCGTCTCCGTCGCCGTGTGCCAGTTCGCGCCTGTCGCCGACCGTGCGGCGAACCGGGAGAAGATCGGCGACCTCGTCGCGCAGGCCGCCGGACGCGGGGTGCGGCTGATCGTGCTGCCGGAGTACTCCAGCTATTTCGTGGATTCGCTCGACGAGAGCCTCGCCGCGAACGCGGAGGAGCTGGACGACGCGTTCACCGGTCGGCTGCGGCAGCTCGCGGACCGGCACGGGGTCGTAATCGTCGCGGGTCTGGTCGAGCGGGCAGGTGCAGGACGGATCCGCAACGCCCTCGTCGCGGTGGACCGGACGGGGCTGCTCGCCGTCTACCGCAAGCAGCATCTGTACGACGCGTTCGGTCAGTCGGAGTCGCGCTGGATCGAGGCGGGCGAGCTCGGCGATGCCGCGACCTTCACCGTCGACGGGATGACATTCGGGCTGATGACCTGTTACGACCTGCGTTTCCCCGAGGTCGCCCGCACCCTCGTCGACGCGGGCGCCGAGGCGCTCGTGGTGCCTGCGGAGTGGGTGCGCGGCCCGCTCAAGGAGCACCACTGGAACACGCTGCTGGCGGCGCGCGCGATCGAGAGCACCGCCTACGTCGTCGCGGCCGATCACCCGACGCCGGTCGGCGTGGGGCATTCGGCCGTGATCGATCCGCAGGGCGTCACGGTCGCCGGGGTCGGCACGGGGGAGGGGATCGCCGTCGCCGACCTGGACGCGGCGCTCGTCGCCCGCACCCGCGAGATCAACCCGGTGCTGCGGCTGCGCCGCTACCGGGTCGTGCCGCGCTGACCCCGTTCACACTCCCGCGCGAAGTCCCGCCAGGCGCTCTGCGGCCTCCGCGATCACCTCGGGGCGCTTGCATGCGGCGAAGCGCACCAGGCCGCGGTAGTCCTCCCGGTGCTCGGGGCGCACGAACGCGGTGAGCGGGATCGCCGCGACGCCGATCCGCTCCGGCAGCGCCCGGCAGAAGGCGTCAGCGTCCGCCCCTCCGATCGCGGAGGCGTCGGCGACCGTGAAGTAGCCGCCGTCCGGGCGGTGCACCTCGAAGCCGGCCGCACTCAGGCCCTCCGCGAGGAGATCGTGCTTCGCGCGCAGCTGCTCCGCCGCGCCCGTGAAGAACGCGTCGGGCAGGCGCAGGCCCGCGGCCACCGCCGGCTGGAACGGCCCGCCGTTGACGTACGTGAGGAACTGCTTGACGCTGAGCACCGCGGTGATGAGCTCGGCGGGGCCGTGGATCCAGCCGATCTTCCACCCGGTCACCGAGAACGTCTTGCCCGCCGAGGAGATCGTGAGGGTCCGTTCGGCCGCGCCGGGCAGGGTCGCGATCGGCACGTGCGGACCGGCGAAGGCGAGGTGCTCGTACACCTCGTCCGTGACGATGATCGCGTCGTGCTGGTGCGCTAGGCGCACGATCTCGGTCCGCACGGCGTCGCTCAGCACGGCCCCCGTGGGATTGTGCGGGTCGTTCACGAGGATCACCCGGCAGCGATCCGTGATCGCCGCCGCGAGCTCGTCCGGATCCGGCTGGAAGTCGGGCAGGCGCAGCGGCACGGTGCGCAGCGTGGCGCCGCTGAGCGCCGCGATCGCCGCATACGAGTCGTAGAACGGCTCGAACACCACGATCTCGTCCTCGGGGCCGTCCACGAGCGCGAGGAGGGACGCGGCGATGGCCTCGGTGGCACCGGCGGTGACGAAGATCTCGCGGTCCGGATCGACGTCCAGGCCGTAGAAGCGCCGCTGATGCTCGGCGATCGCCTGCAGCAGATCCGGCACACCGCGCCCGGGCGGGTACTGGTTCGCGCCGGCGAGGATCGCCGCGCGGGCGGTCTCGAGGACCTCGGCCGGTCCGTCCTCGTCGGGGAACCCCTGTCCGAGGTTGATCGCCCCGGTACGGCCCGCGAGCGCGGAGATCTCGGCGAAGATGGTAGGGGCGACCTCACCGGCTGCGGAGAGCAGACCGGCGCCGGCCGCCGTGCGGCGCCAGGCGCCGGGCAGGATTCCCATGCCGCCCAGGGTAACGCCATAGCGGAATCTCCCAGCCGGCATAAGAAAAACACAGAAACGGCCGTCAGTCTGTAAGGGCAAGGTTCAAAGGAGCAGACATGAACGAGCAGACGCCTCACCCCGACGCCGGGCACTCCGTGCCCCCGTCGTTCTCGTCCACCCGCGTGGCCGCCCCGGGCGCCTCCGTCCCGGATGGCACCACGGCGCCCACCACCCCGATCCCGCCCACCGGCGCCTACGCGATGCCGGAGCAGGCGCACCCGACTCAGCCCGTGAACCCCGGGCATCCTGGAGCGCACGCCGGCGCCGCATTCGGTGCGGCCGCCACCACGGTTCCGGCTGCAGAGTCCCGGGCCAAGAGCGGCGTCGGCGGCGGCAAGATCGCGGCGATCATCATCGCTGCGGCCCTCGTCGGCGGCCTCGCCGGCGTCGGCGGAGCCGTCGGCTATGGTTCGCTGACCTCGTCGAACTCCTCGTCGACGAAGTCGAGCTCCGGGCCCAGCACCGTCACGGTGAACAACCCCGAGTCCGTGTCGGAGGCCACCGCGATCGCTGCGAAGACCGTGCCCTCGGTGGTCACGATCGAGGTCTCCGGATCCAGCGCCGCGGGATCCGGTTCCGGCATCGTGCTCGACAAGGACGGACACATCCTCACCAACGCGCACGTGGTGACGCTGGACGGCGAGGTCTCCGACCCCACGATCCGGGTGACGACCTCGGATGGCCGCATCCTCGACGCCACGGTCGTCGGCGTCGACCCCACCTACGACATGGCCGTGATCAAGGTGAAGGACGGCTCGAGCCTGACCCCGATGGAGTTCGCCGACTCGTCCAAGCTCAACGTCGGATCGATGACGGTCGCCGTGGGCGCGCCCCTGGGCCTGTCCAACTCGGTGACCACCGGCATCGTCAGCGCGCTCAACCGCAGCATCCAGATCCAGTCGTCCGCCGCTCCCTCGCAGGGCTCCAACGGCGACCAGCAGCAGAGCCCGAACCAGGACGGTTCGCAGCAGCCGTTCCAGTTCGACATCCCCGGACGCGGATCCGGATCCCAGAGCGCCGCGGCGACCATCTCCATCTCCGTGATCCAGACGGACGCGGCGATCAACCCCGGCAACTCCGGTGGCGCGCTGGTCGACAGCGACGGCAAGCTCATCGGCGTGAACGTGGCGATCGCGAGCGCCGGATCCTCGTCCTCGTCGTCGGGCCAGTCCGGCAACATCGGCGTGGGCTTCGCGATCCCCTCGAACATCGCCAAGCGCGTCGCCGGCGAGATCATCGCCGACGGCAAGGCCACCCACGGCCTGCTCGGCGCCACCGTGCAGGACGCGAGTGGTCAGAAGGGCGCCACGGTCGTGGGCGCTGCCATCGCCTCGGTCACGAGCGGCGGCGCGGCGGCGAATGCGGGCGTCCAGGCCGGCGACGTGGTCACCGCTTTCAACGGCAACCCGATCACCGACGCCAGCGACCTCACCGCGCAGGTGCGCTCGGTCGCCGGCGGCAGCTCTGCGACCCTCACCGTCAACCGTGGCGGGAAGTCGCAGGACATCAAGGTCACCCTGGGCACGCTGTCCCAGTGACCCGCGCCTGAACCTTGCCAAGCAGAAGGGCGCCACCTCGCGACGCGGTCGCGGGTGGCGCCCTTCCTCGTCTGGGTCCCGGGGGATCCGTTCGTCGGCTCCGCCGACAGGGCGCTAGGCTCGCGGGGTGGCGTCCTTCTCCTTCCGTGCGGGCAACGCCGGCAAGCTGCTGAGGATCCCGCTCTATCTGCTCGGACGCGTGGGGACCCTGATCGTCCCGCGCGGGCGCGGCTGGGTGATCGGCTGCGGGGCGGGGATCGGAGACGGCGCCCTCGCCCTCTGGCGGGCCGCGGTCGAGGCGGGGCTGCAGCCGCTCTGGCTGACCGGATCCGACCGAGAGCAGCGCGATGCCGCAGCGCTCGGCATCCGCACGATCCCGAAGAACGGACTTCGCGGCTGGTGGGCCACGGCCCGTGCCGACGTGGTCGTCGTCACGCACGGATTCGGCGACGTCAACCGCTACGCGACATCGGGCGCCTATCTCGTCCAGCTCTGGCACGGCATCCCGCTCAAGCGCATCGGGCTCGACTCCCCGGCCACGGTGCAGAGCGCGTTCCTGCCCGGCTTCGTGCCGCTGCAGAAGCTGCTCGGGCTGCTCTACCGCGCGCAGACCCGGCGCATCCGCGTCCTGCCCGCGGCGTCCGAGCGCTCCCGCGGGCGCCTGGAGTCCGCCTTCGGTCTGGGCGTGCAGCAGGTGCTCGTGACCGGCGAACCGCGCGTCGATGTGCTCTCCGCCGGGGATCCGGCCGAACGTCGTGCCGACGCGGTCGCGCGCCGCGACGACGCCGTCGGCCCCATCGCCGAGGGCACGCGCGTGGTGCTGTACGCGCCCACCTGGCGCGACGGAGCGCCAGACCCCGCCGTGCCGAGCGATACGGAATGGACGCGGATCCTCGAGGTCCTCGAGCGCACGGACAGCGTGCTGCTGGTGCGCTCGCATCCTCTGGGCGAAGGGGAGTACCGCCCTCCCACGCCGTCGGAGCGCGTTCGCACGATCGGATCCGCGCTGGTGCCCGACATCACGCCCGTGCTGCCCGCGATCGACGTGCTCGTGACGGACTACTCGTCGATGGCCTACGACGTCGGGCTGCTCGCGATGCCGGTGATCTACCTCGCTCCGGACCCGGTCGCGTACGCCACTTCGCGCGGCTTCTACGGAGAGTACGCCGAGGTCGCCGGCTCCGACCCCGCTGCGGACTGGACCGACGCGGCGGCGCAGCTGCAGGCGACCCTGCTGGAGGATGCGGAGTTCGAGCGCCGTGCCGCCCTCTCCCGCGAGCTCAGCGCGCGCATGCACGCGCATCGTGACGGCGGCAACACCGCCCGTGTGCTCGCCGCGATCCTCGCTCGCACCGGTGCCGCCACGAGCGCGGCGACGCCCGGCACCGCGACGGCGTTCCACGCATCTCCGACCCCCGCTTCGAAGGGAACCGCATGACGACCCCCCGCGTCACCTCTGTCCGCGTCGATGAGGAGCAGCAGGCGCTGCTGATCGCGGGGGAGGGCTCCGCGCCTGCCGAGGTCGAGCTCGCCGGCCGCCGAGCTGTCGCGGCCGCGATCGTCGCCGAGGACGGTCCGGACACGTGGAGCGCCGAACTGCCGCTTCGGGCTTCGCGCTGGGGCGGGGCTGAGCTGCCGCTGCCGAGTGGGGACTACGAGTTGACCGTGGATGGCGTCCCGCTCGACGACCTCGAGATCGGGAGCGTGCTGCTCGCCGGGCTCCGTGTGTCTGCGACGAGCGGCACCGTGAGCATCGCGCCGCCTATCGACCCCGCCTACGAGACCGCGGAGGGCCGCCTCGCGCTCGAGGGCCGTTACGCGGCGCTGCCGGGCGCCGGCGAGAACGCGGTGTTCTTCGAGTCGTTCTACGGGCAGTCCAGCGGCTGCAACCCCGGCGCGATCGACCGCGAGCTCGCGCGACGCGCACCCCGCGTGACTCGCTACTGGAGCGTCGTGGACCTCTCCGTCCCGGTGCCCGAGGGGGCGATCGCCGTCGTCGAAGGTTCGCCGGAGTGGTGGCGGGCGCGTGCGGACGCGCGGCTGCTCGTGGTGAACGACTGGCTGCGCCGTCGCTTCGACCGCAAGCCCGGCCAGCGCGTGCTGCAGACCTGGCACGGCACCCCGCTCAAGCGCCTGGCGCTGCACCGCCCTGGTCTGCATCCGCGGCGCTGGCTCGCGGTCATCCGCGAGTCGCGGCGCTGGGATGTGCTGCTCGCGCAGAACCCCTATGCGGAGCGCGTGCTGCGCAAGGCCTACGCGTTCCTGCGGAAGCCGATCTGGGTCGACGGTTATCCCCGCAACGACGTGCTCCTCACGGGCGACGCCGCACGCGTCCGCACGGCTCTCGGGATCGGCGAGAGCGAGCGAGTGCTGCTGTATGCGCCGACCTGGCGCGACGACCGGTCCGAGATGGTCGACTTCGTGGATCCGAATGCGCTCGCCGCGGCCGCCGACGCCGTGGTGCTCGTGCGCGGGCACTCCCGCACGATCCGCCCGGGGCGCGATCACGCCGGATCCCGCGTGATCGACGTCACCGGCTATCCCGATACCGCGGAGCTGCTGCTCGCTGCGGATGCGCTGGTCACCGACTACTCCTCGGTCATGTTCGATTTCAGCGCGACGGGCAAGCCGATGTACTTCCTGGTGCCGGATTTCGAGCACTACCGGGGCAAGCTGCGCGGCTTCTACTTCGACCTCGCCGCACGCGCGCCCGGGCCGCTCCTGCACACACAGGAGGAGCTGGTCGCGGCGCTCTCCGACATGTCCGCGGTGGCCCAGCATGCACCGAAATACGTCGCCTGGCAGGCGCAGTTCAATGGACGCGATGACGGGTCTGCCTCCGGCCGCGTGGTCGACCGGATTCTGGACCTCGGCTGGCTCGAGGCCTGACGCCGTCTCGGGCGCGGTCGGAGACAGGCGCAGGTACGCCGGTCAGGGCAGCGGGGTGTTCCGCGACCCGAGCCGTGAGGTGTCGACCGTGTCGTGCGCGCCGCGCAGCACCCCCATCAGGAAGCCCAGTCCCCAGGAGAGGTGCATGGTCGGCAGTACCGCGAGGGTCCACAGCCGCTCCCGCGGGCTGCGGGGCGGATCGTGGGGGCGTGCGGGAGTGAGAGCCATTGCGATGACGAGCAGCGCATACGCGACGAGCGGCAGATACACCGCGGACGCGATGACCGAGCCGATGCCCGCGAGCACCCCGGTCGCCTGCAGCACGCCGACGACGACCGCGAGCACCAGGAGCACGAGCATCGCGGGCGGGGCGAAGAAGCGCACGCCGTTGCTGCGGCCGTAGCGCCGCACCAGTTCGCCGCGCCACGCACCCGTGGAGCGGAACTGTCGAGCGAGCCGGATCCAGCTCTCCCGCGGCCAGTAGGTCACCGCGAGCTGCGGATCGAACCACACCGTGTGACCGGCCTGACGGATCCGGAGGTTCAGCTCCCAGTCCTCGCCGCGCCGGATGGACTCGTCGAACAGTCCGACCTCGTCGAGGACGGCGCGGCGCATGACACCCAGGTACGCGGACTCGGCCCTGCCCTCCCTGGTGCCGCCGTGATAGCTGCCGCCGCCGAGACCCACCGGTGAGTTGTAGGCGCGGGCGACGGCGGCCTGGAACGGGGTGCGTCCGTCGGCGCGCATCACGCCGCCGACGTTCGCCGCGCCGGTGCGCTCGAGGGTGTCCAGGGCGCGCGCCGCGTATCCGGAGGAGAGCTCGGAGTGCGCGTCCACGCGGATGATCGTCGGATACCTGCTGGCGCGGATCGCGGCGTTCAGTCCGACCGGGATGTCCGCGGCGGGGTTGTGCACGATCCGGAGCCGTGGTTCGCGCGCGGCCATGCGCTCGGCGAGTTCGGTGGTGCCGTCGGAGGAGGGGCCCAGCGCCAGCACGAGCTCGGTCGGCCCGTCGACGTCCTGAGCGAGCACCGACCCGACGGCGTGCTCGAGGTAGGCGCGTTCATTGAGGACCGGCATCACGAACGACACGCCAGCGCCGGACAGCGGGGCGCCCGCGTCGGAGGAGGAGGGTTCGGGATGGGTCACTCGTCGATCCTTTCATGTCGGACTGCGAGATCAGCGGGAGCAGCGTCCGGGCGCGGCGGATTGCCGGTACGGCTCAGACGACGAATCGCCAGATGTACTCGTGCCCGTCCTCGGGGCGGAACCACGCGAGAGTGACGACGACGTCGTCGACGTCGGTGTCGCACAGGCACACCTCCATCTGCTCGCCGTGCTCGACGTGTCCCCACATGAGGGTGCGCCCCGGAGCGCGCGAGGTGCGGGCGAAGACCCGGGCGAACTGCACCGCCGCACCTCTGTTCGTCACCATCGGGTGTGTGCGGTCCCGACGATCGACGTGCCAGGGCACGGGATACGAAGGCGGGGGAACAGGCGGCTGCGGAGGGTCGGCGGAACGGTTCATGGCGTCACGCTAAGAGCAGGCGCCGACGAAGAATCGTCGTCTCGCCTCGCGATCACCGAGACGGTGCAGACTTCGTCCGAGCACGCGACTGTGCGGATCGATCAGACGTCCCGGTCCGGATCCGTGGGGTGCAGTTCGGACCCCGGTGCCTCGGGGGCCGAGATCGGCGCAGGCTTGCGGTGCAGCGAGTCCACGGCCCTGCGGCCGACGTACCCGATGCCGCGCGCGGCGCTGCCGGCGGCTCCGACCACGGCCGATCCCGCCAGCTGAGCGCCACGGGCGATCCGACGTTCGATGCGCTGGGCACCCGGCACCGGTTCGAGTTCTGCCGGCAGCACCTGCGGCGGAAGGCCGAAAGCGCGATGCGAACTGGCGAGCACCCGGCGGCCGAGCACGTGGTTCCCTGCACCGCCGATCACCGCGCCGACGCCGAACGGCAGTGCCTTGCCGATCAGTGATGCGCCGCCCATGCCGGCGAACTGCTTGATGAGCATGCTCTTCAGCCGGTCAGCGAGCGGCCCCACGGCGGCTCGCGGCAGGGACTTCGTCACCAGCTCGCCCCAATAGGCGGGCCGGCCCACCCCTTTGCCGCCGGCCTGGCCTGCGAGCTGGCGGATCAGATCCACCCCCTCCTTGCCGAGCATGAGGGTCATCACGAGAGCCCTGGCGCGGTCGGGGTTCGTCACCGTGATGCCGTGCACCTCGGCGATCGACTGTGCGAACAGCGCCGTCGTCTCGACGAAGCCCGCCGTCTCGACACCGGACAGCGCAAGGGTCACGCCCGTGCCGATCCCGGGGATCACAGCGGTCGCCCCGACCGCTGCCCCGCCGGTCGTGACAGCCGCGAGGTAGCGTCGCTCCAGCAGCGTGATGATCTGTGCCGGGGTCGCATCCGGGTGGCGCAGGCGGATGCTGCGGATGTGCGCGAGCACGAGCGGCCGCTGCACGGCCAGGACACGGTCGAGGCCGCGGATGTGCGCCGGGTGCTCTGAGGACCCGGCCGGAGGGAGGCCGCCTGCCCACGGCGCGTCATCCGGCAAGGAGTGGATCCGATGGATCGTCTTCTCGTCCCTGCCGCCCTTGCCTTCTTTTCGCCCCATGGTTCAGAGCCTATGTCGACAGCCCTGCGAGAACGCCCGCAACGCAGAGAGCCCGTGCGCGCGACGGTCGCGGCACGGGCTCTCTGGGTAGGAACGTCAGACGAAGAGGTTCGCCCGCTCCAGGTCCTCGGCGAAGTCGACCTCGACGGCGTACAGGTCGGAGATGTCCATCGGCTCCAGCAGCAGGCCGTTCTCGACGATCGCGAGCTCGAGTCCGCGCTCGAAGTAGTCCTGGTCGTCCACGCGCTGCAGCTGGCGCATGAACGCCTGCTTGTCGCGCGAGGAGATGTAGTTGATGCCGACGGCCTCGCCGATGCCGCCCTTGACGGTCTTGGAGAGCTCCTTGATGAAGCCCTCGGTGTCGACCGTGTACTTGACCTCTTCGTCGCTCACCTTGGCGGTGTTGACGGTGACGAAGGACTGGTCGCGCTCGATGTAGGCGATCGCGCGGCCCAGGATGCGCGGGTCGAACACGACGTCGCCGTTCATCCAGAGCACGCCCTTTCGCCCCGTGGCGGCGAGGCCGCGCAGGAGGCTCTTGGAGGTGTTGGTCTGGTCGTAGCGCTCGTTGTGCACGTAGTTCACATCGGGGAAGGCCTCGATGATCGTCTCGGCGCGATATCCCACGATGGTCGTGATGCGCACGTCGTCGCCGAAAGCGGCGTGGATGTTGTCGTGCTGCTGCTGCATGATCGAACGCCCGTCGTTGAGCTCGGTCAGCGGCTTCGGGAGGGAGCGCCCGAGGCGCGAGCCCATCCCGGCAGCGAGAATGATGGTCTGAAGAGTCACAGAAATACTCCTGTTACGTGTGTTCACGGTTATGTCACCGATGGGACACTTCCTCGTGCCGAAGATCATGGTATCGATCTGCCCTGAGTGCTTCATGGGCAGAGGGGGTGCGATGCCATTCCGTTACCGACTGCTCGGTTCATTCCCAGGTTCATCGTGGGCGACATCCTGTGCGTCGGATCCCGTCACTTCGGGTCGTCGGCCCTTTGCGCATCATCGTCGGTTGCTACCGTGAAGGGCATGACCGGAGCTCCCAACGACCCTCGCGCGCCCAAGGATTCCTCTCCTCCTGCAAAGCCTCGCCGCCCCGCGTCCGGCGGCGCCAGAGCGACGACGGCGCAGACGGCGCGGGTGAAGGCCGAAACCCAGGCGGCAGCGGCGCGTTCCGCGGCCGCGAAGCGCACGGCGGCCCGGACGAGTGCCGCG